>NZ_JAZDQN010000017.1:0-127010 GCF_036324125.1 Pseudomonas ulcerans | reverse complement strand
TTTGGGTTGCCTGGCTTTGGGGGGGGTGGTGGGGGGGGGGTAGCCCCGGTTTTGGGGGGGGGCACCCCCCCGTGGCGTGCGGGGTAAACCCCGCTCCACCACGTCCCCGCGTCGCGTTTGATAGCTGCGGTGAATATGCGGGAGTTGTGCAAAGTTGTAACAATCGCCATCTCTGCACATCATTTCAAATCGTAAAAACTCAATAAAAACAGTGTTTTGACAGATGTTTTGCACCTGTTACATCACTTCTGACGCTCGATTGCCGCCTTGCTGAACACTCGTTTAGTATCGGCGCCATACCTCACCCAAACCACAACAACACCGAGGCTTTCCATGACGAACCTGTCGCCCCTGTTGAGCAAAGTCGAAGCTGGCGTAGCCTGGATCACCCTCAACCGTCCGCAGCAGCGCAACGCGCTGGACATCCCGACCCTCAAGCACCTGCACGCGCTGCTCGATGACTTCAACGCCGATCCGGCCGTTCGCGTGGTGGTCCTCACCGGCAGCGGCCGCAGCTTCTGCGCCGGTGCCGACCTCGCCGAATGGGCCGACGCCGAAGCCCGTGGCGTCCTCGAAAGCTACGGCTGGACCGAAACCGCCCATGCCCTGATGCAGCGCCTGCACAGCTTCGACAAACCGACCATCGCCGCCGTCAACGGCACCGCGGTGGGTGGCGGCATGGACCTGGCGCTGTGCTGCGACCTGCGCGTCGCCGGCGCCTCGGCCCGGTTCAAGGCCGGCTACACCACCATGGCCTACAGCCCCGACGCCGGTGCCAGCTGGCACCTGCCACGGCTGATCGGCGCGGAACAGGCCAAGCGCCTGCTGTTCCTCGACGAGCTGTGGGGCGCCGAGCGCGCCCTGGCCACCGGCCTGGTGGGCGAAGTGGTGGCCGACGAGCAACTGGCCGGCCATGTCGCCGAGCTGGCCGCACGCCTAGCCCAAGGCCCGACCTTCGCCTACGTGCAGACCAAACGCCTGATCCGCGACGGCGCCCAGCGCACCCTGGCCGAGCAGTTGCGCGAGGAACTGGCCGCCGGCCTGCTCTGCGGTCGCAGCGCGGACGGTGCCGAGGCGCTGCGTGCTTCGGTAGAGCGACGCGCACCTGTATTCGTTGGTAAATGAAGCACTTACAGAAACTTCTTCAGGACGTTTAGCAATGAATTTCCAACTGACCCAAGAACAAGAAATGTTGGTGGAAGCGGTGCGCAGCTTCGTGACCCGTGAGCTGCTGCCCCATGAGGAAGAAGTCGACCGTGCCGACGCCGTGTCGCCGGAGCTGGCTGCGCAGATCCGTGGCAAGGCCATCGCCGCCGGTTTCTACGCTTTCAACATGCCCGAGGAAGTCGGCGGCGGCGGCCTCGACTACCTGTCCCAGGCCCTGGTCGAGCGTGAACTGTCCAAGGTCTCCTGGGCCCTGCAGGTCTTTGTCGCCCGTCCTTCGAAGATCCTCATGGCCTGCAAGGGCCAGCAGGTCGACGACTACCTGATCCCCTGCGTGCAGGGCGAGAAGATCGACTGCTTCGCCCTCACCGAGCCGGGCGCCGGCTCCGACGCCAATGCCATCAAGACCCGCGCCGTGCGCGAAGGCGACGATTTCGTCATCAATGGCAGCAAGCACTTCATCAGCCACGCCGGCCATGCCGACTTCGCCATCGTCTTCGCCGTCACCGATACCTACGAGCACAACGGCCGCAAGCGCAACGCCGTGACCGCGTTCCTGGTCGACCGTGGTACCCCGGGCATGACCGTGCGCCGCGGACCGAAATGCGTGAGCAACCGCGGCTACCACACCTACGAGCTGTTCTTCGACGACTGCCGGGTACCGGCGAGCAAGGTCCTCGGCGAGGTGGACAAGGGCTGGGAAGTGGCCAACGCCTGGCTCACCGCCGGCCGGGTGATGGTCGCCGCCAACTGCGTCGGCCAGGCCCAGCGCGCCATGGACCTGTCGTTGCAATGGTCGGCCGACCGCAAGCAGTTCGGCCAGGCCATCGGCAGCTACCAGGGCGTTTCGTTCAAGCTGGCGGACATGGCCACGCAGATCCGCGCCGCCGAACTGCTGACCCTGCACACCGCCTGGAAGATGGACCAGGGCACCATGACCGACGGCGAGGCCGGCATGGCCAAGCTGTTCGCCAGCGAAGTGCTGGGCAAGGTGGCCGACGAAGCGGTGCAGATCTTCGGCGGCATGGGCCTGATGGACGAGGGGCCGGTGGAACGCATCTGGCGCAACGCGCGGATCGAGCGGATCTGGGAAGGCACCTCGGAAATCCAGCGCCATATCATTTCCCGCGAGCTGCTGCGGCCGTTGCTGCGCTGAGGAGACCGTCATGTCGCCATTGATTCGTGACAACCTCAAGCGCCTGCTGGCCCCACGGCACCTGGCCTTTATCGGCGGGCGGAGCATGGCCCGGGCCCTGCAGCGCTGCGCCGAAGGCGGTTTCGCCGGGCAGATGTGGCTGGTCAACCCGCAACACCAGAGCATCGACGGCGTGCCTTGCGTGGCCAGTGTCGCCGAGCTGCCTTGCGGGCCGGACTCGGTGTTCATCGCCACCAACCGCGAACTGACCCTGCAATGCGTCGGCGAACTGGCCGCCAAGGGGGCCGGCGGTGCCATCTGCTACGCCTCGGGCTTTGCCGAGACCGGCGCGCAAGGCCAGCAGTTGCAACGGCAACTGCTGGAGGCCGCAGGCCACATGGCCTTGCTCGGTCCCAACTGCTACGGCCTGCTCGACTACCTGCAATGCGCCGCCCTGTGGCCCGTGGCCCATGGCGGGCGCAAGGTGGAGCAGGGCGTGGCGGTGCTGACCCAGAGCGGCAACTTCGCCTACAACCTGTCGATGAGCGACCGTTCGCTGCCGGTGGCCTACATGGCCTCGGTGGGCAACCAGGCGCAAGTGGGCGTGGCCGAGCTGATGGACGTGTTGCTGGACGACCCGCGGGTCACCGCCATCGGCCTGCACCTGGAAGGCCTGAAGAATGTCCCGGGCTTCGCCCGTGCCGCGCACAAGGCGTTGGAGAAGGGCATCCCGATCGTTGCATTGAAGACTGGCGTTTCGCAGATCGGCGCCGAGCTGGCCCTGAGCCATACCAGCTCGTTGTCCGGCTCCGACGCCCTCTACGACAGCCTGTTCCGCCGCCTCGGGGTGATCCGCGTCAGCGGCCCGGTGAGCTTTATCGAGACCCTCAAGGCCGCCGCCTGCGGTCGCTTGCCGACGGGCGACAGGCTGGTGGCCCTGGCCTGTTCCGGCGGCGATGCCGGGCTGATCGCCGACTATGCCGAACGCAATCGCCTGCACCTGCCCAAGCTGAACGCCGGGCAAGTGGAGCAACTGGCCGGGGTGCTGCCGGCCTACGCCAATCTGGTCAACCCGCTGGATTTCACCACGGCGATCTGGGGCGACGAGGCGGCGCTGCGGCAGATGCTCGACGCCGCGCTGACCAGCGAGGCCGACGCGGCCATGCTGGTGCTGGACTATCCCGCAGAGTTCACCGGCGAACGCAAGGAATGCGACCTGATCCTGGAACTGTTCTGTGCGGCGCTGCTGCGCCATGGCAAGCGTGGTTTCGTCACCTCGGCGTTGCCGGAACTGCTTCCGGCCCATGCCCGCGAGCGCCTGCACGCACAGGGCATCGCCGCCTTGCAGGGTGTCGAGGATGGCCTGGCGGCCTGGGGGCGCATCGTCGCCTGGCAGCAGGACCGCCAGCGTTTGTTGGCGTTGGGCGAGTCGGCGCTGGTACCGCTGTGCCCCCGGGCATTGGAGGGTGAGGCCGAGCTGCTGGATGAATGGCAGTCGAAACAGGCGCTGCGCGCGTTCGGGCTGCCGGTGCCGGCGGGGCTGACGAGCACGCCGGAAAAGGCTGCGCAAGACGCCGACGGCGTCGGCTACCCGCTGGTGCTGAAGGCAATCAGCGCACACCTGCCGCACAAGACCGAAGCCGGTGCCGTGGCACTCAACCTCAAGGACCCGCAGGCCGTGGCCGCTGCCGCGGCGAGCATGCGCGAGCGCATTGCCGCATATGCCCCGCACGTGCCGTTCGACAAGGTCCTGCTGGAACCCATGGCCGAGGCGCCGCTGGCCGAGCTGATCGTCGGCATCAAGCGCGAGAACGATTTCGCCCTGGCCCTGGTGATCGGCGCCGGCGGCGTACTGGTGGAACTGCTCAAGGACAGCGCCAGCCTGCTGCTGCCGACCACCGACGGGGCGATCCGCCAGGCGTTGCTGGGCCTGCGCAGCGCCGCTTTGTTGCAGGGCTTCCGCGGTCGTCCCGAAGCCGATCTCGACGCGGTCGTACAGGCGATCCGTGCCGTGGCCGACTACGCCTGCGAGAACGCCGGACGCCTGCTGGAACTGGATGTGAACCCATTGATGGTCGGTGCCCATGGCACCACCGCGGTCGACGCGCTGATCCGCCTCGGCCAGGCGCAAGGAGACGAACATGCATGAATCCACCCTGACCGGCGGCCAGGCCCTGGTCCGGCTGCTGGCCAACTACGGTGTCGACACGGTGTTCGGCATCCCCGGCGTGCACACCCTGGAGCTGTACCGCGGCCTGCCCGGCAGCGGCATTCGCCATGTGCTCACCCGTCACGAGCAGGGCGCCGGCTTCATGGCCGACGGTTACGCCCGGGTCAGCGGCAAGCCGGGGGTGTGCTTCGTCATCACCGGCCCGGGGGTGACCAATGCCGCCACTGCCATCGGCCAGGCCTATGCCGACTCGGTGCCGATGCTGGTGATTTCCAGCGTCAACCACACCGCCAGCCTGGGCAAGGGCTGGGGCTGCCTGCACGAGACCCAGGACCAGCGCGCGATGACCGCGTCGATCACGGCGTTTTCCGCCGTGGCCCTGAGCGCCGAGGACCTGCCGCAACTGATCGCCCGGGCCTGGGCGGTGTTCGACAGCGAGCGGCCGCGACCGGTACATATTTCCGTGCCGCTGGATGTACTGGCCGCACCGGTGGCCCGCGACTGGAGCCATGAGGTGGTGCGGCGTCCGGGCCGTGGCGTGCCGGCCCGGGAACTGCTTGACCAGGCGGCTGCGCGCCTGGCGGCGGCAAAAAGACCGATGATCATCGCCGGTGGCGGTGCCATCGATGCCTCGGTCGAACTGGAACAACTGAGCAGCCGCCTGGCCGCGCCGGTCTTCACCAGCGTCGCCGGCAAGGGCCTGCTGCCGCCGGAGGCGCCGTTGAATGCCGGCTCCAGCCTGTGCGTCGAACCGGGCTGGAAGCTGATCGCCGAGGCCGACGTGGTTTTGGCGGTGGGCACCGAGATGGCCGACACCGACTTCTGGCGCGAGCGCCTGCCGCTCAACGGCGAGCTGCTGCGGGTGGATATCGACCCGCGCAAGTTCAACGACTTCTATCCCTGCGCCCTGGCACTGCACGGCGATGCCCGGCAGACCCTGGCCGGGCTTCTCGAACAGTTGCCGGACATCCGTCGCGAGGCCGGGGCGGCCATCGACGCGGTCGCCGGCCTGCGCCAGGCGATCCGCGCCGGTCACGGGCCGTTGCAGGGCATCCACCAGGCGATCCTCGACCGGGTCGCGGCAGCCTTGCCGGAAAACGCTTTCATCAGCACCGACATGACCCAGCTGGCCTACACCGGCAACTATGCTTTCGCCAGCCGCGCGCCGCGCAGCTGGCTGCATCCGACCGGTTATGGAACCTTGGGCTACGGGCTACCGGCGGGAATCGGCGCGATGTTTGGCGGCAACGGACGCCCGGGGCTGGTGCTGGTCGGCGATGGCGGTTTCCTCTACACCGCGCAGGAACTGGCGACCGCCGTGGAAGAGCTGGAGCATCCGTTGGTGGTGCTGTTGTGGAACAACGATGCGCTTGGGCAGATCCGCGACGACATGCTTGGCCTGGATATCGAGCCGATCGGCGTGCTGCCGCGCAACCCGGACTTCGCCGGCCTCGGCCGGGCGTTCGGTTGCCATGTGGCGCAACCGGCCAGCCTCGATGCGCTGCAGGCAGAACTGCACGCCGGCTTCGCCCGCAACGGCGTCACCCTGATCGAACTCAAGCACGCCTGTGCCCGCTGAATAGGAGCTTCGCCATGCGTTTTTCCAGTCTGACCCAGCGTATCGCCGGTGACGGTGCCGCCGCCTGGGAGATCCATTACCGCGCCCTGGCCATGCAGGCCGAGGGCAAGGATGTGCTGTTGCTGTCGGTGGGCGATCCGGATTTCGACACGCCCAGACCGATCGTCGATGCCGCCGTCGCCAGCCTGCGCAGCGGGCATACCCATTATTCCGATATCCGCGGCAAGCAGGCCCTGCGCCAGGCCATTGCCCGGCGTCACCAGCAGCGTAGCGGCCAGCCGGTGGATGCCGGGCAGGTCACGGTGCTGGCCGGCGCCCAGTGCGCGTTGTTCTGTGTGGCCCAGTGCGTGCTGGAGACGGGGGACGAGGTGATCGTGCCGGAGCCGATGTACGTCACCTATGAAGCGGTGTTCGGTGCCTGCGGGGCGAAGGTGGTGACAGTGCCGGTGCGTGCGGAGAATGGCTTTCGCGTCGATCCGGCGGATGTCGCCGCGCGCATCACCCCGCGTACCCGTGCCCTGGCCCTGAACAGCCCGCACAACCCGACCGGTGCCAGCCTGCCCAGGGCCACCTGGGAAGCCCTCGCCGAACTGTGCGTGGCCCATGACCTGTGGCTGCTTTCCGACGAGGTCTACAGCGAACTGCTGTACCACGGCGAACACGTCAGCCCGGCCAGCCTGCCGGGCATGGCCGAGCGCACCGCGTCCATCAACAGCCTGTCCAAGTCCCATGCCATGACCGGCTGGCGGGTCGGCTGGGTGGTCGGCTCGCGGGAACTGGCCGCGCACCTGGAAAACCTGGCGCTGTGCATGCTCTACGGCCTGCCGGACTTCATCCAGGACGCCGCCGTGGTGGCTTTGGAGGCCGAACTGCCAGAGCTGGAGGCAATGCGCGAGACCTATCGCCAGCGTCGTGACCTGGTCTGCGATCAGCTGTCCGCCAGTCCTGGCCTGAAGGTGGTCAAGCCTGATGGCGGCATGTTCGTGATGGTCGATATCCGTGCTACGGGCCTCAGCGCCCAGGCGTTTTCCTCGCGGCTGCTGGAGACCGAGGGCGTCTCCGCGCTGGCCGGCGAAGCCTTCGGCCCCAGTGCGGCGGGGCATATCCGCCTTGGCCTGGTGCTGGACAACGACAGGCTGCGGGACGCCTGCGCCCGTATTGCCCGTTGCGCGGCGGCACTGGTGGAGAGCAAGGCCCATGCGTGAGTATCCACGGCTGTATATCGACGGTGCCTGGCGCGCACCGGCCGGGCAGGGCATGGCCGAGGTCATCGACCCGGCCAGCGAACTCGCCATTGGCCGGGTACCGCTGGGTGACGAGCAGGATGTCGAGCGCGCCGTGCAGGCGGCGCGCCGGGCCTTCGGCACCTGGTCGCGGACGCCCTCCAGCGTGCGCGCCGGCTTTATCCAGGCCCTGGCCGAGCAGTTGAAGGCGCGGGCCGCAGAGATGGCCGAGGTGATCACCGCCGAACTGGGCATGCCGGTGCAGTGGTGCCAGAGCGTGCAGGTGGACGGGCCGATCGACGGGCTGGAGCAGTACGTCGAGCTGGCCGGGCTGATGGACCGCGTCCACCAGGTCGGCAATTCACGGGTGTACCGCGAGGCGGTGGGGGTCTGCGCCTTCATCAATCCATGGAACTACCCGCTGCACCAGTTGATCGGCAAGCTGGCCCCAGCACTGGCGGCGGGCTGCACCGTGGTGGTCAAGCCGAGCCAGGAAACCCCGCTGCACGCCTTCCTGCTGGCCGAGATGATCGACGCCATCGGCCTGCCGCCGGGGGTGTTCAACCTGGTCAGCGGGCCGGGAGCGAAGGTCGGCGAGGCGCTGGCCCGGCATCCGCTGGTGGACATGGTCTCCTTTACCGGCTCCACCGGTGCCGGCGTTCGCGTGGCCCAAGCTGCTGCGCCGACGGTCAAGCGCGTGTGCCTGGAACTGGGCGGCAAGTCGCCGTTCCTGATCACGCCGGAGGCCGACCTGGCCGCCGCCGTACGCCACGGTGTGCAGGACGTGATGATCAACTCCGGGCAGACCTGTACCGCGCTGACCCGCATGCTCCTGCCTGCCCAACGCTATGCCGAGGCGGTGGAGATTGCCGTGGCAGAGGCGAGACAGCTGGTCATGGGCGATCCCCGCGTTCCGGCCAGCTTCCTCGGGCCGATGTGCTCGGCGGGGCAGCGGCGCACGGTGCGCGAGTACATCGAGGTGGGCAAGACGGAGGGCGCGCGCCTGGTCCTTGGCGACGAGCCGGTGCCGGAACGTGGCTTCTACGTGGCGCCGACGCTCTTCACCGAGGTCGACAACCGCATGCGCATCGCCCAGGAGGAAATCTTCGGGCCGGTACTGTGCCTGATCCCTTACCGCGACGAAGCCCAGGCCATCGCGCTGGCCAATGATTCGCCGTTCGGCCTGTCCAGCGCTGTCTGGGCCGGCAGCCGCGAGCATGGTCTGGACCTGGCGCGGCAACTGCGCGCCGGGCAGTGTTTCGTCAATGCCGCCGCCTTCAACTACCGCGCCCCGTTCGGCGGCTACAAGCAGTCCGGCAACGGCCGCGAGTGGGGCGAGGAGGGGCTGGGTGAATTCGTCGAAATCAAGGCCGTGCAGGTCTGAACCAAGGATCCTTTCATGAATGTACTGATCGTCCATGCTCATCCCGAGCCGCAATCCTTCACCGCCGCGCTGCGCGACCAGGCTGTCGAGACCTTCCGCGCGCAAGGTCACGAGGTCAGGGTGAGCGACCTCTACGCCATGGGCTGGAACCCGGTGGCCAGTGCCGCCGACTTCGCTGGCCGGGAGAATCCGGAATACCTGGTGTATGCCCTGGAGCAGCGGCTGGGGGTGAAGAACGGCTCAATCGCCGGCGATATCCAGCAGGAGCTGGACAAGCTGCTGTGGGCCGACCTGCTGGTGTTGAACTTCCCGATTTTCTGGTTCTCCGCGCCGGCCATGCTCAAGGGCTGGATCGACCGGGTGCTGGTGTCGGGCGTGTGTTATGGCGGCAAGCGCTTCTATGACCAGGGCGGCCTGGCCGGCAAGCGTGCGCTGGTTACGGTGACCCTGGGCGGGCGCGAGCACATGTTCGGCGAAGGGGCGATCCACGGGCCGCTGGAGGACATGCTGCGGCCGATCCTGCGCGGGACCTTGGCCTATGTCGGCTATGAGGTGCTGGCACCGTTCGTGGCCTGGCATGTGCCCTATATCAGCGACGAGGCGCGCAAGGGCTTCCTGGAGGATTACCGGGTGCGGCTGGAGCGGCTTTCCGATGATCTGCCGCTGGAGTTTCCCAAGCTGGCGCAGTTTGATGAGGCGCTATATCCCTTGAAGTAGTGGTGTCCTCGATCGCTGGCAAGCCAGCTCCCACAGGGTTCGCGGTGCACGCGATCCTGGTGGGAACTGGCTTGCCGGCGATGTGACCAATCCCAGGCATACCCAAAAACGACCACCCCCCCATCCGGGTTATGTCCCCCTCAAGCCAAACCCCCGATAGTGATTCCACCGGCTCATTCCGAGCAGTCACACGATGGAGTTGCTATGGGCAAGGCACCAAAGGTGATCGGCAGTCTTCTGCTGGCAGGCGCGGCAACGGTCGCACTGGCCGGTGAAGCGGACACCGGCAATACGCTCAGGCTGTACAACTGGACCGACTACATCGGCGAAACCACCCTGGCCGACTTCGAGAAGGCCACCGGAATAAAGGTGATCTACGACACCTTCGACGGCTACGAGACCGTGCAGACCAAGCTGCTGACCGGTCGCTCCGGCTACGACCTGGTGATGCTCAATGCTTCCCTGGTGCCGCCGCTGATCAAGGCCGGGGTGTTCCAGCCGCTGGACAAGCAGCAACTGCCAAGCTGGAACAACCTCGATCCCAAGGTGGTCGCCGACCTGCAGGGCTACGACCCTGGCCTGAAGTTCTCCGCGCCCTATACCTGGGGCAGTTCCGGCGTCACCTACAACGTCGACAAGATCAAGGCACGCATGCCTGATGCGCCCATCGGCTCGCTGGCCTTGCTCTTCGATCCGAAGATCGTCGCGCGCTTCGCCGACTGCGGCGTGACCCTCATGGATGCCCCCAGCGAGGTCATCCCGCTGGCCCTGCAATACCTGGGAAAGGACCCGCACAGCGCCACCCCGGCCGATCTCGACGCCGCGCAGAAGCTGCTGCTGGACATCCGCCCGTACATCCGCAAGTTCGACTCGGTGAACTACCTCACCAGCCTGCCCAACGGCGACGTCTGCCTGGCCCTGACCTGGTCCGGCGACTACGCCACCGCCCAGGCCCGCGCCGAGGAGGCGAAAAAGGACATCCACCTGAAGTTCTTCATTCCCGGCGAGGGCTCGCTGATCTGGTTCGACAACCTGTACCTGCCCAAGGACGCGCCCCACGTGGCCAACGCCCACAAGTTCATCGAGTTCCTGCTGCAGCCGCAGAACATGGCCGGGGTGACCAATCTCATCCACTACGCCAACAGCAACGGCGCCGCGACCGCGCTGGTCAAGGCCGAGATCCGCGACGACCCGACCATCTACCCCGACGACGCCACCCGCCAGCGCCTGTTCGCCCAGAAAAGCCAGTCGGCCAAGGACATGCGCGCCATCACCCGGGTGTGGAACACGGTCAAGACCGGCTACTGATTTCTCTCATTCCAAGGAGCTGTCCATGAACATGCCCAGCAACGCACCGACCCTCACTGCCGATCCCCTGGTGGAAGCCGACAAGGCTCACTACATGCACGGCTACCACATGTTCGACGAGCACCGCGAGCAAGGCGCGCTGAACATCGTCGCCGGGGAGGGCGCCTATATCCGCGATACCGAGGGCAACCGCTTCCTCGATGCCGTCGGCGGCATGTGGTGCACCAATATCGGCCTGGGCCGCGAGGAAATGGCCCTGGCCATCGCCGACCAGGTCCGCCGCCTGGCCTATTCCAACCCGTTCTCGGACATGGCCAATGACGTCGCCATCCAGCTGTGCCAGAAACTTGCGCAACTGGCCCCGGGCGACCTCGACCACGTATTCCTCACCACCGGTGGTTCCACCGCCGTAGACACCGCCTACCGCCTGATCCAGTACTACCAGAACTGCCGCGGCAAGCCGGAGAAGAAGCACGTCATCGCCCGCTACAACGCCTACCACGGCTCCACCACCCTGACCATGTCCATCGGCAACAAGGCCGCCGACCGGGTGCCGGAGTTCGACTACGCCAACGAGCTGATCCACCACGTCTCCAACCCCAACCCGTACCGCGCCCCGGACGACATGGACGAGGCGGAATTCCTCGATTTCCTGGTGGCCGAGTTCGAGGACAAGATCCATTCCCTCGGCCCGGACCGGGTCGCGGCCTTCTTCGCCGAGCCGATCATGGGTTCCGGTGGCGTGATCATCCCGCCCCGGGGCTACTTCAAGCGCATGTGGGAGCTGTGCCAGACCTACGACATCCTCTTCGTCGCCGACGAAGTGGTGACCTCGTTCGGCCGCCTCGGTACCTTCTTCGCCAGCGAGGAGCTGTTCGGCGTCACCCCGGACATCATCACCACCGCCAAGGGCCTGACCTCGGCCTACCTGCCGCTGGGGGCCTGCATCTTCTCCGAGCGCATCTGGAAGGTGATCGCCGAGCCGGGCAAGGGCCGCTGCTTCACCCATGGCTTTACCTACAGCGGCCATCCGGTGTGCTGCACCGCGGCGCTGAAGAACATCGAGATCATCGAGCGGGAGAACCTGCTGGCCCATGTCCGGGACGTCGGTGGCTACCTGGAGCAGCGCCTGGCAAGCCTGCGCGAGCTGCCGCTGGTGGGCGACGTGCGCTGCATGAAGCTGATGGCCTGCGTCGAGTTCGTCGCCGACAAGGCCAGCAAGGCACTGTTCGCCGATGCGGTGAACATCGGCGAGCGCATCCATCGCAAGGCCCAGGCCAGGGGCCTGCTGGTGCGGCCGATCATGCACCTGAACGTGATGTCGCCGCCCTTGGTGATCACCCATGCCCAGGTCGACGAGATCGTCGGGACCCTGCGCCAGTGCATCCTCGACACCGCCGCCGAACTGCGTGCCGAAGGCCTGTACCACGACCTATGAACAGCCTGCGCCACGCTGTTCGAGCCCATGCCCGGCAGGCTAGACTGCCGGGCATGACCCAGGCCGCCCCCGATACTCCCGTCACCTTGTCCTTCGCCACCCTGCAGCGCTGGCATGCCGCGTTGCAGGAGGCGTTCGTCCACAGCGAGCGCGCCGATGCGCTGGCCCGGCTGGCTGTGGCCATCGGTGAACTGGTGTCGGTGGAATCGATGATGATCAGCCTCGAATGCCGCGGCCGCGCGCCACGGCTGCTGTACCAGCAGGGCATTCCCGAGCAGCACTGCGATGCCGTGCTTAATCGCTACTTCGCCGCCGGCTACCTGCTCGATCCGTTCTGCCTGGCGGTGGAGAACGGCCTGGCCGAGGGTTTCTACCACCTGGCGGAGATCGCCCCGGACCATTTCTTCGACAGCGACTACTACAAGACCTACTACCTGGCCACCGGCTGCAGCGAGGACAGCTACTTCATCGCCGACCTGGGCGAGGACCGCAAGTTGTCCCTGAGCCTGTTCCAGGGTTGCAGCGGGACACGCCTGAGCACGGCGCAACTGGACCTGCTGCGCGCCGTCGAGCCGATGGTGCGCGAACTGCTGCGCCGGCATGGCCTGCACTGCCTGGCCGAGGCCGGCGGTGGCGTGGAGCGGGGCGGATTGCAGGCGGCCTTCGACACGTTCGGCTGCCAGGTGCTGACCGACCGCGAGCGGGAAGTGGCACAGATGATCCTGCGCGGGCACTCGGTGAAATCCACCGCGATCGAACTGGGGATCTCGCCGGAGACGGTGCGCATGCACCGCAAGAACCTGTACCTGAAGCTTGCGATCAAATCGCAGTCGGAGCTGTTCGCCTGTTTCATCGAGTGGTTGCGCCAGGGGTGATACCCAGCGATTGCCAGATGCAGATTCGGCGGACAGCCGCGATCCTGTGGGAGCGGATTCATCCGCGATCGACGGCGAAGCCGTCGTAAACCCTGAGTCCCGGTTTTGTCTGATTCACCGAGGAGGCAGGTTTTATGGCCGCTTCGCGCCCAATCGCGGATGAATCCGCTCCCACAGGATCGCGGTGTAGATACCCATGCAGACACGCGAACAGTTCCGGCTAAATTGAGTGCACCATTCATTTCTCGAGGACCACCCATGCGCGCCCGTCAACTTGGCATCACCACCGGCCTCGGCACCCCCGGCGAACTCAACGCCATCACCGACGTCCCCGGCGTCCGCGTCGGTCATTGCACCCTGGTCGAGGGCCAGCAGGTGCGCACCGGCGTCACCGTGATCCAGCCCCGGGCCGGCGAGGCGCGCTTGCAGCCCTGTTTCGCCGGCGTCCATGTGCTCAACGGCAATGGCGATGCCACGGGTCTGGAATGGATTCGCGAAGCGGGGCTGCTGACCACCCCCATCGCCTTCACCAACACCCACAGCGTCGGCGTGGTGCGCGATGCCTTGATCGCCGCCGAGCGCGATTCCCTGGCCGATCCGTCCACCTACTGGTGCATGCCGGTGGTGATGGAGACCTATGACGGCGTGCTCAACGATATCTGGGGCCAGCATGTGCGCCCTGAACATGTCCGCGCGGCGCTGGCCGATGCCCGCTCCGGGCCGGTCGGCGAAGGCGCGGTCGGCGGCGGCACCGGGATGATCTGCCACGAGTTCAAGGGCGGCATCGGCACCGCGTCGCGCAAGCTGCCGGCCGAGCAGGGCGGCTGGACCGTGGGCGCGCTGCTCCAGGCCAACCACGGCCAGCGTCGCGAGCTGCGGGTGGATGGCTATCCGGTGGGGCGGGTGCTGGCCGACCTGCCGTCGCCGTTCGCCAGGCGCGGCGAGCCGGGCATGGGCTCGATCGTGGTGGTGCTCGCCACCGATGCGCCCCTGCTGCCCCACCAGTGCCAGCGCCTGGCGCAGCGCGCGTCCATCGGCATCGCCCGCACCGGCGGTGGCACCGAGGACTCCAGCGGCGACCTGTTCCTGGCGTTCTCCACGGCGGACCACCAACTGCCGCCGGTGGGCTACGGCCGCAGCGGCGTGGCGTTCTCGCAAGGCGTGGCGATGGTCAACAATGACCATATCAGCCCGCTGTTCCGCGCCGCCGCCGAGGCGGTGGAAGAGGCGATCGTCAATGCCCTGCTGGCCGGCGTCGACATGCAAACGGCGGACGGCGTGGCGGTGCCGGCACTGACGGGGCAGCGCTTGCTGGCGGCGCTGCGCGAAACGGGCTGGAAACCGGTGGACCCGGTATAGTGGCGCCCCCTGAAGTCTGAGGTCCCTATGGCAGATCGCGTGGAATACCGGCGCAACCAGGCCTTTCCTGGCCTCGTCCTGAGCGAGGGCAGGTTTTCCAGTTTCCGCTTCGACCGCCATTACCACCTTGACTATCATGTCGGCCTGATCTCCGAGGGCCTGCAACGGCAGGTGCTGCATGGCGAATCGGTGTTGCTGGCACCGGGCAGCATCCAGTTGATGCCGCCATGCGAGATGCATGACGGCATCCTCGCCGATGCCGACTCCTACACGCTGAAGACCTTCCGCGTACCCGCCGACCTGCTGGGCGCGGTCACCGAGGAAATTACCGGGCGCAACGAGTTCGCCCTGCTGGGCGGGGCGGTGCTGCAGGATGAGCAGTTGGCCAGGCAACTGATCCAGCTCCACCAGGCCCTGGGCGAAGGCCGCAGCGACCCGCTGTTCGCCGAGACGCAGTGGCTGGTGCTGCTGGGCCGGCTGTTCGCCCAGGCACGGATGATCCGTCCGCAGTTCGTCAAGGGCACCCTGTTTCCCGGGCAATGGCAGCGGGTCAAGGACTACTGCATGAGCCACCTGGCGGAAAAGATCAGCCTGTCCGACCTGGCGGCGCTGTGCGGCCTGGAGCGCTTCCAGTTCCTCAAGCTGTTCAAGCAGACCATCGGCATGACGCCCCATGCCTGGCTGGTGCGCCTGCGCCTTGAGCACGCTTGCGTATTGCTCGGCCAGAAGCGCTGGGACCTGGCCCGGGTGGCCCAGGAGGTCGGTTTCTACGACCAGAGCCATTTCAACCGCGCCTTCAAGCAGGCCTTCGGCGTCGCGCCTTCCGGCTATTGAGCCCGCTCAATTTTTTACAAGCCTGGCGCCTGTTCGCTTCCTTACGCTTGTCGTCATGGCAGGGCGGTTCCCTGCTGGTCGAGGATTTTTAGATGACGCAGCGTGCTTATTTCTTCTCCGACGAGCTGACCCTGGAAACCCGGGTCCTCGCTTGCCGCCCACTGGATGATGGCAGATACCAGGTGGTCATGGCCGAAACCCTGTTTCACCCGCAAGGCGGCGGTCAACTGGCGGACCAGGGCTTTATAGACGGTGTCGCGGTCGAGGCGGTGGTGCAGACGGAAAACGAGGTGCTGCATACCGTGGCCCAGGCGATCCCGTCCGGTCCGGTGCAGATAAAGGTCGCGGCTGACGTCCGGCTGCTGCATGCCCGGCTGCACTCCGCCGGCCATCTGCTTGCCTGCGTCGGTGAACGGGCAGGCTGGCGAGCGGTCAAGGGGCATCACTGGCCGGGTGAATGCCGGGTGGTCTTCGAGCGTCAGCCGCAGGCCGAGGAGATGACCGCCGAGTCCCTGGAGCAGGCGCTCAACCGGTTGATCGCCGCCGACCAACCTCGGCACCTGCGGGACGAAAACGGCATGCGGAGCGTCGGCTTCGGCTCGCTGCCCATGCACGGCTGTGGCGGGACCCATGTGCTGTCGACCGGAGTGATCGCCGGCGTGCGCATCCTGAAGATGAAGGAGAAGAAGGGGCAACTGTCCGTGCACTACGACGTGGTGGAGGGTGCCGCGTGAGTTACCTTCCCCAACTGTCGACCATTGCCGTCGTCATGCTTCTGGCTTGCGTGAGTCCAGGCCCCGATTTCATCGCCGTGACCTCCAACGCCCTGGCCAGTCGCAGGCGTGGCCTGGGCGTAGCGCTCGGCACCGCCATGGGCATCGCGGTCTGGGCGCTGATGGCCATTGTCGGACTGGGCGTACTGCTGAACCGGATTGCCTGGCTCTACGATGTCATCCGCATTGTCGGCGTCTGCTACCTCCTGTACCTCGGCGCCATGCTATTGCTGGCAGCCCGGCGGCCCTACCGGGAAATGGCAGTTGCCACGGCGGACAACGTCACCACGCCGGCTCCGCGGGTCGGCTTCATGGTGTCCATGACCAACCCGAAAGCCGCCGCGTTCTTCGGCAGTTTCTTCATCACGGTGCTGCCGGCCCATGCGCCGGGTTGGGTGCTGGTGGCGGCCGTGCTGGTGGTGATCGCCGTGTCGCTGGCCTGGTTCTCGATGCTCGCGTTGATGTTTTCCACGCAGAGGGTTCGTGATTTCTACGGGCGGATGCGCAGGCCGATCGATGCGGCGATGGGTGGGATCCTCGTGGCCTTGGGAGTGCGTCTGGCGCTGGTTGAATGATCGTTGCGCAAACCTTGCGGGAGCGGAGTGAATGAGAATGCTTATTGCTATATGATGCTGCGCATTCTCACGGGAGGTCCGCAATGCCTGCTTCAGAAGTCGCGCCGCAGCATGATGTGGAGGTGCTTTATTGTGATCACCACGGCTGGCTCCAGGGCTGGCTGCGCAAGCGCATGGGCAGTGTCAGCGATGCCGCGGACCTGACCCAGGACACCTTCGTCAGCATCATCACCTCGGGTATCTGCCGGGAAATCCGCGAGCCGCGGCCGTTCCTGGTCACCGTGGCCAGGCGCCTGATGTCTCGCAGCTACCGGCGCAAGCTGCTGGAGACCAGCTACCTGGAGGCCCTTGCCGCCTTGCCCGATGAAGCCGCGCCGTCTCCGGAAGTGCAGTTTCTCGCCCTGGAAGCCCTGCAGCAGGTAGACCAGGCTCTGGACGAGCTGCCGCTGCTGGTCAAGGAAGCCTTCCTGCTCGCGCATTTCCAGGGCTTGAGCTACGCGCAGATCGCCGATCGGCTCAAGGTTTCGATGAGCTCGGTCAAGCAATACCTCTCCCGGGCGAACCGGCATTGCCTGTTCGCCATCGCCTTGCAGGACTGCCCATGAAGCCAGCCAGCGTTGCCATGGCGGGCGGCCAGCCCCTCGACTCGCGCATTGCCGACGAAGCGGCCGACTGGCTGACCCAGGTCATGTCCGAGGACGCCACCGAGGAAACCTGGGTGCGCCTGCGTGCCTGGCGTGACGCCGACCCCGACCACGAACGGGCCTGGCGGCACATCGAGGCGGTCATCGGGCGCCTGCGTGGCAATGCCGGCAGCGTCAGCTACAAGGTGCTGTCGCCGTACGCCAACCTGGGGGGCCTGGAGCGTCGCCGGCTGCTCGGCCTGTTCTTCTATGCCGGTGCCTTCGGCCTCGCCGTGACGCTGGGAAGCCGCACGCAGAGCTGGCAGCGCGTCGTTGCCGATTACCGCACTGCGACCGGCGAACAACGCCAGGTCACGCTGCACGACGGCACCCGGATCCTGCTCAACACCGCCAGTGCCATCGATGTGCAGTTCGACGCCCGGTTGCGCCGTGTCCGCCTGCTGGCCGGGGAGATCCGGGTCGTCACCGGACACGCCGGCGAGCGCCTGGCACCCTTTGTCGTGGACACGCAGGAGGGGCGGATCAAGGCCCTGGGCACCCGTTTCACCGTGAGCCAGGAAGACGGCACGACAAGGGTCGCGGTGGAGGAACATGCCGTCGAGATCAGCCCCGTCGACCTGCCCGACCTGCGTCAGCCACTCCGGCAAGGGCAGCGCACGTCTTTCAGCCGAAGCCAGGTTGGCGCAGCGCTGGCACTGACCGATGCAGAACTGGCCTGGACCCACGGCCAGTTGATCGCCGATGAACAGCGGCTCGTTGATTTCCTCGACGACCTGAACCGCTATCGCCCGGGCGTCGTGCGTTGCGATCCGGCCGTGGCGAGCCTGCGCCTTTCCGGGGTGTTTCCCTTGAACGACACCGACGCAATCTTCAGGACACTGCCAAGCGTGCTGCCAGTCTCGGTGAGGATGCGCACCCGCTATTGGGTGGTCGTCGAGGCGGCGAGCTGAAATTCTTTTCGATTTCTTCTGCCCGATCGGGATTCTCGCGGCACCTATTCCCCAGAGACCTTAAATCAACCTGTTCATGGGGAAGTCATGCGCATCAAACAACACCCGTTCCAGCGTCATCCGGTTGCCAGCGCCATTGCCGTCGCACTCCTGGCCAGCGCACTGGGCGCGCCAACGGCCATGGCCGACGACCTGCCAATGGCGCAAGCCTCGGCTGCCCGCGAGGCCAGCTACCAGGTCGCCCCCGGTCCGCTGGCTCCCGCGCTGCGCAGCCTGGCCAGCAGCGCCAATGTCCTGCTGACCTTCACCGCCGAGCAGACCGATGGCAAGCGCACCGCTGGCGTGAACGGCCGCATGGACTTCCCCACGGCGCTGGCCGCGGTCCTGGCCGGGACCGGCCTGCAGGCCGTGCGCCTCGATACTGGCGCGTTCGTCCTGCAGCCCGTCGTCGCCGACAGCACGGTCAGTCTGGCCCCCACTGACGTCAATGCACGCCGGGCGATCAGCGGCGAGGCCCCGGCGGCCTATGCCGGAGGCCAGGTGGCCAGCGGCAGCAAGGTCGGCGTGCTGGGCAACAAGGACCTGATGGACACGCCGTTCAGCACGGTCAGCTACACGCAGAAGAAGATCCAGGACGAGCAGGCCAGGAGCGTCGCCGACGTGCTGTTCGCCAGCGATCCATCGGTGCGCGCCTCGATCGGCGCGAGCAACCGCTACGACGCCTTCACCATTCGCGGCCTGCGCGTGGCCAACAGCGACGTAGCCCTGAACGGACTGTTCGGGCTGGTGCCGAACTGGCGCATCGGCGTCGATTCGGTGGAGCGCATCGAGCTGCTCAAGGGCCCGGGTGCCTTCCTCTACGGCATGGCCCCGGCAGGCGGCGTCGGCGGCAATATCAACCTGGTCACCAAGCGTGCCGACGAGGACCTGACCCGCCTGACCACCACCTACTCGTCGTCGAACATCTGGGGGCAGCGTTTCGATATCGGCCGGCGGGTCGGTGACGAGCAGCAGTTCGGCATCCGCCTCAACGGCTCGCAGAGCGAAGGCGACGCACCCTATGACGGCGAATCTGTGCGCAGCAAGGACTTCTCCCTCGGCCTGGACTATGCCGCCGAGCGTTTCCGCGTCTCTGGCGACTTCATCTACCAGAAGGACCACACCACGGCCCAGGAGCGTGGCTATAGCCTGACGCCGGGTATCGCCGTGCCGTCGGCGCCGAATCCACGGACCAACCTGAGCCAGGCCTACGACTTCGCCGACTCCGAAAGCACCACCGGGATGCTCCGCGGCGAGTTCGACCTGAACGGCCAGATCACCCTGTTCGCGGCGGTGGGCGCCAACCGCTTCAACTTCGAGAAGCGCGAAGCCAGCGGCGGCACCATCCTCAACAGCGCCGGCGACATCAACGTGGGTACCAATGCCCTGCAGAACGGCCAGTACGAGACTGTCACCGGCGAGGCCGGCGCACGGTTCCGATTCGTCACCGGCGTGCTTAGCCATGAAGCGACACTGAGCGTGAATGCGCTGGAGCAGGACTACGACCTGGGCCAGGTGACCTACGCCAACTACCGCAGCAACATCTATTCGCCGGTCACGGTGCCGATGCGGGTGACGTCGTCCTATGGCAAGGGCCGGGCCTCCGAGTTGTCCATGCACAGCACGGCACTGGCCGACACCATCGGCTGGCATGACGACCTTGTGCAACTGACCCTCGGCGTGCGCGAGCAATACGTCGATTCGAAGAGCTATTCCGGTACCACCGGCCTCAAGACCCGCGGCTACAGTGACTCGGCGCTGTCGCCGACGGTGGGCCTGGTGATCCGGCCCAGCGCGGAACTGTCGCTGTACGCCAACTACATCGAGGGCCTGACTCCAGGGCCCACGCCGCCGGCGGCTGCGGTCAACTCGGGGGATGTGTTCGCGCCGTTCAAGTCCAGGCAGTACGAGGCTGGTGCCAAGCTCGACCTTGGCAACCTCGGCTTTGGCCTCAGTGTGTTCCAGATCGATGTGCCCAATGGCTTCACCGATCCGCTGACCCACGTCTACGGCCTGGATGGCTTGCAGCGCAACCGTGGCGTCGAGCTCACCAGTTTCGGCGAGATCACACCGCAGGTACGCCTGCTGGGTGGGGCGACCTTCTTCGATGCGCGCCAGGACAAGACGGCGGGGGACACCAACAACGGCAGGTTCGCCGTCGGCGTGCCGCGGGTGCAGTCGACCCTGGGCACCGAATGGGATGTGCCGTCCCTCGACGGCCTGACCCTGACCGCCCGGGCCATCTATACCGGCAAGACTTACCTTGACTCTGCCAACCAGCAGGTGGCGCCGTCCTGGGTGCGCTATGACCTGGGCGCGCGCTATGCGTTCAAGGTCGACAAGGTGCCGCTGACCCTGCGCGGCACGGTGCAGAACGTCTTCGACCGCCAGTACTGGGAGGCCAACCCTTCCGGCTACGTGGGAGCAGGGGCACCGCTGACGTCGTGGCTGTCGCTGACTGCGGACTTCTGACGGGATAGCGCGCCCCGGGCAATCCGGGGCGCCAGTTCAGGCTACGGTCCAGCCGCCGCGTCCATCCAGTTCCAGGTGATGGCTGTGGAAACCGGCCAGGGTCGCCCGATGACCGACGCTGACCAGCATGCTGTCCTTCATGCGCTCGCGCAGCAGCCCGTACAGCGCATGCTCCAGGCCTTCGTCCATGGCCGAGGTGGACTCGTCGAGGAACACGATGCGCGGTTGGCTGAACAGTACCCGAGCAAAGGCCAGGCGTTGCTGTTCGCCGATGGAGAGGATCCGCGCCCAGTCGTTGCTGTCCTCCAGCTTGTCTGCCAGGTGTCCAAGGTTGACCTCGCGCAGGGCCTGGCGAAGGCGCTCGTCGTCACCCGGCAGGCCGATCGCCGGATAGGCCACCGCCGTGCGCAACATGCCCAATGGCAGGTACGGCCGTTGCGACAGGAACAAGGCCTCGGTGCCGCCGGGGCAAC
This sequence comes from Pseudomonas ulcerans, assembly GCF_036324125.1. Classification (NCBI taxonomy): domain Bacteria; kingdom Pseudomonadati; phylum Pseudomonadota; class Gammaproteobacteria; order Pseudomonadales; family Pseudomonadaceae; genus Pseudomonas; species Pseudomonas ulcerans. The sequence goes on along the minus strand of NZ_JAZDQN010000017.1, from coordinate 105,898 downwards.
GCACCTCGCCCTCGGCATAGGGCCAGAGCCCGGCCACGGCACGTAGCAGGGTGGTCTTGCCACAGCCCGAAGGCCCCTTGATCAGCAGCGAATCCCCCGGCTTCAGGCTCAGGTCGAAGTCGCTCAGCAGTGCATGCCCGTCCGGGCGCGTCACCTGCATGCCGCGGATATCCAGGACGTCGGGCTGGTTGACGCGCTGTACATGGGGCAGGCCGCGGGCCTGCTGGTTGGCGTCGAGGAAGCCGGTGAGACGGTCGAGGGTGGCGCGGTACTGGGCGAAGGTGTCGTACGACTCACGGAAGAACGACAGCGAGTCCTGCACCTGGCCGAACGCCTGCGAGGTCTGCATCACGTCGCCGAGCTTGATCGCCCCGCTGAAGAAGCGTGGCGCCTGGAGAATGAAGGGGAACACCACTGCCACCTGGCTCACCGCGAGGTTGAAACCGTCGAACTTCAGGCTCCGGAACACCAGGGCCCAGACGTTGCTGATCAGGGCCGAGAAGCGACCCAGCAGGGTGTCGCGCTCGATGGCCGAGCCTTGGTAAAAGGCCACGTTTTCCGCGTACTCGCGCAGGCGCATCAACGCATAACGGAAGTTCGCCGTCAGTTTCTCGTTGAGGAAGTTCAGGCGGATCAGGGGTTTACCGAGGCGGAAGGCGATCCAGGTGGCGATCAGCACGTAGACGTACACGGCGAAGACCATGGCCCGCGGCACTTCCACGCCGGCTAACGTCAGCGGTGCCGACAGGCCCCAGAGGATGCCGGTGAATGCCACCAGCGATACCAGCGCACTGATCGCCCCCAGCGACAGGCTCACCGAGCCGCTGACGAAGGCAGTCACGTCCAGCTCGATACGCTGGTCCGGGTTGTCCACCGGGGTTTCCAGGAACTGGCCACGGTAATAGGCGTCGCCCTCGACCCAGTCGCGGGTCAGCCGCTCGGTGAGCCAGGTGCGCCAGCGGATGTTGAAGGCCTGGGTCACGTAGTAGGTGAACAGGGCGCGCAGCACATGGATGGTCGCCAGCACCGCGAACACCCCCAGCAGGTACCAGAACGCCGTCTGGTCCAGGCCCTGCAGGGCACTGTAGAAGCCGTTGTACCAGAACGAAAACAGCACGTTGAGGCGCACCGCGAACAGCGCCAGGACGATCAGCAGGGCATAGGCCAGCAGCGGACGCCAACTGTGCCTGGGGCTCAGGTAGGGCCCGGCGATCTGCCAGAACTGCCGGCCCCAGCGGGTGAAGCGGACGGCGAGCCTGGCGCAGATGGCCAGGACGATGAAGGTGATGACGCAGGCAGCAGCGAGCCAGACCAGGCTCTCCTGCAGGGCTTGATGCCAGTCCATTTCCATGGGCGGGGTTCCAGCAATGATTTGTGCTGAGCGTAGATGAGGAATGTCGGGGCCTGGGTGAAGGAATCTTTAATGGCGTATTGCCGAGGGGCTGTGCTGGCCTCGACGTTTTTCTGGATTGAGTGTTATAACATAACAATTAATTCGTGAGACCGCCCATTGCCATGACCCGCATCCTCATCAGAAACGCCCACGTGGTGAACGAAGACACAGGCTTCGACGCCGACGTGCTGGTCGCCCACGGTCGCATCGAAAAGATCGCCACCAGCATCACCGGGCAGGACGCCGACCTGGACATCGACGCCGCAGGCCAGTGGCTGCTGCCCGGGATGATCGACGACCAGGTGCATTTCCGCGAACCGGGCGCGCCACACAAGGCAAGCATCGCGTCCGAGTCACGGGCGGCGGTGGCTGGCGGCATCACCAGCTTCATGGACATGCCCAATACCAACCCGGCGACGCTGTCGGTGGCGGCACTGGAGGACAAGAAGCAGCGCGCGGCGCGCCGTTCGGTGGCCAACTACGGCTTTCACTTTGGCGTCAGCAAGGACAACCTGGACGTGGTCGCCGCCCTCGACCCGCAGCTGGTCGCCGGGGTCAAGGTGTTCATGGGGGCGTCCACCGGCGACATGCTGGTGGACGATCCACGGGTGCTGGAGCGCCTGTTCGCCAGCGTGCCCACCATCCTCCTGGCCCATTGCGAGCACACGCCGTCGATCCTCGCCAACGAAGCCAGCATGCGCGAGCGTTATGGCGAGGCCATCGGCCCGGAGTTGCACCCGCTGATCCGCGATGCCGAGGCCTGCTATCGCTCGTCCTCCCTGGCGGTGGAGCTGGCCAGGCGTTTCGATACCCGCCTGCACGTCCTGCACCTGACCACGGCCCGCGAACTGGCGCTGTTCGAGCCGGGGCCGCTGGCGGGCAAGCGCATCACCGCAGAGGTCTGCGCCCATCACCTGCTGTTCGATGACCGCGACTACGCCGGGCTGGGCAACCTGATCAAGTGCAATCCCGCGATCAAGACCCGCGCCGACCGCGATGCGCTGCGCCAGGCGCTGCTGTGCGACCGTCTGGACGTGATCGGCACCGACCATGCCCCGCATACCCTGGAGGAAAAGTCCCGTCCCTACGCCCAGGCGCCCTCGGGGCTGCCGCTGGTCCAGCATGCGCTGCCGGCCTTGCTGGAGCTGGTCGCCGACGGCGTGCTGCCGCTGGCCCAACTGGTGCGCAAGACCAGCCACGCGGTGGCCGAGCTGTTCGGTATCCACGCGCGAGGCTATATCCGCGAGGGCTACTGGGCCGACCTGGTGCTGGTGGAACGATTGCCCGAGCCGCGCCCGGTGTGGCAGGAGCCGCTGCTGTCCCACTGCCAGTGGACGCCGTTCCGGCACCACGCCTTTCGCCATCGCATCGCCACGACCCTGGTATCCGGGCAACTGGCCTGGCACCAGGGGCGCCTCGTCGAAGGGTGCCAGGGCCTGCCGTTGAGTTTCAGGAGGTGAACATGACCGAAGAAGAACTGCTGGGCCAGCCTGACGAGGCCTATATGAACGCCGGGCAGCTGGCTTACTTCCAGCGCCTGTTGCTGGAACAGCGGCAGGCGTTGCAGGACAGGATCTCCGAAGAGTTCGAGTCGTTGAAGAACCACGAGGTCAATTCCGACCCGGCGGACATCGGCAGTACCGAGGAAGCGCGACAGTGGCAACTGCGGGTACTGGAACGGGAGAAGAAGCTGCTGGACAAGATCGACGAGGCACTGGAGCGGCTGGCCCGCGGTGACTATGGCTGGTGCGCCGAGACCGGCGAGGCGATTGGTCTCAAGCGCCTGCTGCTGCGGCCGACGGCATCGTTGTCGGTGGAGGCCAAGGAGCGGCAGGAGATGAAGGAGCGACATAGGCAGAAAACCCGCTGATGGCGTGTCTGGTACAGCTCTCGGTCAAGTGAAGCGCGGACCTTGTGGGAGCGGGTTCACCCGCGATGACGGCGGTGAACCCAGCATCGTCATCGCGGGTAAACCCGCTCCCACAACTCGCCGGCTCTGCTATTCAGCCCGGGACGAGATGTATAGGTACCCAGCGAAACCCGCAATCCGTCACCTTTACACCACCCCATCCACCAGCACATGCCGCAACCCCCGGCTGCAGGTCTCGATCCGGCCCTCGACCTTGTACACCGCCCGCAACAAGTCCGCGTCGATCACTTCCTGGCACGGCCCGCTGGCCTGCGCCGTACCCTCGGCGATCACCAGGACCTGGTCGGCGAAGCGCAGGGCCTGGTTGAGGTCGTGCAGGGCTATGAAGACGATGACCTGACGCTGCCGAGCCAGCTTGCCCATGAAGTCGAGCACCTGCACCTGGCGGTGCATGTCGAGGGCGCTGGTGGGTTCGTCCATCAGCAGGATCTGCGGTTCGCGCACCAGGGTCTGGGCAATGGACACCAGCTGTTGCTGGCCGCCACTGAGCTCACCCAGGTTGCGAAACGCCAGGCCGGTGATACCGAGGGCTTCGAGCATGGCATCCACCCGCTGCAACTCGTCGTCGCTGACCACCCAGTCCGGGCTCAGTTGCTTGCGTGCCAGCAGCACCGATTCATAAACGGTCAGCCGGGCGCTGGCGTTCAGTCCCTGGGGCATGTAGCTGATGCCCTGCATGCCGTGCTGCGCACCGCCCACATGGACTTCGCCGGGCCCGTCTATCAACCCGGCCATACGCTTGAACAGCGTGGACTTGCCCGCGGCGTTGGGGCCGATTACCGCGATCACCTGGCCGCCATGGAAAGTGGCCGTGGTCACGGCACTGATGACCGTGTGGCGACCATAGCGGGCACCGAGGTTTTCCAGGCGAAGGGTCACCATGTGTGCTTTTTCCTGCCGAGGATCAGGGAAATGAAGAAGGGCACGCCGATCAGCGACGTAACCACGCCGATGGGAAAGATGGCCCCGGGAATCAGGGTCTTGCTGACCACCGAGCTGGCCGACAGGATCAGCGCCCCGGTGAGCAGCGAGGCCGGAAGGAAGAAACGCTGGTCCTCGCCGATCAGCATCCGGGCGATATGCGGGCCGACCAGGCCGATGAAGCCGATGGTGCCGACGAAAGCCACGGGAAAGGCGGCGAGCAGGCTGACCAGGAGCAGGGTCTGCAAGCGCAGGCGGCGCACGTCGATGCCGAAGCTGGCAGCCTTGTCATCTCCCAGGCGCAGCGCGGTCAGGGCCCAGGCACGCCGAATGAACAGCGGCAGGGTGAACAGGATCACCAGGCAGATGATCGCCAGTTTAGGCCAGGTGGCCTTGGTCAGACTGCCCATGGTCCAGAACACCACTGCGGCCACTGCCTGTTCGGTGGCGAAGAACTGCACCAGCGCCAGCAGGGCATTGAAGGTGAACACCAGGGCGATGCCCAGCAGGACGATGGTCTCGGCGTTGACCCCGCGGCGCAGGCTCATGAAATGAATGAGCAGGGTGCAGAGCACGGCCATGAGGAAGGCATTGAGCGGCACCATGAACTGCGCCGCCAGCGGCAACACGGCGACGCCGAAGGCCAGGCCCAGGGCCGCGCCGAAACTGGCGGCGGCAGAGATACCGAGGGTGAAGGGGCTGGCCAGCGGGTTATTGAGGATGGTCTGCATCTGTGCCCCGGCCAGGGACAGCGCGGCGCCCACGGCCACCGCCATCAACGCCACCGGCAGGCGGATCTGCCACATCACCACGCGCACCGGGTCGGCGGCGCTGTCGGGGGCGAACAGGGCGCCAAGCACCTCGCCCAGGCTGTAGCGGGCCGGACCCAGGGCCAGGTCGAGCAGCACGCTGAACGCCAGCAAGGCGGCGAGCGCGCCCAGCACCAGGCGCTTGCGCAGCACCAGGCGACGGTAACCGTCGCGTTGCCACACGGGATTTTTCTCCAGCGCGCTCATGGCCGGCCCTCGGCGTCGGCCAGGCTGGCGAAGTAGCCGGCAGCGTAAGGCACCGGCAGGAAGCGCGCGTGCAGCTCGCGCAAGGCCGCGTCCGGATCGAGGTCGGCGAACAGCTCGGGATGGAACCATTTCGCCAGTTGCTGGATGGCCACGAACTGATAGGGGCTGTTGTAGAACTGGTGCCACACAGCGTGGAAGGCCCGGGTCTGCTGCGCCGCGATACCGGCATAGGCCGGGCGCCCGGTGTACCAGGCGAGCTTGCGCCGGGCCTCGGCCAGGTCCGCCCCGGGACCGACCGCGACCCAGTGCCCGCCCGGGGCGAAGGCTTCCCAGTTGGCGGTGGTGATCACCACCTGCTCGGGGTTGGCCACCAGCACTTGCTCCGGGTTCAGCTGGCCAAAAGTCTGGGGAATGATGTCGCGGGCGATGTTGTTGCCGCCTGCCAGATCGACGAACAGGCCGAAGTTCTCGTTGCCGAAGCTCAGGCAGCAGTCCTCGGTATAGCCGCCGATCCGCTCGATGAACACCCGCGGACGGGGCGGGTGACGGGCCTCGATGACATCGGTCACGCGGCGGATCTGCTGCTCGCGGAAGACGATGAAGGCCTCCGCACGTTCTTCCTGGCCGAACAGACGGCCGAACAGGCGCATGGTCGCTTCGGTGTTGCGCATGGGGTTGTTGCGAAAGTCCACGTACACCACGGGAATGCCCAGGGCGCCGAGTTTCTCGATGTACCGGGCGTCCTCGGTGGCGTGCTGCGCTTCGATGTTGAGGAAAATCACGTCCGGGCGCTGGGAGATGGCCTGCTCGATGTCGAAGGTGCCGTCCTCGAAGCCGCCGAACGTGGGGATCGCGGTGATCGCGGGAAACTGCCGACGGTAGGCCGCGTAGGTGTCCGGGTCGGCCTGGATCAGGTCCTTGCGCCAGCCGACGATGCGCTGCAACGGGTTTTCCCGGTCGAGCGCGGCGACCAGGTACAACTGGCGACCTTCGCCAAGGATGACCCGACGCACCGGTACCCGCACCTTGACCTCGCGCCCGAGCAGGTCGGTGACCGTGGTCAGGGCGGGCGTCTCGGCCGCGTCGGCGCTGTCGGGCAGCAACGTGGACAGGCCTGCCACGGCAGTGAACAGCAAGAAGGCGAAGGTGTGGCGGCGACACAGGGATCCGAACATGGAGCAAGCCTCTGCAAGGGCCGGGCAGCGCCGCGGCCGGGACGTTTCAGAAATCGACGCTGGCGGACAGCAGCAGGGTGCGTGGCGCCCCTTGGGAAAACGCCCCGTAGGAGGCGACACCCGACCAGTACGCGGTATCGAACAGGTTCTGCACGGTGGCGCGGAAGGTGGTGGGGTGTCCGGCGATGCGGGTGCTGTAGCGTGCGCCGGCGTCGAAGCGGGTCCAGGCATCGAGCTTCTGCGTGTTGGCCTGGTCGACGTATTGCTCGCCGGTATGGATGACCCCGCCGGTCAGGGTCAGCCCGTCGATCCACGGCGTGTCCCACTCGGCCCAGAGGTTGGCCTGGACATCCGCCGCGCCCACCGCCTTGTTGTCGCGGTTGGCGGCCACGCGGGTCTGGCTGAGGCGGGCATCGAGCAGGGTCACGCCGCCGAGCAGGCGGGTGCCGGGGGCTATCTCGCCGAGCAGGTTGAGTTCGACGCCGCGGTTGCGCTGCTCGCCTTGCATGGAGAAGGTGCCGGCCGCCAGTTCACCGCTGGGCTTGCTGATCTGGAACAGGGCGATGGACGACATGAAGCTGCCGAAGTCCAGCTTCATGCCGATTTCGTGCTGGCGGGAGATATAGGGCGCGAAGATCTCCCCGGCATTGCTGGCGCTGGACGGGGCGACGTCGCCCTTGCTCAGGCCTTCGACGTAGTTGTAGTACAGCGCCAGGTTGTCCAGTGGCTTGAGCACCACGCCCAGCAGCGGCGTGGTGCGGCTGGCGTCGTAACGGCTGCCGCCGCGGGCGTTGTAGTTGCGCGAGTCGATGCGTTGCTGGCGCAGCCCGACGGTGACCTGCAGGCGTTGTTCGAACAGCGACAGGGTGTCGGCCAGCGCGACGCCGGACAATTCGCTGGCCGATACCTTGGGCGTGGACGGTCGCGCGATGGCCGGTTCGGGGCGATCCACCGGGTGATAGATGTTCGAGAGCACTGCGGCCGCGGAGTTGATGCCGCGCCCCAGTTCGTCGTGATACTGGCTGACTTGCAAGGTGGCATTGTGCGCGACCGGCCCGCTGTCGAAGCGCAGGCGCGCACCGATGTCGGCGGTGTAGCGCTGCACGTGGAAGCGGTAGTAGCCAGGAATGGACGAGGTGTTGCCGGCACTGTCGACGATCCGCGGGGTCTGGTCGGACAGGCGCGATACGTCGGAGCGGCCACCACCGGCATGGGCGAACAGGCTCAGGTCGTCGCTCACCGCGTAGTCGCCGCTGAGCAGCAGCGAACGGTCATGGGTGGTCGAGCGGCCCCACGCCTGGCTGACGTTGGTCCGGCCGTTGGCCGCCTTGGGAATGGCCACGCCGACATCGATCAGGAAGGGGCGCGAGGCAGCGTCCAGGGTCTCCTTCTGGTCGATCAGGTCAAGGCTGGTGCGCAGGCGCTCGCCCTGGTAGTCCAGGGACAATGCGCCGAGCCCGACCTCGCGGTGCTGGGCATCGATGGCGGTGTCGCCTTGTTGCAGGCTGCCGTTGAACCGTACGCCGAAGCGCCGCTCCGGACCGAGGCGGCGGCTGATGTCGAGGTGGCTGCCGAACTGCGCATCGAGGGCGTAGCGTGCGGTATAACGCGTCAGGTCTTCCTCCAGGGAGCGCTTGGGCACCACGTTGATCACGCCACCCACGGTACTGTTGGGCGACATGCCGTAGAGCAGGGTGCCCGGCCCCTTGACCACCTCGATACGCTCGGCGTAATCGGTGAACACCCGGTAGTTGGAAGCCACGCCGTAGACGCCATCGAAGGCCAGTTCGCCGAGGTTGCCTTCGCCCAGCGGAAAGCCGCGGATGAAGAACGAGTCGACGATGCCGCCGGTCTGTCCGGTGGCGCGGACCGAAGAATCCCGTTCCAGCAGGTCGCCGACGGTGCTCGCCTGCTGGTCGCGGACCAGGGTGGAGCTGTAGCTGCTGATGCTCAGCGGGGCGTCCATCAGGTCGCGGTTGCCGAGCAGGCCGAGACGGCCGCCCACGGCGGCCTGGTCGCCCGGGAGCAACGCCGGCAGGCGCTCGCTGCCGCTGGCCGGGGCGCTACCCTGGATGGCTGTGTCGTCCAGGGTCACCTGGTTCGGCACCAGGGTGTAACTGCCATCCTCGCGCAAGCGCATGTCCAGGTTGCTGCCGGCGAGCAGGCGGGTCGCCGCTTCCCGCGAGGTGCAGGAGGCGACCAGGCCAGGGCTGGTCAGGCCGTCGGTCAGCGCCGGTTGGAATGACAGGGCGATGCCTGCGTCCACGGCGAAACTCGACAGGGTCGCTCCCAGTGGTCCTGGGGGAATGTCGTAGGCACGCACCACCACGCTGTCCAGGCGGGCCGGGGCGGCAGCGTGGGCCAGCGGGCAGGCCGAGGCTGCCAGTACCAGGCCCAGCAACGCACTGCGGACAAGCGGTTGGAACGGACGAGCCGGACGCAGCAAGCGCGCGACGAACATGAATGGGGTTTCCGTGGACGACGATGGAAAAGGTTGTTCCCTGATAGCCAGCCGAGCGCGGAAAAAGTATCAGCCGTGCTCGGCTTTTTTTCGCTTCAACCGGGACTGAGGGTGATCCAGTAGCCGGCGAAGTGGCTGGCGACCTTGATCCCGTAGGTTTGTGCCAGCATGTTCAGGCAGCGTTGCGTGTCGCTGACCGGGTAGGCGCCGGAGACCGGCAGCCCGGCGATGTCCGGGTCGCAGCGCACCACGCCGCGGCGGTAGCGCGACAGTTCTGCGGCGAAATCCGCCAGGCGCAGCTTGTCGGCCATCAGCATGCCCTGGGTCCAGGCGCCGGCATAACGCTCGACGGGGCCGACCTCGCCGAAGGTCTGCGCCGAAAACTCGGTGCGCTGGCCGGCATTGATCACCAGCGGCGGGGCCTGGCGGTTGTCGGCGAGGACCACCTTCACCGCGCCTTCGAGCACCGCCAGGTGCGTCCGCGCAGCCAGCTCGCGCACGGAGAAACGGGTGCCCAGGGCCTGCATGCAGCCTTGCGTGGTGCAGACCAGGAACGGCCGGGCCAGTGAAGGTACGTCGGGCGCGGTCTGCACCATGATCTCGCCGGCGCGCAGGCGAACCAGGCGCTGGTTGGCGTCGTACGACACGTCGATGGCGCTGTCGGTATTGAGGGTGATCCGCGTACCGTCGGCCAGGGTCAGCTCGCGGCGCTCGCCGACGGCGCTGCGGTAGTCGGCGCTCCACTGTTGCCGGCGGCTCAGTTCCCAGCCACCCCAGCCGGCGGGCAGCAGCGCCAGGAGCACGGCCAGCTTGAGCATCGCGGCGCGGCGCTGCGGGTTGTGCGGGCGGTCCAGCACCGCCAGGGCCAGGGCCGGCGGCAAGCCGCCCATGCGGCTTTGCAGCAACTGGGCACGGGCCCAGGCCTGCTCACGTTGCGGGCTGCTGCCTTTCCAGCGCTCCCAGGCGGCCTGCTCGCTGGCGTCGAGTTCGCCTTCGCTCCAGCGCACCAGCCACTCGGCGGCTTCTTCCAGGGCCTGGAGGTTGTCAGCGGAAAGGGACACCTATTCCACCAGCAGCAGGCATTGCACGAAGGCCTGCTTCATGTAGCGCTTGACGGTGATCAGCGAGACGCCCAGCTGGCTGGCGATGTCGTCGTACTTGAGGCCGCCGAGTTGCGACAGGAGAAACGCGCGTTTTACCAGCGGCGGCAAGGCGTCGAGCATGGCGTCGACCTGATGCAGGGTTTCCAGCACCAGGAAACGCAGTTCCGGCGACGGCACCTGCTGTTCCGGCAACTGCGCGAGGGCGTCGAGGTAGGTGCGTTCCAGGGCCTTGCGCTGGTACCAGTTGACCAGGATGCCCTTGGCCACGCAGCTCAGGTAGGCCCGTGGCTGCTCAATGCGGGTGACCTGCGAGGCAAGCACGCGGGTGAAGGTGTCCTGGGTCAGGTCCGCCGCATCCATGGCATTGCCGAGTTTCTTCTTGAGCATCTCGTAGAGCCAGCCATGGTGGCCGCTGTACAGGGCTTCGATCATGCGCAGGTGGGTCTGATGGTCGGCGGGGACAGGTTCGCTCATGGCGGCAGCTTTAGTTGTAATTGGGAAGTATTCGCGATGGTAGTGATATCGCGCCTGCCGTGCAAGCGCGACGCCGTGGCGCTCAACCGAGCGTCAGCCGGCGTTGGGCGAGCATGACCAGCAGCGCCACGGCATAGGCCAGGCAGACGAACAGGTAGGTGTATTGCAGGCCGTACAGCTGGTTGAGCAGGCCGCCGATGCAGATGCCGGCGATCGAAGCGAACTGCGCCGTGCCCTGGGCCAGGCCCAGGACATGCCCCTGCCGCGTGGCATCCACGGACTTCGACACCAGGGCCATCAGCACCGGCGTGGTAGCGCCCAGCAGGACGCCCCAGAGGAAGTAGCTGGCGACGAACACCGGCGCTTGCCGGGTGATCCCGGCGATGCCGCTGAGGACCATGCAGCCGAGCACCACCCAGGCCATGCGGTGCAGGGTGTCGACGCGGGAGCGCTGCTCGAAGTGGCGCGACCAGGCCGTCGCCGAGAGGATGAAACCCAGGGCCAGCAGGCCGTAGCACAGGCCGACCACCGAGTGGCTGACCGCAAACATCGCGCTGACATACAGCGAGAAGCTGGTTTGCGGCAGCATCCGCGCCAGCAGCAACAGGCCCATCACCAGCAACAGCCCACGCAGCGGGGCGTCGTGCCAGAGGCTGGCGGTGCTCGGGGCCTGGTTGCGGTTGGCGCTGCCAGCCCGGGCGGGAGGCACGTTCGGCAGGCAGATCGCCGCGACCAGCGTGCACAGGGCGCAGAGTGCCGAGGCGCCCAGATTGATCCAGAAGAACGTCGCGTGGTCGAGGATCAATCCGCCCAGCACGGCGCCGAGCAGCGAGCCGACGTTGGTGGAAATCTGCAGCAGGGCGAACAAGCGTGCCCGCCGTGCGGGCGTCTCGATGCTCACCCCGTAGGCCTGGGCCGGGGCGATGTAGCCGGCGCAGGCGCCCTGGACGAAACGCAGCAGCAGGATCACCCAGATATCGTCGCTCATGGCCAGGCCCAACTGGGTGAGAGACAGGCCGGCGAGGGCGCGGATCATCATCAGCTTGTGCCCGCAGCGGTCGCCGATCCGCCCCCAGAACGCGCTGGTGAGGATGATGCCGAGCATCGGCCCGACGTACACGGCAACGCTGGCGAAGGCGAACAAGGCCGGGGATGCGGTCAGGCCCTGCAGGTGCACCGGCCAGAACGGCCCGCTCATCTCCATGGCGCCCATCGACACCAGCTGGATCGCGAACAGCAGCCAGATCAGGACGGTTACACGCGAAGCGGCAGGGGGCATGGTCGAAGCTCGTGGGTCGATTGAGGGCGCGAGGGTGATACTTTTTTTTGCGTCGGCTGGCAATAGGAATGATCAGCATTTTCTCCTGATGAAAAGGACCCACTCGTCATGCCAGTTGTTCGTCGCCCCTTCGATCGCAGTGTATTGTCGATCGCCATCCGTGCCGCCTCCCTCAACCTCGTCCTGGCCGCCGGCGGCGCCTGTGCCTGGGCTGACACCCTCGCGCCGGCTGCGCCTGGCGACAGCCTGACCCTCGACGCCACCCATGTCGATTCCAGCGCCATCAGCCCCGGCGCGCTGCCGGAAGAGCTCGCTGGCGGGCAGGTCGCGCGTGGCGCACGGCTGGGCATGATGGGCAACAAGGACGTGCGCGACACGCCGTTCAGCATCACCAGCTACACCGCCAAGACCCTGGCCGACCTGCAGACAGTGACGGTCGCCGACGCACTGGAACGTGACCCGTCGGTGCGCTCCACCGGCCAGACCGGCGGCATCGTCGACTCGTTCTTCATCCGCGGCTTCGCCATCGGCGAGGGCAACCTTGGCGAGCTGGCCTTCGATGGCGTGTATGGCGTCGCCCCCAACTACCGGGCCTTCACCGAGTACGCCGAGCGCATCGAGGTGCTCAAGGGACCGGGGGCGCTGGTCTACGGGATCTCGCCCAACAGCGGCGTGGGCGGGGTGATCAACCTCGTGCCCAAGCGCCCACTGGCCGAGGACCTGACCCGCTTTACCGCCAGCTACGCATCGGACTCCCAGGTGGGCGGCCACCTCGATTTCAGCCGTCGCTTCGGTCCGGACAACCGCTTCGGCATCCGCTTCAACGGCAGCTTGCAGGACGGTGACACCGCCGTGGACAACCAGCAGCGCAACCTCAACATTGCCGCCATCGCCCTCGACTACCAGGGCGAGCGCCTGCGCCTGAACCTCGACTTCCTCAACCAGCGCGAGCACTTCGATGGTGCTTCGCGGCCGTTCACCGTGCTGCCGACGATCCAGGTACCGTCGGCGCCCAATGGCCGCACGAGCCTGCCGCAGGAGTGGGGCTGGTCGACCACCCACGAGCAGTCGGCGTTGCTCGGCGGCGAGTACGACCTGAGCGATTCGCTGACCGTGTTCGCCCACGCCGGCGGTGGCCGGTCGGACGTCAAGCGCATGTCCGACCAGGTGCCGCGCATCCTCAACAATGCCGGTGACACCACCAACATCCCGGGTTACTACAAGTTCAACGTGGACCGTTCCACCGCGGACATCGGGGTTCGCGCACTGTTCGATACCGGTCCCGTGGCGCACACCACCACGCTGATGGCCAGCGGTTACCAGGACGAACTGTCCCGCGGTATCAACAACGGCAGCGTGATCAACTCGAACATCTACCACCCGGTGGACGTGCCCAAGCAATACATCCTCGCGCCCAAGGTGCTGCGGGTCTCAGAGTCCGAGCTCTCGGGCGTGGCCCTGACCGACACCCTGTCGATGCTGGACGAGCGCCTGCAACTGAGCCTCGGCGTGCGCCGCCAGTCCATCGAATCGCGCAACTACGGCACCACGGGCGTGGTGCGCTACAAGGACGATGCGACCACCCCGCTGGTGGGTGTGGTAGTCAAGCCCTGGGAGGACGTTTCCCTCTACTACAACTACGTCGAAGGCCTGAGCAAAGGCGATATCGCCCCGGCGACCGCCAACAACGGCGGCACCACCTTCGCACCCTACAAGTCGAAGCAGCATGAAGTCGGGGTGAAGTACGAGCACGGCAGTTTCCTGACCACCCTGGCCCTGTTCCAGATCGAAAAGCCCAGCGGTGAAATCGGGGCGGACAATGTGTTCTCGGTGCAGGCCGAACAACGCAACCGCGGGGTCGAACTGGGCGTGTTCGGCGAAGTGGCGCCGGGCACCCGGCTGATGGGCGGCGTCACGCTGCTCGACGGCAAGCTGACCGATTCGGCTACCGCGGCCAACCGCGGCAACAAGCCGGTGGGCGTGCCGGACGTGCAGGCCAACCTCTGGGGCGAGTGGGATACACCGTGGATCGAGGGCGTGACCCTGACGGGAGGTGCCATCTACACCGGTCGGCAGTACGTGAACCAGGCCAACACCCAGGAACTGGACGCCTGGACCCGCATCGATGCCGGCGCGCGCTACACCACGCGCATCGAAGGCCGGCCGACGACCTTCCGCGCCACGCTGCAGAACGTCTTCGATCGCGAGTACTGGTCGGGGGTGGCGTCCTACGGGGCGATTTCGCCGGGTTACCCACGCACCCTGCAACTGTCGGCTACTGTGGATTTCTGACTGGAGTCGCGGCGGGAACGGACGTCCCGCCAAACCAGCACATTACTGAAAAGGAGCATTCTTCATGGCGTACAGCCTGCAAACCCTCGAAAGCCCGCGCGGCAGCAACGATCCGGCGCGGGAGTTGCTGCGCCGGTTCGGCCTGCGTTCCAGCCTGATCCGCTTCAAGGTGATCAATGCCCTGATCGTGGCGCAGCGCGACGGCCAGGGCCTCGGCGCCCGCGGGGTGCATTGCGCCCTGGTGGCGCAATCGAGGGAACTGCTGTTCATCAGCGTGCGGGAGGTGTTGAAGCGCCTGTGCGAGGATGGCGTGCTGTGCCTGCATGTGGACAAGCGCTATCGGTTTACGCCGCTGGCCTGGGAGGTATTGCTCGGGCTCGGCATGGAGGTTGCCTGACATTGCAGCAAAAGGCGCCATGCAAGATGGATTCGAAGGAAGGCGAGGGCGCGGATGCATTACACTGCCGTCTCTCTTTCCTCGCAGATCGCCACGCCCCATGTCTATCCGGTTTTTCGACGGGACCGAAGAGTTCGAGCTCGCTGCGCCGGGCTACCAGGCTGGCATCCTCGCTGGCGACGACGCCATTCGCCTGGCGTTCGCCGATAGCTGGAGCGCCGATGCCTTCCTGACCCGGCACTTCCCAGGCAGGGAAGGCTTGCAGCGCTTGCGCGGGTTGCTGGGCAGCCAGATGCCCCAGATGTTCCGCGTGGACGACCAGGAGGTGCTGCGCTTGATGGCGGACATGCTGGTCAATGGCAGCCTGGCGATGTTCAGGTTGCCCGCGCGGCCGTGGCTTGCCACTCGCAGCCCCGCGGCCGATCAACCGGTAACGGTGGTTGCCCGGGCCACCCCGGCCAGCGCAGCGCCGGAGCGGGTCGAGGTTGCCGAGCCCGCGCCCGTCGCTGCGCCTGCGAAGACCTTCATCGAGATCGAGCTGCTGGACATGCAGGGGCGTCCGGTGCCCGGCGAGGCCTGGATCATCATCCTGGCCGACGGCAGCGAGCACCGCGGCACGCTGGACGACCAGGGGCTGGCCAGGGTCGAGGGGCTGGACCCTGGCGACTGCCAGGTGGTGTTTCCCTATTTGGACCAGCGCGCGGTGGCCTTGTACACCGGCGCCTGATTGGCGACTTCACGGATGTGGTTCCAGGCCGCGACCGTGTTGGCGGGCGGGTTGGTGCGGTTGCGCACTCCAGTCGCGGTGGGAATTTTCCAGTTTGCCAGAGTGCCCTCCTGTTGCATTTTGGCAACGGTCTGGGGGGGGCGGCCCTCCCTGAACGCTGTCAGTGCGCCGACGATCTCGTTCAGCGAATGCTCCATGGAATCGGTGTAAGACTGGCTTTCCCAGACCATCGAATTAGCGTCGTCAGGATCGACCACCTTGCCGCCGCTGGTGACGCCGTACTTCCGATCTATTTCGACAAACGCATCGCTGCGTTGCTTGAGTAGCTTGCGCAACTGGTCGACCTCCTGTTCGGATTGTCCGATCAGGACAGGCTCCATTCCGGGATCGTACGGTCCCCGGAAGTGGTTTTGCTCGATGTGCTCCAAGGCGTCGACGAGAGTGTTGTACCTGGGGATCAGGTCATCCTCCAGGTCTGGTCCATATTCGCCCAGGTTGCCCGTCATGGTTTCCACCGCAGACTCCCAGTTCTTGCGGTCGCACTTGTAGTATTCCAGGGCGTTGTGCACATCGATGAGGTTGCGCTCGTGCTTGAGATACTCATCGTAGAAGGCGGGCTTATGGCGATTGGCTATGCTGAACCGGCCCAGGAACTCCAGGTGATCTTTCATTACCTCCTCCAGCCGTTTCCGGCAGACGTATTCCACTTCGCTCTGTTCGTAACCGTTCTCCCAAAGCACCTTGTAATCGGCCAGGTTCTTGCGCAGGTCGGCCAGCACGTTCATGTCCGCCTGGTAGGTGGCGAGGATGACCGGATGCAGGCCAAGGCGCGGTAGTTCATGCACGCTGCGGGTGGACAGCGCCTGGGCACTGTCCGGTGCCTGCAACTGGGTGGCCTGCTGTTGAGCGGCGAGCAGGTGTTCGAGCAACTCCAGGCTCCAGCAGGCCAGCGCGTCCCTGGCCAAGGCTGCAAAGGGTGCCTGGGGTGTCGTGGAGTAGGCCAGGAACTGCAGGGCAGATTGCGAAGCATCATCTTCCACGACACATTCGTCGGGATAGGTAATCTCGTACCGCATGGTCGGTTTCATCCGCGAGTTCACCCAAGGCGTCTTGCGCTGCCAATCCATGAACTGGTTGACCTGATCGAAGTTCTGGGTCATTTCCAGGAACACGCCGCGCAACATCGACAGGTGGCGCATACGGGTAAACACCAGTTCCTTGCGATTCAGGCCAAGGGTGTTGATGGTCTTGCCACCACGCCCGATGTTGAATTGATCGCCAGGCAGAGACTGATTGCGGTCGCCGAGCTGACCCGCCATGGCCAGGCCCGTACTGATGTCGAAGCTGATGAACTCACGGGGGTCTTCATTGATGGGGTCGATCAGCACCGGCCTTTCATTGTTGTGCGGCGTATTCCAGTTGTCCCTCTGGCCGTTGATGTAGCGTCCCCACTCCTTGATGGCCGCCCAGAAGTCGTCCTCGTCGTCGAAATCATCGCTGTCCGGCGGTGGTGCATCGAAGTTGTCCGGCATCACATCGAAATAGTTCTTCTTGTAGGTCTCGTTGCATTCCTTGCACGACCACAAGTGGTTGCTCCAGTCGTAGACGTACTGGAAGTAGCCGACGTTCTCCACCGTCTGGAAACCGTCATAGCGCTTCTTTGGCCGAAAATGCTCGACGTCGCCGCCGGCGGTATCCATGAAGCGCGCCTCGCAGAAAGCGCATTTGCCGTGCTGGTCGACCTTGAGCAGGGCCTTGGCATGAGGCGGCTTGTACTGCTCGTCGTCGATGATGATCTTGACCACGCCGCTTGTCGTCGTGGTCGCTTTGGCGGCTGCAGTGCCCTTGGTGCAAAGCACCACATCGAGGTTCTTGTTCCGTGCAGCCACCAGTTGCGCGTCCATCGCTTTCTGCGATGCGGCCAGGGCGGGCGGCACATCAGGGGTTTTCTTGACCTTGATCACAGCGGGGCCTCTCCATGGTATTGGCGCAGGGTGTCGAGCACTGCCTGGCTGAGCACTTCGTCTTCAGCGGGAAGCCCGGCGCGCAGGCGCAGGGCGCCAATCGCGGCGCGGGTAGCATCGTCCAGCCTGCCACTGCACTCACCGCCGAGGTAACCCAGCGCGCGCAGGCGTTGCTGCACGCCGATGAGGGTTTCCACGGGATCAAGAGCCCGCAGGTTCAATTGGTAGTCGCGGGAAAAATGCTCGAAGAACACCCGTAGCGTGATGTCCTCGGCGACAGGTGGCAACGGCCAGACGATATCGCCGTTGGCCTGTGCCGTGCTTTCGCCGATCAGGGAGTCGCCGCGGCGGATCTCGAAGCGTTGGGCCAGGCCCTGGCCGGCCAGGGCATAGGGACGGAAACGCAGCAGCGCCGGGGTGTTGGATACCTGGAAACGGTGACGCTTTCCGGTGGCATTGCCAGTGAACGTGGCTTTCTCACGGGGCGGCACGAACACCTGGTCCTGCGCCGCGAGCACTGTGGGGTCGGGCCTGCGTTCACGCAGTGCGGCGTTGTCGGGGTGGTCCCAGAGGGTGGTGTACGCATGCCCGTAGGTGTAGGCGACGCTGTCCAGGCTTTCGGCCGGGCCCAGGGTGACGGTCAGGCCGGCGTCGCCGGGATCCAGTCTGGCATCCATGGTGTGCAGCTCCTTGGCGGATGTGAGGCCGGGTCACCGGGAGTGCTGGCCGAGCGCCATATCCTGCCGTGTCAGGCGGGTCGGGAGCAATCAGTCCGTGCTGCGGTACGCCGCAGTTCGCTCACTCGGGCTTGGCGGGTGCTGGAACCTTGGGCAGGGCATTGCTCAATTCCCAGGTTTCCAGCACCCGGGCATATTCGAAGGCATGCCGCGGATCGGCCTGGACCCACTGCACGAAGGCCTCGCGCTCGGCGACGGTGAAGGCGCTTTCCTGCAGGCGCAGGCACCATTCGGCTGCCTGGTTGAGGATCTCGTCACAGACCGGGTAAGGAAAATAGGGCTTCATCGGCGGCATCCTGCAGGGTCGGGAACGCCACGGTAGGGAAGCGAATGGCAAAAAATCGTCAAAAAATGGTGAGATTTCAGCGCGTAGTGTTTACACGCCAACGGCCAGATGGCGGACGATGGCCTTGATGGCCTCTGGCACGCTGAGCAAGGCGGTATCCACGGTAAACGGCGCTTCAGGCCAGGGCTGGTAATCGTGGTGCAGAACGGATTGCCAGTCGGGCGGGACCAGGCCAGGGATATCCGGGATCCGGCTTTCTATTCGCCGCCGGTGCTCCAGGACATCCGAGCAAATCACCTGGACATCGATCAACGCCACCCCCGCGCGTTCGGCTATTTCAGCCCAGGCCTCGCGGCTCTCGGCCACCGGGTTGACGCAGTCGACGATGATCCGGTGCCCGGCAGGCCGCTGAATACGATGAGCATCGATCCTCCCTGAAATCAGAGTCTGTGGGCCAGAAACTGATGGTCCTTCGAAAACAGGCGCTTGAACGTCAACAACACCGCACACACCGTGCCCAGCCCCGACGACGCGGCAATCAGGAACATGATCACGATCTGGTAGCGCACCGCCTCCGCCGGGCTCTGTCCGGCAAGGATCTGCCCGGTCATCATGCCTGGCAGGCTGACGATGCCCACCACCGACATCTGGTTCAGGGTCGGCATCATCCCGGCCCGCACCGCCTGCGCCGCAGCGCCACGAGCCGCTTCCCAGCGCGTGCCGCCGAGTCCGAGGATCATCTCCACCACGCCGCGATGGGACTTCAACTCACGGGCCATGCGCTCGATGCCCAGGGACACGGCGGTCAGGGTATTGCCGAGGATCATGCCGAGGATCGGAATGGCGTACTGCGGCTCGTACCAGGGCCGCACCCGCAGGACCACGAACAGGCCGATGGCGGTGACCAGCCAGGAGCTCAGCCACACCGAGACCACGCTGTCCACCAGCAGGCCGCGATGGCGCTCCGTGCGCCGGCCACTGGCGGAGAAGCCGGCGACCAGGGTCATGCCGCACATCAGCGGCAGCACCACGTACCAGTGGGCGAACTGGAAGACCCAGCCCAGCACGTAACCGATGGCCAGCAACTGCACCACGGTACGGATGCCCGCCAGGAGCAACTGGCGTTCCAGTTGCAGCTTGAGCAGCACCGACAGCACGCCGTTGATCAGGATCAGTGCAGAGGCGATGGCCAGGTCCGCGTATGAAAGGCTCTGGTAGGTCATGGCTGGAGAACGCCCTGGTGCATGTTCAGTTGACGCCTGCACAGGCGCCGGGCCTGTTCGTGGTCGTGGCTGACCCAGACGAAGGCCCGGGTCTGTGGTGCTGCCTCGAACCAGTCCGTCACCAGCCGCTCGACCGCCGTGGCCGAGTGCGGATCCAGCGCCGCGGTGGGCTCGTCGAACAGGATCACCTGCGGCGCCAGTTGCAGCACCCGCACCAGAGCGACGATCTGCGCTTCGCCGCCGGACAGGTCGTCCGCCGAGCGGTCGAGGAAGGCCGGCGGCTTGCCGGCCTGCAGCAGCAGCGCCGTAACAGCCTCGCGGTCGAAGGTACGCGAACGGTGGCTGGCCAGGGTGAAGGGCAGGCGCAGGTTGTCCAGCACCGTACCCCCGACCAGTGCCGGGCGTTGGGCTAGGTAGCAGACGCTGGCGCGGTACTCGGTGATGCGCTGCGGGGAAACGTTTTGCCGCTGCCAGGTCACGCGGCCGCCGCTCGGTGCATCGAGCAGGGCCAGGGCCCGCAGGAATACGCTCTTGCCAGAACCCGAGGCGCCGATGATCGCCACGCGCTCGCCGGGCGCCAGGGTGAAATCGGTGGGGGCGAGCAGGGTGTCGTGCTGCTCCGGGGCGGTCCGCGCCAGGGCCCTGGCTTCGAGCAGTGGCGTCATGGCGTCTCCTTGGGGTGTTCGCAAGAGGGCCAGCAGTCTGTCAGAGCATAGCGGCGGCGGCCAGTTCCGATTGCCATCCTCAGGCTCGCCTAAGTTTTCCTCGATAACGTCTCTTCCTGTCAGCGCAACAGGCCCCGAGGAGGCGCATTCGATGAACACACCCAGTAGAGTCTGGCTCAACAAAGTCCCGGAAGTGACCCTGTCCTTCTGGATCATCAAGATCCTGTCCACCACTGTCGGCGAAACCGTCGCCGATTTTCTCGCCGTCGATGTCGGCTGGGGCCTGGGCATCACCAGCGTGGTGATGGCGGTCCTGCTCGGCGGCGCACTGAGCCTGCAACTGCGCAACCGCTCCTGCCAGCCCTGGATCTACTGGCTGAGCGTGGTGCTGGTGAGCATTCTCGGCACACAGATCACCGACATCCTCACCGATGTCCTGGATATCAGCCTGTATGCCAGTACCGCTGCCTTCTCGCTGTTGCTGGCGGCCAACTTCGCGGCCTGGTACGCGGTGGAGCACAACCTGTCGATCCGCCAGATCGTCACCCCGCGCCGCGAGTTGTTCTACTGGACCACGGTCCTCTGCACCTTCGCCCTCGGCACTGCCGGCGGCGACCTGGCCACCGAAGCCCTGGGCCTCGGCTTCGGCATCGGATCGCTGATCTTCGCCGCGTTGATCGCCGTCTGCCTGCTGGCCTGGGTGGTCGGGGCCAATACCGTGCTGGTGTTCTGGCTGGCCTACATCCTGACCCGACCACTGGGCGCGTCCCTGGGTGACCTGTTGACCCAATCCCCGGAGTACGGCGGCCTGGGCATGGGCGCCACCTGGACCAGCGCGATCTTCCTGTGCGTGATCTTCATCCTGGTCGCGGTCGCCCAGTTCGGCACCGCCCAGAGCAAAACCCTTCATCCCCTGAAATCGAGGTAATCAGCATGTCGAGCAAACGTACGCTTTCCGCGGTCCTGGCCATGGCGGGCCTGGCGTTCATCCTCACCGCCACCCAAGGCTGCTCGCCGGGCAATGAGCCCGCGCAATCGGCACCTGGCGTGCATGCGCCGAGCAAGCTGGGCAACCTGGCACCGTTCCGTACCATCACCGAGGATGTCGCCGCCAAGGTCGATGCCCAGGACCTGGCCGGGGCCAAGACCCGCATCCGCGACCTGGAAAAAACCTGGGACGACGCCGAAGCCGGGATCAAGCCGCGTGCCGCCGCAGACTGGCACCGCCTGGACAAGGGCATCGACCGCGCCCTCGACGCCCTGCGCGCCAAGCAGCCGCAACAGGCGGACTGCAAGGCCGCGATGGACGATCTGCTGAAGATCTTCGATTCCCTGCAGGGCTGAGTGCTTCCGGCACCGCAGCGGGCAGGCTATCGTTCATCCCATCTTTCGCGCCGGGGAGGTGACATGCGCATATTGCTGGTCGAGGACGACGGGATGATCGCCGAGGCGGTGCAGTCGGCACTGGAGACCGCCGGCTATGCCGTGGACCGGGTGGACAATGGCCTGACGGCGGAAAGCGCCTTGCGCAGCCAGCACTATGACCAGGTCCTGCTCGACCTCGGCCTGCCCGGGCAGGACGGCCTGCAACTGCTGCAACGCCTGCGGGCGGCGGACAACCCGGTGCCACTGTTGATCATCACCGCCCGTCCGGGCCTGGACGATCGCCTGCGCGGCCTCGACGGTGGTGCCGACGATTTCCTGCAAAAGCCCTTCGAAATGGCCGAGTTGCTGGCCCGGATGCGCGCGGTGATGCGGCGCAAGGGCGGCCGTGCGGCACCGGAACTCGGCAACGGCACCCTGAGCCTGGATCCGGCGAGCAAATGCGCGCGGATCCTGGAACAGGAGCCGGTGCAGCTATCCAACCGCGAGTTCGCCCTGTTGCAGGCCTTGCTCCTGCGTCCGGGCGCGATCCTTTCTCGGGGTGAGCTGGAAGACCGCTTGTACGGCTGGGGCAATGAAGTCGAGAGCAATGCCGTGGAGTTTCTGATCCACGCGCTGCGGCGCAAGCTGGGCAAGGATGTGATCCGCAATGTCAGGGGGCTGGGATGGATGGTTTCAAAGGGCGATTGAGCGGTTCCCTGCAACTGCGCCTGTCCCTGGCGTTGTCTTTGGCGATCCTCTTGGTGGCGGTCATGACCGGCCTGTTCACCTATCGCTCGGCCTACGACGAAGCACTGGACTTCCAGGACAACGGCCTGCGCCAGGTCGCCGAGCTGATCGCCCGGCAGCACATGACCTTCACCTATCCCGCTGCGGATGAACTGGACGGTGTCTCCGAGGACGACGAGGAAACCCGTATCGTCATCCAGTTGCTCGCCGACGGGGCCAAGGTCGTGCCGGGCGACGACAGCCAGTTGCCGTTGCCGATTCCGGGCGATATCGGCGCGGGCCTGTCCACCGTGCAAGTCGGCGACGAGCCGTTTCGCGTGCTGGTGGCGAGCGATGCGACGGGGCAGCGCTTCGTCGTGGCCCAGGAAATCCACCGACGCAACCGTGATGCGCGCAATAGCGCCTGGCGGGCGTTGCTGCCGTTCGCCATCCTGTTCCCGATCCTGCTGCTGGTGGTGGCGGACCTGATCCGCAAGCTGCTGCGCCCGGTCACCAGCGTTGCGGCCAGCCTGGACAGCCGCGACGACCAGGACCTGCGCCCGGTGGACGACCAGGCCCTGGCCTCGGAGATCCGGCCGTTCGTGCATGCCATCAACCGCCTGCTGCAACGGGTGGCGCGCAGCCTGGACAGCCAGAAACGCTTCGTCGCCGACGCCGCCCATGAACTGCGCACGCCACTGACCGCCCTGTCCCTGCAGGTCGAGGCGCTGGAAGCCGAAGCACTGCCGGAGCGGGCTCGAACCCAGGTGGCCCTGGTGCGCCGCGGCATCAGCCGCAGCCGCAAGCTGATCGAACAGTTGCTGAGCCTGGCCAGCGCGCAACTGGCGGAGCAGGAGAGGGGATCGGTGTCGGTGCATGCCGTATGTCGGCAGGTGCTGGCCGACCTGATGCCGCTGGTGGAGCGCAAACAGGTGGATATTGGCGTCGAGGGCGAGGATGTCCAGTTGGCCCTGCGGGAGGTCGAGTTGCAGGCAATTCTCAAGAACCTGCTGGAAAATGCCCTTCGCCATGTGCCACAGGCCGGACAGGTCGACGTGCTGTTGCTGCGCAGCGAGGCATTCGTCGAGATATGCGTTCGCGACGACGGTCCGGGGATCGATCCGCAGGAGTGGGAGCGGGTGTTCGATCCGTTCTATCGCAGCCCGGGCAATCAGGAAGAGGGCTCGGGATTGGGGTTGTCGATCGTGCAGACCATCGTGCAGCGCTCTGGCGGTGCGATCACGGCGGGGTATGCCGATGCCGGGGCTCGCCAGGGCTGGCAGGTCTGCTTGCGCTGGCCTGTCGAGTGACAGCCGCATCACCACGGATTGCCGGGCTGTACTAGGCTCTGTCTGAAATGTGTCCGCACTCGCCCATACTGCGTTGAAACGGGGCTCGGAATGCTCATGTACTCCAGTACACTCCGCTTCCTCGCCCCGTTTCGCCTTGTCTGGCCTTCGCGCAGACACATTTCAGACAGAGCGTGGAGTCAACCGTGTTCCCGCTTGAAAACCAGACAAAGGAGTGTCTGCTCATGCCTGCCATGTTCGTCCCCGGGCTTTTCCTCCCCGCGTCGCCTGGATATTTCCAGCATGTTTTTTTAACGGCTTTTTCATCTCCTCCCCCGTAAAACGGCGGCCATGTGCGTTTGGCCTCGGGAGGACGCCGGCATGCTCGCCTATCGCTTGTTCTTTCTCATTGTCTTCATGGCCTCGATCGTGACCTGGGTCTTGCTGTGGCTGGTGGGCTACCTGCCGCTGCAATTGATCCGCGGGCATGTCGCCAGGTCGGGCGGATTTGCCGCCGCCGGGCTGACGCTGGTGCTGATCTTCACGGTCCTGGAACTGTTCCGCCTCGTGGAGGGCAGCGTGCCGCTGTACGCCTTGCTCGGCGTTGGCCTGGTGATCCCCTGGGGAACCTTGCTGGTCGTGCGTTTCAACGCCTTCGTGCGCGACCGAAAACTGCATTCGCATAACTAGAAAACTGCCAGCCTGCTTTGGAGTGATGTACCGATGGACAAGGAAGCGGTCGCCGTACGACCTGAAACTACGAAGAAAATGGGGATCAACCCGATTGGCGCCATACTTCTGGTCGCCTTGTGGATGACCTTGGTGGTCAACTCGGTGTTCTGGTCCACCGTCTGGCGTGCCGTCGATGGCTTCGACAATGGCAACCCGCTGTTCCTGCTGAGCCTGCCGGTGTTCGTCCTGGCCTGGCATTTCATCATTCTCTGGGCGTTGTGCTGGGGACGCCTGCTGCGCCCGGTACTGGCGCTGTTGATCATCGTTGCGTCCTTCGCCAGCTACTTCATCTCGCGCTACGGCATCGTCATCGATGCCGAGATGCTGATGAACGTGTTCCAGACCGACCCTGCCGAAGCGCGCGACCTGCTCAGCCCCGGCATGCTGCTGTGGCTGGCGGGAACCGCCGTGCTGCCGGTGCTGGTGCTCTATCGCCTGCGCCTGTCCCGTCCGCGCTGGCATCGCCAGGCCCTGTGGCGGCTGGGCAGCCTGGTGGCGGTGCTCGCCATGGTCGGGCTGATCGTCGCCACGCAGTACCAGTCCTATGCCTCGCTGCTGCGCAACAACCGCGAGGTGCGCCTGATCCTCACGCCGTCGAACGTGCTGGGGGCGATCCACAGCTATGCGAAGAAGTCTTTCGACAAGCCCGAGGCCTTCGTCCAGGTGGGCACCGATGCACATCAGCAGGTCGACGCAGGCGAGGGCGGTCGGCACAAGCTGCTGGTCCTGGTGGTCGGCGAAACCGCACGGGCGATGAACTTCTCCCTCAACGGCTACGAACGGGAGACCAACCCCGAACTGGCCCGGCGCGATGTCCTGAACTTCAGCCAGGTCAGCTCCTGCGGCACCGCCACCGCCATTTCGGTGCCGTGCATGTTCCAGGACACAGGCCGGGAAAACTGGAAGAGCAGCTACGGCGACCATCGCGAAGGCCTGCTCGATGTCCTGCAGCGGGCCGGTGTCGGCGTGCTGTGGCGCGACAACAACTCAGGCTGCAAGGGCGCCTGCGACCGCGTCCCGAGCGAGGATGTGTCGCACCTCGGCGATGCCCGGCTGTGCAGTACCGGCGAGTGCTTCGATGAAGTGCTGCTGTCGGGCCTGCAGCAGTACCTGGACCAGCGCAGCGACAACACGGTGGTGGTCCTGCATATGAAAGGCAGCCACGGTCCGTCCTATTACAAGCGTTATCCTGCCGAGTTCGAGCGCTTCAAGCCGGTCTGCGCCGACAACCAGCTCGACCAGTGCGAGGACCAGACCATCCGCAATGCCTACGACAATACCCTGCTGTATTCCGATCACGTCCTGGGGCAGGTGATCGACCTGCTGAAGAACAACGCGGCACGCTTCGACGGCGCCATGCTGTATGTCTCGGACCACGGTGAATCCTTGGGGGAAAAGGGCGTGTACCTGCATGGCCTGCCGTATGCCATGGCGCCGGCAGAGCAGACCCATGTGCCGATGGTGCTGTGGATGTCGCCGCAGCTGGCCGCGCGCCGTGGCATATCGCTGAGTTGCATGGCGCAACGCGGCAGCGCCACCTTGTCCCATGACAACCTGTTCCACTCGGTACTCGGGCTCATGAACGTGCAGACTTCGGTCTATCGCCAGCAACTGGATATGTTCCAGCCTTGTCAGCCAGGGCAGTTGGCGGTGCAGCATCCCGCGCTGGGGCCGGTGGCCGAGCAGTAGCGCACCGGCCTCAGGGCTTTTGAAACTTGTAGAAAAGGTTCGGCTCACTGACGATGTAGAGGTTGCCGGCGTCGTCCATGGTCATGCCCTCCGGCTGCGGCGCCGTGCGGGCCAGGCCCGAGAAGCCCGCGCGCAGCGACAGGATGCTGACGAAGCGACCTTCGCCGTCCAGCTCGGTGATGTTCCTTGACTGGTCGCTGAGCAACAGCAGGTGTCCGGTGCGCGAGTCGTAGTGTCCGTCGGACAGGTCGGTGGCATGCACGCTGCGCTTGACCCAATCACGGCGGTCACTGACGGTGAGGCGCAAGGGCCCGCCGTCGAGTGCCGCGAGCATGCCGGACACCTCGAACAGTTGCCGGGGATCGCGCTCCTTGATGGCGAACAGACGGTCATGGCGTGCGTCGTAGGTCACCCCTTCGAAGCCCTTGTTGCGCCTGGTCGGATTGATGTCCAGGGTGACCCATTGCGCCTCGCTGGCCCGTATCGGGCGCGGCTCGGCGGGCAGGGTGATGACGTCCAGGCGCTGCAGCTGTTCGTCGGCGATCGCCAGGCGACCGTTGCCCAGGTAGACCAGGCCCTCGGTGTCCTGGAAGCCTTCCAGCGGGTAGCGGGCCTGAATGTCGCCGTTACCGTCCAGTGCCAGCAATTGCATGGGGTTGCCGTTGGTAATCGCCAGCAAGCGGTTGCGGTCGTGGTCGTAGGTGATGCCGGAGAGGTTCTGCAACGCCGGATCGACCACCTTGGCATCGATCACTACCCGATAGGCGGGGAGCCAGATGTTCTGGCCGGGGGCGGTATCGCCGCTCCAATAGTTGCTCAGATGGGCCTGGAGCTGCTGTGGCCAGAAGGCACCCAGGGCGCGGACGGTCAGGAATGTCAGCCCGGCGAGCAGCGCCAGGGTAACGATCAGCCGCACCGGACGTGGTCGCGACCAGCGGCGCAGGCGTTGCACGGGGAGCGTCTGGCTGGTCACAGCGGCGACTCCCAGGCAAAGCGATAGACATGCGCCGGTGCCGCGGGCCGGCACTTTCCGTTGTCGGCATCGGCACCGACCACATACCACTCGGCCCGCGAGGTGTCGCCCATCTTGCGCGCCTTGCTGGCGTCGAAGCAGCGCCCGGTTTCGCTGGCGGGGACCAGGGCGAAGCTGCCCGGGTGCTGGCTTAGCCAGGCGGCCGCCTCATCGGCGACGGAGCGATCGAGGAAACCGAAGTGGACGATCGGCTGGCGCGCATACAGCCAATGGCCTTCACGCCACTCCACCAACACCAGTTCGGCGCCGCCGGTCACCCGGGCCGCCTCGGCCATCAGGGTTTCATGGGGATTGCGGCCATCCTTGTGCGCCTCGACGAAGCCACGGGCGAACCACAGGCAGAACCACACCACGGCGACCACCGTGAAGACCTTGCGCCACGCCGGACGATGACCGAACCAGCGCTTGAGCAGCCATGGCACCAGCGGCGCCATGGCCAGGACCAGGCCGGGCAGGGCGGGATAGATGTAGAGCTTGCGCTTGCCGCTGCTCAGGCAGAAGAACAGCAGCACCAGCACGACCCAGCCCAGCAGGAGCAGGATACGCCCGTCGCGTTTCTGCAACTGGCGGCGCCAGGCTGGTACCAGCCATGGCAAGGCCAGGATCAGCGGCAGCCAGTATTTGGGAATCACCTCGACGAAGAAGTACCAGAACGGTTCGCGGTGATCCCAGGCATTGGCGTAGCGGCCGGCGGTCTGGCGCAGGAGGATTTCCTTGAGATAGGCCAGCTCCGCAGCGCCACCACCGTGAGCCACCGACAGCAGCAGCGGCAGCAGCCATACCGCGCAGCCCGCCAGCAGCGCCAGCAGGCCGAGGCTCCAGCGCCACCCCTGACCCGGCATCGCCACCACGCCGCGCCAGCCGTGGCGCACCGCCCAGGCGTAGGGCAGCAGCATCAGCGCCGGGACGAAGCCCACGCCCTTGCTGATGATGCCCAGGCCCATGCTCGCGCAACCGAGGTAGAACCAGCCCCATGCCGGGCCCAGCAACAGGTGGCGGATCAGCCCGTAGAAGCCGAGCGCCACCCACAGGCAGAGAAAACTGTCGATCTGCCCGGTGCGCAGGATGCTGTAGGTCTGGTAGGTGGCGAGGAAGAGCAGGGCGGCGATACGTCCGACGCGGCGGTTCCACAGGCGCCGCCCCAGGTCGTAGAGCACGGCGGTGATGGTGGCCGCCGAGAGCAGGCCGGGGATGTACAGGGCGACCTTGGGCAGCCCGGTGATCACGCTGAACAGCGCCACGGTCCACATGAACAGCGGCGGCTTGTCGCCGTAGATCTCGCCGGCGCGATGGGGGATGAACCAGTCGCCGCGCTGCAGCATTTCCAGGGCAACGCCAAGAAAACGTTCTTCATCGACGTTCATCGGCTGGCGCCAGCCGATGCCCGCAGCGATCAGCAGCACGGCCAGGATGACCAGGGCCAGGCACTCGCGCCCGGCGGTTGCGAAACGGGGCACGGGCTATTCCTTCTGCTCTTTGCTGTTTCGGGAGATCAGCTGCAGGTTGCGCAGGTAGACGAGGAAGCCGAAGGACTGGCCGATGATGAACACCGGATCCTGGCGGTAGATGGCGTAGGCCAGCAGCAAGGCGCTGCCGAGCATGCTCAGGTACCAGAAACCGACGGGGATGAGGCTGCGGCGCTTGAACTCGCTGTACAGCCATTGCAGGACGAAGCGCCCGGTGAACACGGTCTGCCCGGCAAAGCCGATGATCAGCCAGAAGGTTTCCCGGGTCATCCTTCAAGCTCCTGTGGGCGACTGTCGAGGCGGGTGCGACGGATCAGCCACCAGACGCCGAACAGGTCGAGGATGCCGACCAGGGCCCGGTCCAGGTTGCCGTACTTGGAGATGCCGGCATTGCGTGGGCGATGGTTGACCGGATGGACGAGCATGCGGCCGTTGTGCCGCAGGATCAGCGCCGGGATGAAGCGGTGCATGTGGTCGAAGTAGGGCAGGCGCAGGAAGGCCGCCCGTTCCACCAGTTTCAGGCCGCAGCCGGTGTCCGGGGTGGCATCCTTGAGCAGGCGGCTGCGCAGGCCGTTGGCGAAGCGCGAGGCCCAGCGCTTGCTGGCGCTGTCGCGGCGTTTGACACGGTGACCGGCCACCAGCTGGATGCCATCCGTATTGCGCACCAGCCCGAGCATGCCGGGGATGTCCGCCGGGTCGTTCTGCCCGTCGCCGTCCAGGGTCGCCAGCCAGCGCCCGCGTGCCGCCTGTGCGGCATGCCAGACCGAGGTACTTTGGCCCAAGGAGCGTTCATGCCGGAGGATGCGCAATTGGCTGAAACCTTCGGCGCGCAGGCGCTGCAGCACTGCCAGGGTCTGGTCGCTGCTGCCATCGTCGACTACCAGCACTTCGTAGTCTTGCGCCGCCAGCGCCACGCGGATCTCGCCGAGCAACGCCGGCAGGTTGTCGGCTTCGTTCTTGGCCGGGATCAGTACGGAAAGTTCGATCGGGTGGTTCATGGTCCTACCTGGTTTCTTGTTGTGGTGGCTGGTTCAGACCCGATGGAAGTCCCGGTACCAGTCAACGAAATGGCGTACGCCCTGTTCGATCGAGACGCTTGGCGCGTAGTCGATCCAGCGCTGCAGCGCGGAGATGTCCGCCCAGGTTTCCAGGACATCGCCGGCCTGCAGTGGCAGGTACTGGCGTTGCGCCTGGATGCCCAGGGCCTGTTCCAGGCATTCGACGAAGTGCAGCAGCCGTACGGGCTGGCCGCGACCGATGTTGAACAGCTGGCAGGGCGGTTGTCCCTCGGCGGGCCGCGGTGGTTTCCCCCGCAGGCGGTGAATGCTCTCGACGATATCGTCGATATAGGTGAAGTCGCGGCCCATCAGGCCATGGTTGTAGACCTCGATGGGCTGGCCTTCGAGCATCGCCCGGGTGAACTTGAACAGCGCCATGTCCGGACGACCCCAGGGGCCGTAGACGGTAAAGAAGCGCAGCCCGGTGACCGGAAGCCGGTACAGGTGCGCGTAGCTGTGGGCCATCAGTTCATTGGCGCGCTTGCTCGCGGCATACAGTGAAACCGGCTGCTCGACCGGGTCATCGACGCCGAACGGCAGCTTGGCGTTGGCGCCGTACACCGAACTGCTGGAGGCATAGACCAGGTGAGCCGGGCGGCCCTGGCGGCAGGCTTCGAGGATATTGAGGAAACCGACCAGGTTGGCCTGGCCGTAGACGCCCGGATTTTCCAGGGAATAGCGCACTCCGGCCTGGGCTGCCAGGTGGATCACTTCGCTGAAGTCATGGGCGGCGAACAACTGCAGCAGCGCGTCGGCGTTGGCAATGTCCAGGTGCTGGAAACGGAAGTTCGGCCACTGCTTCAATTGTTGCAGGCGTGCCTGCTTGAGCTCGACGCTGTAGTAGGGATTGAGGTTGTCGATGCCGACCACCTCGATCCCCTCCTGGCACAGGCGGCGCGCCAGGTGGAACCCGATGAAACCGGCCGCGCCGGTGATCAGTACGGGCATGGTGGCTGCACCTGGCCACGGCCGATGCCGTAGTAGGTCAGGCCGGCGGCGGCCATGTGCTCGGGTTCGAACAGGTTGCGCCCATCGAATACCACCCGGTCCGCCAGCAGGCGCGGCACCTGGTCAAGGTTGAGCACGCGGTAGTCCTGCCATTCGGTGACGACGATCAGCGCGTCTGCGCCCCGTAGCGCCTCTTCCTTGCTCGGCATCAGTTGCAGGTCGGCGCGGGGACCGTAGTGGCGCTGGATTTCCTCCATCGCCTTGGGGTCATGCGCCTGGACCCGGGCGCCAGCGGCCCACAGCGCTTCGAGCAGCACCCGGCTGGAGGCTTCGCGGATGTCGTTGGTATTGGGTTTGAACGACAGGCCCCAGAGGGCGAAGACCTTGCCACGCAACCCCGCTGGGTAGTGCCGCTGGATCTTGTCGAACAGGCGATGCTTCTGCTGTTCGTTCACCGACTCGACGGCGCCCAGCAGGCGCGCATCGAAGCCCTCGGCTTCGGCAGACCTGCGCAGTGCCTGCAGGTCCTTGGGGAAGCACGAACCGCCAAAGCCGCAACCGGCATAGATGAAGTCGTAGCCGATGCGCGGGTCCGAGCCGATGCCGCGGCGCACCATCTCGATGTCGGCCCCCAGGTGTTCGGCGAGGTTGGCGATTTCGTTGATGAAGGAAATCTTCGTCGCCAGCATGCAGTTGGCGGCGTACTTGGTCAGTTCGGCGCTGCGTGCGTCCATGACCATGAGTTTTTCCCGGTTACGGCTGAACGGCAGGTAGAGCTCGCGCAGCAGTTCCACTTCGGCAGGGGCTGCGCCACCTATGATGATGCGCTCAGGGCGCATGCAGTCGTCGACCGCCGAGCCTTCCTTGAGGAATTCAGGGTTGCTGATCACCCCATAGTCGTCGGCGTTGGCCACTGCCTGGGCGATCCGCCCGCGGATCCGGTCGACCGTGCCCACCGGCGAAGTGGACTTGTTGACGATGACCTTGGGCGCGTCGGCGTGTTCGAGAATGCTGTCGACCACCGCGAACACCTGGCCCAGGTCGGCACTGCCATCGGCCTGTGGTGGCGTGCCCACGGCGATGAACTGCAGCCTGGCGTAGCGGGTGGCCAGGGCCGCATCGGTGGTGAATCGCAGTCGGTCAGCCGCCAGGTTCTCCTCCAGCAGCGTCGTCAGGCCGGGCTCGAACAGTGGGCAGTGCCCTTGGTTCAGCGCGGCGACCCGTTCGGCGTCGACGTCCATGCACAACACCGAATGTCCCATCTGCGCCAGGCAGGCTGCCTGGGTCAGTCCCACATAACCGGTACCGAAAACCGTCACCTTCATCCCTATGCTCCTGGTCAGAACCTGTAGAGGCCGCGGACGGCGTGCGTGCTCACCGTCCGTTGGTGAGCACGCAGAGAAAATGTCACGCTTTCGTTTAAGGTTTGTTACAGGTCTGCAGCACTCCCGAGCGTTGCGCCCAGGCGATTTCCTTGCATCAAGGCGAATTGATCAGCGGGCGCGCAGAAAGGCCATGCCATCGCCCTGCAGGCGAGCGCCTGGGACAGCCTGCAGCTCTTCACGCAACCGATCGACCCGTTCGTAGAGCTGATCGACCCGCAGTTGCAGCATGTTGTCCTGACTGAGTATGCCGGGTTGCAGTGCCAGCGCTTGCAATTCACTGACCAGACGCTCCTGAGCTCGCTCCATGCGGAAGGCGGGCAGGGTCATGCGCGTCCATTTGCTGCGACCCAGGCCGATCCGGCTGGCGTGGAACTTGACGATCTTGCCGAGGTGGTAGCGCAACGGCCGGCCTTCGCTGAACCGGGCGGGGTCGTAGAAACCCGACAATCGCTGGATGCGCGGCTCCAGGTCGAACATTTCGGCCCAGTCATGCCATTTGTCCGCATTGAACTGCCCGCCGAAGGAGAATCCTTGCCAGGGCACCCGGACGATATCGGCAAGGATCGCTCCGTGCATGGCCTCGGTCAGCACCAGCCTGGCACCGGTCAGCGCGCTCATGAATTCCGGGGCCGGGAGCAAGGGAGAGACGAAACGCATCCCGGCCTGTTCGCAGACCTGGTTCCAATCCACATAACGCAGTGAGCGATGGTGAGGCACCAGTACGACGCTGTCGCGTCTCCCGGCCGTTGCGTTCCAGTCCAGGCTGGCCAGCAGATAGGCTGAATCCGCTATCGCAAGGTGCGCCTCAAGCCCCAGCCGCTGTGCGGTGCGCAAGCCGCGCACGGCATGGAAATGCCAGCGCCCGTCGAGTGCGGGCGGCGTGCCGTATCCGGCACCGGTCCCCAGCACCATGATCTTCTCGGCGTTGTCCAGACGGCGGCAGAAGTGTTCGTTGAGCAGGGTGCCGATGCCGAGCAACGCCACGTTGTCGCGCTGGATATCCCCCAGCAAGGCCGGCCAGATCCATTCGTTGAGCTCGTCGCCGACGTTCGCGCTGCCCGCCGCAAATACCGCTTTCATTGCCTGGTCTCCCGGTCCGTGAGGGGGATGGTCCATGCCTTACGCAACTGTTGTGCAACGCTGTAGCGGCACAGTTGCACGCAATGGCCGGCGTTTCCCGGCGCCTTGCGCAGCGCGCGCCAGGTCCGGCTGAGGGCGCCTTTATGGCTGCGGTCGCGCCAGCTTCCGGCATACAGGTGCCGCGCCACCGGGCGCACCCCGGCCGCCGCCTGGCGGTGCGGGTCGGCGAACACGCCGACGGGGAACACCCGGTCCCAGCCGATCAACTGTTCCTGGGGCGATGCGCCGAAACCCTTGACCCCGAGCAGGCGGCTGACTTCATTGACATTCACCAGCTCGGACAGGCGCGCCGTATCGAAGCGTACCCGGTCGTACCAGGCCAGCATGGCCTTGGGCAGCCAGTGCCCGGGCGCTGCGCCGATCACCGAGGTGCCGACGCGGTCGTCCCATTCCAGGCCGATGAACAAGTCGTTGTCGAGCAGAGGGTCGAAGGAGGCAAGCGCTTCGACATCGGTGTCCAGATAGATCCCGCCTTCCCGGGCGAGCACCTGCATGCGCACATAGTCGGCGACGAAGGCGTAGCGTCCGGCGTTGTAGGCCGCCGCGGTGAAGGTGTGGGCATAGACGTCGATGTTCGATTCGTCCCAGCGCACCAGTTCGTAGTCCGGCAGGTGCCAGGCCCAGGAGGCCAGGCAGCGGCGAGCCAGCAACGGCAGCGGCTTGCCGCCGAACCAGCAATAGTGGATTTTTTTCGCGATCATGAGTGTTCCCGATGGAGTTGCGAAGCAGCGTGGTCCCGGCGAATCAGCCGATGGTTCCCGCCAGCTCGACGGCGGGCAGGGGTTGACGCCGAACCAGTCGGTCAATGACCTCGGCGGTCTTGCTCTGGCCCTGGATACCGTGGGCCAGGTGGTACTCGGCGAAGGCGCGGGCGTTGCGCACGGCCTCCTGGTAGTTGTGCGACAGCCAGTCGAGGCGTGCTTGCAGCATGTCCGGATCGCTGACGCAGGTGCCGAAGAAACGCGCTTGTTCAAGGATGTCGGGATCGTCGCTGGCATTCACGTACACCACCGGACGATTCGCCAGGCTCGCCTCCAGGGCCGCGTTCGACATGATGTTGAGGACCACCGAACTCTGCCGCAGCGCGCCGGCCAGCGAGGCGTCCGGCAGGGCCAGGTGGATGTTCGGGTGATTGGCCGCGGCGTCCTGCCAGAAGGCCATGCGGCTGCGTGGGTGGGCCTTGAAGGTGACCGGCACCTGCGGATGGCGGGCGGCCCAGTCGCGGATCAGGGCGTAGGTGCGTTGATAGCCAGGGCGGGCTTCCTTGTCGGGGCCGACGCCCAGGACCAGGACGTGCAGTTCGTTTTTCGCCGCAGGCAACGCGTATTGCGGATCGACCAGGTAGGAACCGGTGAGGATGGTCCGGGTCGTGCCGAAACGCAGCGCCCGCCTGCGCAAGGCCTCCAGGGAGCTCTGGCCGAAGAGAAAGTAGTAGTCGTAGTCGGTCATGCTCAGGCGTCGCGAATGATCGACCGAGGTGGCATGGGACAACTGCGCCAGGAACTTGCCCTGGGCATTCAGCGCCAGGCGCAGGAAAGGTATGACCAGGCTGCCGTGACGCTCGTTCAGGACCAGCCCCGGATTGTGCCGGCGCGCCAGCCACTCGGCGTAGGCGGCATGGGCGTAGTAGCGCAGCGGCACTGCGGCGCAGGGGCGATACAGGTAATTGTGGCGGACCGCGACACCCAGCGGCTCGATAGCCGCTTCGACAACCTGGTGGCCGAGGCGGCGCAGGGCGTCGACCAGGCCGGTCTTGCGCCGTTGCGCAAGCAGCCTTGGCGAGCCATGCAGGACCAGGATGCGCTCGGCCGGACTGCTGGTTGCCCGGCGGGCCCGCAGGCGTGCGCCCAGGCCGAGCATGAGATCGAAGGAGGTGTCACGCACGACCCGGACGGTCGAACCGATCAGCCCATGTTTTTCCCGCAGCAATGCCCAACGATAGGCATCGAGTTGGCGGGCCCGGGTTTTCCAGGGATGGCATCTATCAGTAGTCATAAGATACGGCAGCAATGATGGCAATTAGATACTTAGCTAGGTAATTAATTTGCCAAGGTTAGCAGTCGTGGACAGAGCGCTCTGTCAGCCTTTGGTAAGGGGTGAGTAAAGAACAGGAGGAGAGTGTGCAAAGCGTTGAAAAGGGCGCGATTGCCTGGCCTTTTCGGATTGACGGTCGCGAGGGCGCACTCAAAGACGGGTAACGAGTTGAAATTGCACAGCGGTGAAATAAAACCGAGATTAAAATTCCAATGAAAATTAGTTTGCACCCCGACTATTGCGGGGTGAAAACCTATACAAGCCTGTTCAATACGTACAAGTTCGTGTCTATAACGATTTCCAAGGGATCTTTATATCTTGATCGCCGGTCCCTGCCAGCGCCGATGGATCTTCACCCTGTTTTACCGCATCCCATTCATAGACCGTCTTGTTATTGATCTGCAGGGTGTAGTTGGGAAAACCGTCATGCATGCCATCGACACAAAACTGTATGCCGCCGGCCACCTTGCGCAGGCCCACGGTGATCGTTGCATCGATGTGCGGGGCGAACGTCATCATCGGGTTGCCGCCGTCCACGGTGAATTTCATGGCATGGCTGGCACCTTCCATGGCCGTCCACACCACGTCGAGGTTGTCCGTCGTGCGCGCCAGGGTGGCCGTCCCGGTGGGCTGCGCGCCTGGGCGCAGGGCGCGGAACCAGTCCGGCTTGCCGGAGATGGGCGAGGCATCAGCATTGGCGTATTCACGGGTGGTGCCCCATGCCAGCGCGGGCAGTTTCAACGACGCTGAGCCCGCCTGGTCGAGGTCCAGTGTCGCGCTCGGGCTGCACTTGGTTCCGCCGTTGTAGGTGTAGGCAAGGTAATAGACTGCTTCGCTGGGAATACCGATCGTTAGTTTGACGGAAACGTTGTTGGCCACGGCGATGTTCCTTTCAAGTTGTACTTCAGCAACGGTAGCCAGAAAAAAACAGTTTGCCCGAGTAGCACAAAGGAAAACGACGACTAGCATATTGCTATTAATGCAGCGTCTGCTCTTGCAGTCGGTTGGCGCATCCAATAAGGCGATGAATTGCAACTTCCGATCTCACAGGGAGGTGGACGATGGCTGACCGATTTCTGGCGTTTCGTTGTTTCGGTAAATTTGCATGGCCGCCGCTGAAGTCGGCCAGGACCGGGCAGACCGTGGAAGGTGTGGTCGAGATCCATTACCTGCTCGACGCAGCGAAGAAGGAAATGGTGGGGTGCGCGCGCTGGGTGCCCAGCAAAGAATGGAATCCGCAACTGGCGTTCAGCGACCCGCTGGCCGGGATCCCCACCGTGCCAGACAAGCAGGAAGACGCCGAGCAGAAGCTTTCGGGGGCCGCCAACACGATCCTCACCTGGCGCTTCGACAAGCGAGGCGTGGTGCTGGCGTTCGAAGGCGTGCAGGTGTTCGAGCAGTACGCGGTGAGCAAGGACAGTAACGGAAGCTTCCAGCAAGCGCTGGACTTGAGGATCCCTGTAGTTCGCGAGCATTTCCCGAAAGCCGGGGAAGAGCAATACACCAGCCGGGTCCTGGTGGGGCAGGACCAGGACGCGCTGCTGCGCTTCGATCTGGCACTGCCGTTGCTGGCGTCGCTGGATGCAGAGCAGTTCAGGGCAAAGCGGGCGTTTGTCGCATTCTCGGCGTTGTATCCCGCACGGCGCGCCACCGCTCAGTTCCCCGCGGCTGCACAACCCCTGTCCCTGGACAACATGGTGTTCGGTCGACAGGACCGCTCGACCGGCAATATCGATTTCAGCAAGCTGCAGGCACCTTCGATGAAGGCCGTCGGCCGTTTCGGCTTCGCCCGGTACCCCTGGAGCGATAACACGGGCAGGTTCGTGAAGCTCGATATGCCAGGTTACTGGGCCACGCGCGAGTCGATTCTGGGGGATCTGCTACCCACGTTAGGTTTCCGCACGCACACAGCCAAGCCGGATTCATTCGAGGTTCTGCTCGACCGGGTGAACATCCTGTTGCCGGCGCCCAGCATCACCTTCGGTGCCTCCGCCGAGAAGGATGGTCCCGGCTTTCGTATCGAGCAGCGCTTCGCCCTGAATGCCACCCCCGTTTCATCGGGCTCTGCCGACTCGTCGGACATTCGCGTGGTAGCAGACAAGAGTATCCAGTTGCGCGCCGCCGGCATGGACGGCATCTGGCTCACGTTTGCCGAACAGTTGCATATCACCGTGGTGTTGAGCGGAGCGGTCAGCGACGTCTGGAGCGATCAGCACGCCAGCTCGCTGCAGGTCACCATTGGCGGCATCACCACCTACACCGGCAACAAACTCGCGCAGTCTGGCGCCAGCTTCGACCCGAACGGGAAGGGTGCCGACCTGCTGGCACTGCTCCGGGCAGCCGTTGCCTCCATGGACAGTGCACGCTTCGCGCTGCACCAACTGGCGCCGGACCAGCCCCAGTCGATTCTGCCCAGCTTCTCAGGTGCACCTCCGACGGGCAGTGCGGCACTACATTTCGGGCTGTTCGCGGGCCGGCGCAAGGGATCGCTCTCCGCCGGCAGGCTGGCGCTCGACAGCGAGGCGTGGACCTGGTCGGCGATGCTGGCGAATCCTGAGGATACGAGCATCTTCAATGACCGCGTGCAGGCCGCGAAGCAGGCGCGCATCCCCTTGCAGGTCAGCTGGCCCTCGCTGCATCGGCAGCCGACGCCTGCGGGATGCTATCTGGTCCACCAGGCAGAAGGTCCGCAGGAGGTACTCCAGGGCATACGCCTGGGCCTGGTCCAGACCGACAAACCTGCCGGCAAGCTACCCGTCAGCGCCCAACTGGGCGGCCTGGAGCTGATGCACGGCAACCCAGTTTTCGTCAATTCGGCACGGATTCATCTGCGCCTGCGGGCTGACCCAGGCGTCCTCGGCACCTCTGCGGTGCTTGGTATCAAGGTGGGGCTGGATCTGGCTGTGACCCGCGTAGCCCCCGTGGCGGTGGACGTCCTGCGCGGCGACCGCACGGGGCGCGCGCAGCCCTTGCTGTACCAGGAGCCGCAGACGACAGTGGGCACCGGCCAGTACTGGCTCAAGTGCACCGAGGAGGTCCGCGGTGATCGTCAATGGCGCTTGCTGGCCACGCTGCTGGAAGACGTCCAGAGCAGCGCGGATACCCAGAAGAGCCTGCTGATCGGCGAGCAACCCTTCACCTTCCAGCGTTTCTATTCCACCCCGCTGGACATGCTCGGCAGTGAGTCCAATGCAATCATCGCCAGCTACGACAGTGACGACCGTGGCTGGAAGTTCAAGCAAACCAGCGGGCTCTATCACTATGT
Organism: Pseudomonas ulcerans; assembly: GCF_036324125.1. Taxonomy (NCBI): domain Bacteria; kingdom Pseudomonadati; phylum Pseudomonadota; class Gammaproteobacteria; order Pseudomonadales; family Pseudomonadaceae; genus Pseudomonas; species Pseudomonas ulcerans. The sequence goes on along the minus strand of NZ_JAZDQN010000017.1, from coordinate 67,725 downwards.
GCTGCCACCGCAGGTGATTGGCGAAAGCATGGACAAGCCGCGACGGCTCGAATTGCAGGACGCCGAGGTCGAGAAAGAGTACCAGACCGACGGATTCGTTCGCCCGATCGATCAGCGCTGGGATCCGAAGACCAACCCGCCCTACCGCAGGGCTGTCGAGTTCCGCCTGACACCCGCCGCCCACCTGTGGGTCCAGCCGTCCGACGTCGAGCGCAACTACGTGCTGCCGGAATGGGCCGCCGGCGACCTGTTCAGCCAGCGTGGCGAGCTGGGCCTGGGCTGCGCGCTGGACTCGCTCAGTGGCGAGTTCCTGTACGGCCTGGCCTTTGGCGTCACCCCGCGACTGGAGCAGGGCACCGCCCGCCGTACCCGCGTCGCCGAAATCGAGGCGCTGACCGGGCGTCCCGTGCCGCCGGACGAGGGCCACAAGGAAGAGCGCTGGAACAAGCTGTACCAGGTCATGCAGACCCGTCCGCAGCGCCTCGAACTGTGGGCCGACGATCCCTCGCAGCGGATGCAGTTCGCCCCGGTGCGTTTCAGTGATGGTGCGCGTTTCGCCTTGCGCTCCACGGCGCTGCACCGGCCAGCGGTGGCGGCGCTGGAAGTACCTTTCGAAGAGAGCAAGAAGCCAGGACTGCCAACCCAGGAGGTGCCCGACCTGTCCCCGCGCCTGCACCCGGCGGGCCTGTCCGGAGGCGCCTTGTGGCCGATCGAGTCGGCCAACGTGCTGCGCCTGGTTCTGGCCCAGCCGCGGGCCAGCGGCGGTTCGATCGAGAACATCGCCTTGTCGCCGCTGGGTGGCGATGCCGACCAGACGGTGAAACTCAACAACAACCGGGTATCGATCATCAGCGAGACCCGTGGCGGCTTCGTCCAGCGCCAGAAGGTCGAGGTACTGGGCCGCATCGGAGCGTTCTGGCACCGCGCCAAGCATGTGGTGGTGTACGAGCGCACGGTCAATCCGTCGGCCCAGTTCACCCCGGAGGGCGGCCTGGGCACCCGGACCCGCCGCCCGGTGCTGCGCAAGGTCAGCGAATACATCGAGATCCTCGAACCGGAACGGCACTACCCGGACATGCCCACGGCGCCGGTGCATACCAGTTGCTTCCTGCGTGCCTTGCGCTTCAACAAGCGGATCATCCCGGTAGACAGCTTCTGGGCGGAGGACATCGGCACCGTGGGCTGGAGCATTCCCCTGTGGAACCGCCATGCCGCCCGGCAGCGGCCGCAGGTCTACGGGATGCCGGACGTTGCCTTCGTCACCTCTGCCGAGGGCGACGGCGACGACCCGCTGGTGGCCCAGGGATGCCTCGATCCCGACAACCTGTACTTCTTCGCCGATACCAGCCTGGAGCAGACCGACGACACCAATGCCTGGGGCGTACGGCGGGGTATCGACTACACCGACCTGCCACCGCCCAGACATACGAAAGACTCGGCGACGACTGCCACGGTGCCTCCAGGCTTCGCCAGGTTCACCTGGCGTCTGGCGCCGGCGGCGCAACGCACACGGGTCAATGCCGGGCGGGCCGACAAGCCGGTGTACGTGGGGCTGGAGACGCTGACCTTCATGCGCGCGGGCCGGCAGGAAAAACAGCCGGACATGGACAGTTCGGCGTGGAAGCTGGTGAACGAGTTGCCCGAGGCCCTGAGCAAATTGCCTGGGGCGTTGTTCGATGGCGTCCTGAGCAAGGGCAAGGTGGTTGCCGGACCTTTGCAGCCCTTGTCGAGTTGCCTGGCGGATGTCAGCGAGTTGCCTGCGACCAGGCCTTCCGATCCAGCGGCACTGGACGCCCTGAAGGCGCGGCTTGTTGCGTTGGGTGATGCGGCAAAACAGGATGTCATCGCCAAGAGCGGTATCCAGGAGCACTTGCAAGAGCTGGCGGACAAATGCAGCAAGGCCTTCAAGTCCTTCGAAACCCCTGTCAAGGATCTGGATAAATGGGTGCCTCCTTCATGTGCTGCCTTGCAGAACAATCTCGCCAGCGCAATCACGGCCAGGCGCATGGCCATGGTGCAGGAGCTGGAGGCGTGGCGGCAGGAACAGATCCAGATCCTGTCCAAGGCGATACCCAAAGAGTTCGCCCTTCGTAGCGAGTTCGAGTCCTACCTGACCGCGAAGTTGAACACGTTGCTGTTGCCGCTGTTCGAATCAGCCACGGCGGAACTGGGCAAGCTTCGGCGGGGTATCGAAGTCACCCGGCTGACCGTCGACGGGGCGATTGCTTCTGGGCATGACGGTCTTGACCGGGCACGTGCCGAACTGGATACCTTCAAGAAGGCCATCGATCAGGCAAAGCCCTGGTCGGAGAGCCGTGCAAAAGACCTGGAGCAACAGATCGGGCAAGCCTTGGCCCGTACCAGCGATGCGCTGCAGGTGGAGGTCGGCAATGCCCGGCAGCGTCTGTCCGTGGAGCTTGACGACTTCGCCCAGCGTATCGGCGTGGCCGCCATCCGTGGCGTCGATGAGGCGCTTGCCGGGAGGGCACTGCAACAACCCTTGGCGCGGTTCCTGGCGAGTGTGGCGAGCGTATTGCCTGACGAACGTACCGTGGCTGACTATGTGGCCAAGGTCGAGGCCGCGCTGAAGGCGATCGGGTCGACGCCCGAGCGCGACGAAGCGCTCAAACCGATACGCGGCGCATTGACTGCCATTGGCCAGAACCTGATCAAGGCACGCCAGTCTTTAAGGACGCCGGGCGAGTCGGACGGCCTGCTTTCGCAGGCAGCCAATAAATGTGCCGGCCAATTGATCGAGGCGCGTAACAGCTTGGTCAAGGCGTCCGAGGACCTGAGCACCGATCTGAAAACGGCAGTTACCGATATCGAGGCTGACCTGTTCCAGGCATTCGAATCGGCAAGGGCCACGCTGTCCATCAGCATTCCGGCCGAGGTCGAACACTTGCTGGCAACGTTCTCGCGTACGGAGGAATGGGCCGATTATCTGTTCGAACAAGCCCGGACGGTGCTCGACGACACGGAGCAATGGCTTGTAGAGCACACCCAGCCGTTGAAAGTGGAACTCGACAGAGTTGTCGGGGAAACGCTGGATAAGGTGAAAAGCGCGGAGGAAGCACTGGGCAGCAACGCGTTGGTCGCGCAACTGGTCAAAGGATTGCTGGGGTTGCCGGCAGTGGTGCTGGTCATCGACCGGGCCGGGCCGGCGGCGTTCGACACGACGCAGGAAGTGCAGACGCGCCTCAAGGCGGCCATCGACCTGGTCAATGCCTGTACCGATGAAGTGATCCGCGGTCTGGATAGCGCCGCAATGCTGCTGGGGGGGCTCAATGCCGAAGTGCAGAAAGCCTGTCAGGCCGTCTCCAGCGGGCTCGGCGGGTTGCGCGACCAACTGACCCGGGCGGTTACCGATACACTGGGGCCGCTCTACGATTGTCTGCACGATTACCAGGCCGGATTGTTCGGCAAAATCGACGACTTGCTGAAAACAGACGAACAGTACCAGGACCTGCTCGGCCAACTGGACGCGTTCGACCACGAGGTCCGCGGCCTGTGCAACGACCTCGCCACCACCCGCAACCTGGTCGAAGGCTACGGCGAGCGCGTGGTCGACGCCGTCGGCCGCCTCGGCGAAGGCGGCCTGCTGGCAGCCCCCAACAACATCCTGCGGGCCATGGCTGCCTTCGGTTCCACGCCGGACCTGCCGAACCTGGACTTCTCGCGCCTGACCTCGCCGTACTTCTTCGGCTGGGCCGAGGACCGGGTGGACATGGCACCTATAAATGCCTGGTTCGGTCGCCTGGGAGATGACCTGAAGGCGTTGGGCCTGGACATGCAGATCGATGCGTTAGGTGAGCGGTTGATCCCGCTCGACCTGACGAAGCAGGACATCGGCCAGGCCCTGCAGAAAATCGCCGGCCTCGACCTGCGCAAGCTGCTGCCCGGCTACAAGCTGCCAGCCGCAGCCAAGGACGCCATCCGCGTGACTCACGAGTTCGACAAGAAGAACCTGCGGGCCTGGGTCCAGGTCGATGTCGACCTGCCGCTGCCCGAGCGTCGCTCGCTGTTCAGCGTCGGGCCGGTGACCCTGGACCTGATGAACGCGAGGATCACGGCGGTAGTGCGCCTGGAAGCGTCGAAGGACAGCGCCGAGGTGGCGCAGACCGGCACGGCGACGCTGCTGACCGACTTCGATGCAGTGGTTGCGGGAACGTCCATGGTCACCCTGAGCCAGGTGGCGGTGCGGTTCGACAGGAACAGCGGCCTCAAGGTCGATTTCGACCCGCGCAAGATCCGTCTCAACCCCAGCTTCCAGTTCATCCAGAACACCTTCCAGTCGATCTTCGGCGACGAGATCGGCGGGCTGAAGATCATCAAGGACAACGGCATCCCGATCGGTGTCGAACACCTGTTCGCGCTGCCGCCCATGGGCATGATGTTCGGCACCAGCGGTGTGCAGAACATCCAGATCAGCAACGCCTTCCGCCTGCTGGCCTATCCCGACTTCCTGATCAGCAACAGCTTCGCCCTGGCCCGCGCCGACCTGCCGTTCCTGTTCTCGGTGTTCATCATCGGCGGCAGCGGCTGGCTCACCGTCGACATGAACTACCGGCCGTTCAACAACGAACTGGCGGTGGTGGTGGATGCGGCGGCGGGTGGCTCGGGCTCGCTGGGGTTCTCCTTCTGCGGCGTGTCGGGGACGGTGTCGATCTCGCTCAACGTCGCGCTGACCTACCGCAAGCTGATCGGCCGGCCCGGCGGCGGCCTGACCGTGTCGATGGTGGTGGTCATCGTCGGCGTGGTCGACGTGCTGCGCATCGCCAGCGCCTACCTGTCGGTGACCCTGCGCCTGAGTTACCAGGACAACGGCGATATCGATGCCACCGGAAGCTTCCGGGTCAGCATTCGGATTTCGCGGTTCTTTACCGTGAGGGCCGGGGGGCAGGCGCGCTATCGGATGACGGGGGGGCGCAGGGAAGTAAACAGCAGCACCAACAGCGATGTGCGTGCCGAGAGCCTGGAAAAGGCCAAGAAACTGATCGATGGACAGGGGAGGGCATAAAGGATGATACGGACCATCTACTGCATGATCGAGGAAGAACTGGAAGGCTTCCAGGACGCCGGGCAGCGAAGCTTCTCGGTTCGACTGGCCTTGAAGGTCGAGGAACTGCAGGAGGGAGATAACGCCCGGTCGGCTTATCAAGAATTCTTCAAGCTGTTGAAAACCGGCGCATTGGAGTTCCGCGCCTATACGGTCCGCCTCGACGGTTCTCTTGGGGTGAAACCACAGGTTGCGCCGGCTGCTACCAGCACGGTGTTGCTCGACGCTTTCGAAGGCTGGCTGGACGGCCATCAAGGAGTGAAGAAGAACAGCCCATCAGACTTCAGGGCTCCCCGCAGCAGCACTGGCAGCGGTTTCGACAACCCTGCGATGCTTGATGCCTTCAGCGTACTGGTTGGCGCCTCCAGTTGGGTTGCCCCGGTACCGCAATCCCTGGGGCTGGCCTATGTCCTGACAATCGAGGATACGGGTAGCGACGACGTAGTGTTCCAACCCTATGTCGGCGATCCCAGTCTACCGGCCAGCGACAACGCACAGGTCGATGAGATGGACGTGGTGTTTTCCTACCCGTCCTCGGCGGTAGCCGACAGTTGCCGCTCGAACCGTGCTCACCGCCCGGTGCTTGGCGACATGCTGATCGATCCCAAGTCAGGTTTCGTCCAGTTCGCGGACGACGCGGCCGACCAGGAGGCGTATCGGACACTGACCCGGCTGGAACAGCGGGCCGGCTCGCTGTTCACCGGTTTCTTCGCCGTTACCGAAGTGCAATGGGAAGCTGAGCCGCTGCCAGTGCAAAGGGTGCGCCGCGAGGCCTGGCGGGCCTTGGCCACGCTGTCCACCAGCCTGGATACCCTGCTGCTGGCACTGACGATGCCGCATGTCGACCCCGCCGGGTTCAGTCCCCGGGACGGTGGCTTGCTCGGACCGCTGCTCAATCTTTTGATCGAGCGCCTCGAACAGAAGAGTATCGGTGCCGATGCCCCTCGGTCCGTGCTGCGTAACGCCATTCGCCAAGTCATCCAGTCGAGACTCAATCCTGCCGCTGCAAAGACCGACCTCGACCTGCTGCTGGCTATCTGCCGACCGCAGGACCAGGCGTTCGCCAGCCCGCAGTCGTCGCTGTACCGACTGCTGCAGGCGAGCGTGGATCCGAAGACAGACTGGAAGGCATTGGAAAACACCTCGCTGGACACCCTCAGTGCCGAACTGGCGCCCTTGCAGGATGCGATCCTCAGCGAGAAAGGTTTCGAATCGACCGTGGTACGCCTGTTGCGGCACTTGGGCGGTCAGATCTGCATCGAGATTCACCAAGCCGTCAGACCCTTCGAAATCCGCAAAGCCGTTAGAACCCTTAACTCCATCAAGACCCTGAGTGTCGCCAAGCAGTCGATGCTGCTGGGCTATGACCAAACCGTGGTTTATGTCATCGAGAAGTCAGTGCTGCAGGCTTACGACCAGAGCGTGGATGATTTCCAGGCACTGCTGGACACCGGACTCAACGGTGCCGACGCCGCGCGCCAGTCGGTCGGCAAGCTGATCTGCGATATAGCACTGCACCAGTCGAAAGCGCTGGGGATACCGTTGAAGGAGGCGGTCCGGCAACTTGCGTTCTGGAAAGCCCGGCTCGGTGTCGCCGCGCCGACAACCTTTGCGCAGGCTACCCGGTCGCTGCTGCGTTGCTGCGCATTCCTGCCGTCATACGAAGTATTTTTCGCGAAGCAGTCAGACGAAGTGCCGCGGGATCTGTGCGCACTGAAGTCCCTGGGCAAGGCCAGCAGGCAGATGCAGGCATCCGTGCTGGACGACCTGTTCGCGCCGACCTTTGCACGCTTCACCCCAGACCTTGCGCCGAGCCCCCTGGCAATTTCGCTGCCCCTCGACCCGGTGGTCGACGATGAGGATCTGGATGCGTTCGCCGCCGCCTTTTCCGGTATGGCACTGGGTCTGCGCCATGCCTTCGACGATCAGATTCCTGGCCCCTGGGCGTATGCCAACCTCGCCGACTTCCACCATCCCACGGTTAAAGCAGAGGCGGCACTGGGCGATGTCCTGACCGTGCAGCCGGTTCCCACGACCATCAATGATGGCCGCCGCTCCCTGTTCCTGCACTATGACGGATTACCGCTGGCCAGCAGCGCTTTCGATGACAGCCTGCCGGACGCAGGTCTCGATCCCGTGGGCAAGGCGTTTTTCGCGACGGACTATCCGGGCAGCCTGAAGAAAGACTTCGAACCGCTGCCGACATTGGCCTATGGCGCACGGTACGACGTCTTTGCCCATGTGGTCGGACGCAGCGGAACCCTCCCGGCAGGCATGCAGGGCGAGCAACCCTGGTCGCCCGCGCCGATCCCGACCGGGGACGAACCGCCGTTCTTGACACTGCCCTATTCACGGCGCACTGCCATCGGGCGCACGACCATCAGCGACGCGGGCGCCACGCGGCACCTGGGCCTGATCCCATCGGGGTTGCAACCTTTGTCGGCGGACTATCCACGCCTGGGCTTGCACGGCGACGGGAGCCTGGCCCTGGACCTGTTCCGTCAGGTAAATGGCAGCGGCGCGCTGTATCTGAGCGAAGACGAGCCATTCAGGGACATCCACCTGGAAGATTTTCGTTATTCGGGGCCTGATGGCGGAACCTTGTCGATCGAGGTATGGCATGGCGCGGCCTCGCACACCTTCACGCAGGTGCTGGTCGCGGGGCTTTCGCAGAGCAAACGCCTGTCGATACGGCTGGAAGGCAAGGTGGTCACGGTCGAATGCGAGGGCAAGCGGGACAAGCTCCCAAGAACGCCTGGCCCCGTTTCATTGTGGCTGCGTGTGAAATTGACCGGAGCAGAAGTGGCAAGCGTCAGCTTCGTCGACCCCGCCGCGTCGACGCAACGGACCGCAGGCCAGGGTCCGAAGGACAACAACCTGCTGTTGCTCGGCGCGCCCTTCCAGGGCAAATGGCGGCCGCCTTTCCACAAGGAGGCAACCCTGCGCGTGACTTTTCCACGGGTTCCCTACAGCGATTTCGTGCGCTGGATCGCCAATCCGAAACTGCGCGGCGAGGTGTTCGAGGGTTTGAATGGGGAGACGCAGATCAAAGACTTCCTGTACCTGCTCGAAGCCGCCAATATCGACCGTTCACGGGATCTGGAACTCGGCAAATTGCTGGATGCACTGCTGGATCCGGCCGTGAGCAGTCTGCGGCTTGACGTGGTGGTGATGGACGGGCTGATGGATGCACCCGAGCAGTTGGGCAAACTTGAGAAACTCAAGCCCCAGGCGATCCGCCCGATCAAGATTCCGTCGCTCGGCAAGATGCTCAATGGAATTTTAAATTTCGACAAGCTTGTCAAGGACGGACAGATCAAGGAAATCCTCGGGCAGTTAGACCGGCAATGTCGCCACACCCTGACGATCAGCAGTTTCGAGAGCGGCAGCAGCCAGTCACTGTCGTTCAAGGACAGTACGTTGCAGGTTCCCGCCGGAGCCTGCGTCCAGCTGTGTGCCAGGCCACAAGTCGAGTCGCGGCGGTTCGAGTCGCGCGTCATCGACGAACGTCTCAAGGAGCTGGCCGTGGGTGAACAGGGCGGTCTCGTCGTGTTCGAGGGGGCGAAGGTCCTGGTCGAAAGCATGCCGGGCCCCTTGTCGGTGCCAGCCGGCAACACGACCGGACTGCTGGCCAGCCGCGAAGAATGGACGAGCCTGGCCCTCGGCCTTGTCAGCTACGAGCCTGTCGGCAGCGCACGCAGCTATACGCTCAAGGCCGGCGGTACCCTCGAAGCTGCCGCCAAAGATCCCAAGGCATGGCGTTGGCGGCAACTGGGCGCGGTCACCGTGCTGACCCAGCGCTGGCGCTTCGACGGCAAGCCAATCTATGCCTGGATCAATCCTAAGGCACACGATGACATCAGCCCCATAGCGCCCGGCTGTGCGTCGCGCAAGCTCAAGGCTGACGGCCGACTGGCCCGCTTCGAGCAGCAGGCCTTTGCCGGACGTGAGCGGGACGGCCAATCCTCGACGGTCAACCTGCTTCCCTGGCCCGCCGTAACGACCCTGCACACCGCGCATTGGGAAAAACCCTCGGCCACTGTGTTCCGTCACCGCTTCACCTTGCATTCGCGCTACACCCCGGCCTTTGAGCGGGACACGGATGGGCAATGCCAGGCATGGTCCGACGCCCTGGAACAGGCCTGGCTGCGGGTAGCCATGCTCGCCGAAGCCTCGCGCATCGAACTGACCCGCCCGCAACTGCGCGCGCTGATTCCCCTGACCCAGTCGCCGGAGGAGGGCGCGGGCCTCACGCCGCCGCTGATGGCCATCCTGCAGGAGCGGCCGTTCGACTACGGCGGCCTGGCCGATCGGGTGATTGCCGAGATTCGTTCCGGTATCGGTTACGAACTGCCCGCGGCCCAGGAAAACGCCCTGGCATCGGTGGTCCCGGCGGATATACGCAAAGAGATCGGCCGCGATCCGCGGCTTGCCTACGAGCCTTTCGACCAAGCCACGGGGCAGGGCGTGCTGCTCTCCGTGGAGGGGCCGATCGGCCTGACCTTCGAGTCCGACGCGGTGGCGGCACCGGCGTTTCCCAACAGCGCACTGGTGCTTGACCCGGTGAGCCTGGAGATCGACAAGGAGGACGGCTCTCCCCTGAAATCACTGGATCTGGAGGAGCACTTCCTCAGCGTCGGGTTGCGTCGTTATCTGCATCCGCACTGGCTGGTCAGCACCATCAAGAAGGAGAGTTCCCCGGACTTCAGTGGCAACTGCTGGATCCAGTTTCCAGCAACGCAAGGCACGCTCACCATTGGCCAGGGCGCCGGTTTGATCAAGGTGTTGGAGTTCGACGCCTCGCAGCAATGTGAGGTGACCCTGGATTGGCGCGTCCTGGATCCGACGGTAAGCCTGGGTAAAAGGATGAAGCTGGTGAGCCTGCCATTGGTCAAGGAGCTTGCCGGCTGGCAGTGCGCCTTGCTGCATACCCCCGTGAACGACAGGCGTGCCGTGCTCGCGGTCTTCCTGGTACCGCCAGAGAAGCTGGACGAGGAACGTGGAGCCGGTAATGCACCGAAGCTGCTGGCGAGCATCGAATGGAACCTGCCTGCAGGTTTTGGCTGGGATCACCTGGTGCTGGAGGCGAAAGACCTGTGGTCGTGCGCCGTCGGCGTCAGCCAGACCACCGCAATGCACTGGGCGCGCACCAACCGCAACTTCGCCACGGTCATGGTCGCTGGTGAAAAGCTGCTGGAAACGGGGAAGTCCTGGCCGGTGACAGACTTGCAGGCTCGCCTGAAAAAAACCGGAGAAACCGAAGAAACCGAAGGAACGCTGGAGTTCGCTACCCTCACGGCACCTGCCGATTCCCTCTGGCTCAGGCCCACGCAAGCGGCGCAGCCATACCCGACCCATACCCAACGACATCTCGCCCTGTTGTTCAGCGAGATGCGTTCCGGTCTGGGTCGGTCGCTGGAGCGCCCCACTGCGTTACATATGCTCGGTGCCAAGAGCCTCACGGTTACGAAGGGCAGCGTGCCTGACGCCGGTAATAGCAGGGTTCGGGTGATCGAGTTCGAAACCCCGGCGATCATCCTTGGCCATGGCTCCGATGCGATACCGGACCACTACAAGTACGGTTACCTGGACCTTGTGGCACCGGGTGTCGTGCCCGCGAAGCCCGAAAACAAGGTGCTGCTGTCACTGCACCTGCGTGTGATCGCCAGCTCGGCTACGCGTACCGAACTGACAGAGTTGCGTTTGCGCCTGCGCCCCGAATCGGCGACTGCAAGCCCGGGCAACGTCCTGGTGCTACGCCCTATAGCTGGTGAAGAGCTGGCCACGCTCGATGTGGGCCTTGAGTTCGATGCTCAGGGGGCAGCCAAGGTATCGAAACCGTCACAGGTGTACGCCCTTGGTCAGCGCGACGCCATTGCCGCCGAATGGCAGGGAGATCCATGGGGTACCGATGCGACCAAGGGTATCAAGGGGCTGGCTATGACGGTGGAGTCGGCGACGTTCAAGGACGGCAATCCTCGGGAGCTCTGGCTGGAGGTGTCGATGCTCGCCAGTTCGTACGACGATAAAGTCGGCAATGAAGAAGATGGCAATAAAGACGACGATAAAAACCGTGCTCGCGACGGTTTCAACAGCACTCTGAACCTCGACTGGTTCTTCGGCTCCGACTCACTACCGACCGACACCGCCGCAAACGCAGACAAGCTGAGGGAACTGAAGGAAGTCCAGGCAAGAATCATCTCGGTCTCGCCAGGGATTTCCTTGACGTTGAGCGAGTGAGGCAAACGGATCAGCCAACCGCGTGCAATCCGGCCCGCGGATCATCGAGACAAAGGACGAGTGCGATGAACAAGACACTGTGGCGACTGATGGGCGCATTGCTGGCGCTGAACCTGCTTGCCGCCGGAGGCGCGAAGGCCGAGGACAGCTTGCAACTGGCGACAAAATGCGTGGTGGTAAGGGATTCAGAGCTTTTCGAAAGCAAACCGACCGAGCGCAGCGGCACGCCGCTGGCAACGGGTGAAAGCAACCCCGACCCGGCGTGCGCCACGCTTGGCCTCGACACCAGTCCATTGGTCGGTACCGGCGACTTGATCATTGCCGTGGACAAGACGGCCTTCAGCGCCTCGCAAGCGTCGCACGGCGACTTGAGTGGGGCGTTCGTGCTGTATCTGAATGGCGTGGCCCTGCCAAATGATGCGCTGTTGATCGCCTCCGAAACGGTCGATCCGTTTGTCCAGCTCAGGTTCAGAATCCGCCAGGGGCCGGAGACCCAGCGCTTGTGGTCGATGTTGTACGCCGATGGTGCCTTGTTCACCTCCAAGGAGCTGTACGCGGCGCTGGGATGGCGCTCCAGCAACGATGCCGCGCTGACGATGATTCCGTCGCGTGGCCAGGGCACAACGGTCAGCATCACCACCGGATACAGGTTGTCGTTTGCCCTGTTGCTGGTCGCGCTCGTGATTGGTGCCATTGTGTATCTCGGCAGAGCGACGGACACCCTGCGCGACGAGTCGGACGCAACGATCCCGCCATGGTGGAAAGACGCCCAGTTGCTGCGGGTCGCATTGGCGCAGTTGGCGGACGGCGCGGCACGCGACGACTACCTCAAGGCCCAATACGCCACCTACGATCCGGCTAGCGCGCCTCAATATGAATACCTGGCCAATCAAGCCCTCGCCGGCGAGCCGGTGGCGACAGCGGACGTCGACGGCACCTGCTGCGGCCTGGCGCTGCGCAAGCTCGACTGGCAGCCCGTGCGTGCGTCCTTCAGCCTCAGCCGCACGCAAATGGCGCTGTGGTTTACCTTCGCCGTCGCCACCGGGCTGTTCCTCTGGCTGCTGTACGGGGACCTGCGCCGGATCGACGGATCGCTGCTGGTCCTGCTCGGCATCAGCGTCGGCACGGCGGGGCTGTCCTGGATCACCGACCGCAATGCCCCCAGCGGCCGCGGCTACGTGCCGACACGCGGTTTCTGGTACGACCTGCTCACCGGTTTCGACGAACGCAAGCAGTTGCATCGCTACCAGGCGGTGGTGGTGAATATCCTCTTGCTGGTGGTGGGGATCTTCCATGTGCAGCAGCAACTCAGCTATCCGGTGTTCGATCCGACCTGGCTGATTTTCCTGGGAATCAGCGGGACCGCTTATGGGGTAGGCAAGCAGGTGCTGGAATCGGGGCGCTGAGTGGCGTGCTGGAGCGCCGATCACCGCAAATCAGGGTAGAGTTCACCTCCCTCCCTTCAATTGATCGTTACCTGAAGCATGAATCATCCGTTGTTCGTTTCGCTGGATGGCCCCAAGGGCACCGGCAAGACCACCTTGCTGGAAGCTGTCACCCAGGCCTTGAGGGCCACCGGTGAAAAGGTGGTGCGCCTGTGCGAGCGCAACAACGATCCCGGCCGGGCCGGGACCATGGCCCTGGTCAACGAAGTCGCCCGCCACCCCAGCCGTGAACTGGAACTGACGATTTGCCAGCGCCTGGCCGACAGTCGTGTCTGGATCTCCCGGGAGGTACTGCCCAGGCAGCCCGCCGGCAGCATCATCCTGATCGACCGCTGGTACCCGTCCGATGCCGCGTTTCGTCGCCTGGTTCCCTTCGACGAGATCCTGCAACTGAACCTGGAGCGGGATGTCCGGGTGCCGGACCTGCATGTCGGCGTCGTCACCGAGCCCGAGATTTCCTGGGCGCGGGCGGCGGCGCGGACACGCGGCCTGAGCAGCACGGTGATGTTCAGGATGGCGGAGCAGGTGGCCTGTACCGAAGCGTTCGAGCGGGCCGTGGCGGAGCACGGCTGGATGCTCTGTCGCAACGAAGGCACCGTGGAAGAAGCGACGGCGCAGGTGGTGGCGCAGATCCAGGAAGTGCTGCGCGCCACCCGGTGACTGCGCCTTGTCAAAGGTACTGGTGATACGTCACGAATTCGCCTTCCCGCACATAGCCCAGCGATTCGTAGAGCGCCTGCGCGGCTTTGTTCGAGGTGGCGGTATCGAGGCTGATACGGTCGGCGCCTTCGGCACGGAGCAGGGTGGTGAGGTGGTTCATCAGGTGGCGGGCGTAGCCGGATTTGCGTGCTTCAGGCGCGACGAAAAGGTCGTAGAGCCAGTAGAAACGCTTCATCGCCAGGGAGCAGAGGGCCGGGTAGAGCTGGGCGAAGGCGACAGCGCTGCCGCGATCGTCCAGGACAAGAAAGATACGGGAGCGGTTGTCCTGAAGGTTGGCCTGGAGGAAATCGCGGGAGGCGTCGAGGTTGTCGGGAAGCTCGTAGAAGATCCGATACTGGTTGAACAGGAGGGCGGCCTGCTCCAGGTCCTTCAGGGTGCATTCGATGATTTGCATGTGGCGCTCCTCTAAAACGCAGTCAGGGATGGAATGCGACCAGGCTTATTACCGCACTGGTTCCATTACCTGACACGCACGATGGTTTGATGGTTGCCAACGGGAATGAGCAAAAAAACCAATACCGAGGCTGAAGTCAATGATTGCCATGAGCCGCATCACGTTCAACCTTGACCACGCCCTGGAACAACGCGAACTGCTTCACCCGCTGCGCCGGCTGGGTGCTTTCAGCCTTGCGTACCGCCCGGCTCAGTTGGGCCGCCGTGCTTTCGTCCAGCCCGGCGCTGCGCAGTGTCTTCGCCTCCAGCAGCGAATCGCCGGCACACAACACCACGCGCCATCCCTGCGGGCCCTTGCGCAACAGCGCCCGGCCGCCCCGCTGGTCCTGCAGCCAGCCGGCCACGGCGTGATCGCCCTCGACGGTGACCGGGCCTACATCCAGCGGGGCGTCGGGACGTTCGAAGTTGTGTCGCATCAGGTGCTCGATACTCTGTTGCTCGCTACTGACATCGGCAACGGCCAGCAACGGGCTGCAGGCCAGGAACAGGGCCAGGATCGGTGCTTTCATCTGCATGTGGATCTTCCTTTTCAAAGGCTGCCGGCCGAATGCCGGCAGCGTCCTGTGGGGCTCAGAAGCCCATCTTCACACCCAGTTGCGCCGAGGTTCCGGGCATCGGGTAGCTGGTGCGGTAGGCGTAGTCGCGGTCGAACAGGTTTTCCACGGCAACGAACAGTTCCCCGACCTTGCCCAGCGCTGGCACGGCGTAGCCGACACGCAGGTTGACCACGGTGAAGCTGTCGACCCTGGAGAAGTTGCTGGCGCCGGCGCTGCGTTCTTCAGCCAGCACGTACATGTCCTGCTGATACTGCGCATCGGCGGACAGCCGCCACTGGCCGATCTCGTAGGTCGTACCCAGCGACAACGACTTCCGCGGCGCGTAAGGCAAGGTCTTGAGCGACGGATCGAGCCAGGTGAAGCCGACGAAGCTGCTCCAGTTGCCGGTCCAGCGCTGCTGCCAGGTGGCTTCGGCGCCCTTCATGCTGTAGTCGCCCAGGTTGATGTACGACGGTCGCGATACCGCCGGCGGGAAGGCGAACAGGTAGCGGTCCTGCAGCTTGTCCTTGAATACCGCCAGGTCCAGGGTGGTGCTGTCGATCGGGTTGAAGCGCACACCCAGTTCCTGATGGTCGACCTTCTCCGGTTTCAGGTCTTTCCAGGTGTCGCCCAGGGCCGGTATGAGGCTCGACATCACCGAGGCTTCCAGGCCTGGGTAGTTGATGCCGCGCGAGGCATTGGCGCGGAACTCGACATTCTCCGATGAGAGCAGCAGTCCGGCGTGAGGCGCGGTCGCGCTTTCGAAGACATTGTGATCGTAGGTGCGCACGCCGGCCGAGGGTGTCAGTGTCCAGCGGTCATCGAGGACAAAGGCATGGCTGAGCGCCAGATGCGGCGAGGTCACGCGCAGGGTTGGAGCCTCGAACTTCGCAGGCACTGCCGGCGCGAGGCGTTTGAAGCGCACCTCACCCTTGCTCTCGTCGATGTCGAGGCCCAGGGCGACCTCACCGCCTTGCCACGGGCGCAGTTGCTCTTCCCAGCGGATGCCCTGGAGGGCGAAGTCACTGATGGTGTCGCCGTCCAGTCCGGTCTGGTCAAGCGCCGCGCCGCGGCCTTCATTGTGGTAGACCTTGAGGCTGCCCTTGCCCCAGTCATGGTCGTGGGCCAGGGACAACGAGGCCAGCGTTCCCCGCGTGTTGAACTCACCGTTCCTGGTGTCCGGCAGGCCTTTCTGGCCGGGGTCGGAAACCTGGTTGTTGGCGTGCAGCACCAGCAGTCCCGTGCTCCAGTTGTCGTTCAGGCGATAGCCCAGGCGGGCGAGGCCATTGTTCAGGCGGCCATCGCCGTCGCTGCGGTCGCCATCGGAGTGCGCCGCGCCCTGGGCCAGCAGGTAGTCGAAGGCACCTTCACGGCCGATCAGGCTCGCTTGCTCGGTGGCGGTGCGGAAGCTGCCGCCGGTCAACTGCAGTTCGCCGTGGTGGTTGTCCCCCGCTTCGGCGACCCGGGGCGTCAGGTCGATGGCGGCGAAGGTGTTGCCGAACTTCTGCGGCTGTGGCCCCTTGTGGACGCTGATGCTGTCCATGGCATTGATGGGCAGCAGATCCAGCAAGGGATGGCCCCAGACGCCCATGTAGAAGGGCACGCCGTCGATGTAGGTCTTGATCTCGCTGCCCGGGCGGCTGGCACCCATGCCGCGGATATACACCGCGCCACCTTCGGCGCCGCCGAACGAACCTACCGGATTGAAGCGCGAGACCACCACGCCGGGCGTGCGCCGCAACGCAGAAGAGAGGTCGAGGGCGTTCAGGTCGCGGATCTGCTCCCGGCCGACGGTGGTGGTCAGGCTGGCGAAGCTGTCGCTGCTGTTCTGGTCGATGACGGAGGTGCCGACGATCGCGGTCGCGTCCAGCTCCACCGCGTCAGGCTGGGCCAGTACGGTGCCGCTGGAAAGGGCCAGTGCGGCCGCGCAGCAGAGGGTCTTGTTGTTCATGCCTTGAGTGTTCCTGGTGCAAAGAGTCGTGATGCAGCGCTTCCCGGCGCGCAGGGGTGTTCCCATGTGCTGAAGCCTGGGGGCGCGGGATGGCAATGGACGAGGGTCAGTGCAGGGCAGGAGAGGCGCGGGGGTTGGCGGGCGGCCAGCGATGCCGTGGGGCGGCGTAGGGATGATCGGGTAGAAGGCTGCGCAGGAAGCGACCGGCACCGACGAGACCCGTCAGCAGCAGGGGGAGGGCCGGGGCGCCGGTGTGGCTGCACAGCGGGCAGTCGAGGGAGGTGCCGCCCCCGAGGGTGTCACCCAGCCAGTGATCGAAAGGTGCGGGTGCCGGCGTGGTACCGGAATGACTGCAGAACGCACCCTCGACACCCGCCAGCACCAGGCCTGCCGCCTGGCCGTGTCCCAGGCCGCAGTGCAGCAGGGTGAACAGCAGGCTGGCGTAGAGGATCCAGGCGAGGGTTTGACGGCGTCCTGCGGGTCGATGCATGTCCTTTGCTCGGCAACCACGGTGTGAAAAGTCTGGCGGTGCGTGAGTCTAGCAAGGCTGATGGCGTTTTGCTTGGTGCGACAGGTCAGGAGAAGGGTGGCCCGGTTTTCAACGCTACATAGATGCAGGTCACGCCTGAGGCCGTCTTTCCGGCTGACAATGTCCTCGATGGTTAATCAGCAGGGGAGAAATGCACGTGTGGTGGTGGAACAAGGAGGCGCAAGAGAGCGCCGAGGTGCAACGTCTGAAACAGGCCTTGCAGGCAGCGGAATCCGACCTCGCCGCAGCGGATCAACGGACTCGGGAGGCCGAGCGGCAAGCAGCCGAATGCCAGGCCAACAGTCGCAAGTTCGTCGACCTGGCGGCCAACCTTGCAACGTTCTCCCATTCCCTGGAACTGACCCAGTCATCCTTTGCCAGCCTGGCAGGCTGCATGGGCGATGAAAAGCAGCATGCGGTCGAGGCCCAGCTCATCACCCGGGAAAGCCGGCAATCCATCGACATGATCGCCGGCAACCTGCAGACCCTCGCATCCTCTTCCGAGGATGCGTCGCAACGGGTCGGGCAACTGGACGAGCAGGCGCAGAAGGTGGGCGGCATCCTGCAGATGATTCGGGAAATCGCCGACCAGACCAACCTCCTGGCGCTCAATGCGGCCATCGAGGCGGCGCGGGCGGGCGATGCGGGACGGGGGTTCGCGGTGGTGGCCGACGAGGTGCGCAAGCTGGCCAAGCGTACTGCCGAGGCTACGGCGGATATCACCCAACTGGTCGGCCAGATTCGCCAGGACAGTGCCGACAGCCGCGACCAGATCGCCGTGCTGGCTTCGCGTTCGGCGACGTTCAGCCAGGATGGCCAAGCGGCGGCCGATACCATGCGGCGTTTGCTGGACATGTCGACCAAGACAGAACAAGCGGTGTCGTCCTCGGCGCTGCGCAGTTTCTGCGAGCTGGCGAAGGTTGATCATCTGATCTACAAGTTCCGGGTCTACAAGGTGCTGTTCGGCATTTCCACCGAGACCGAGAGCAGCTTTGCGGCGCATACCCATTGCCGGCTGGGCAAGTGGTATTACGAAGGGGAAGGGAAGACGAGCTACTCCCAGCTACCGGGTTATCGGGACATGGAGGCGCCGCACAAGCGTGTGCATGATGCCGCGTTTGTGGCGTTGAAGGCGCATGCCCTGAATGATGTGCCAGGTTTGCTCAAGGCTGTGGCCGAGATGGAGGATGCCAGTCTCGGTGTGCAGGAGTGTCTGGAGCATATGGCTTCGAGCTAGGTTGATCCTTGGTCGAAATTGAAAGAGACGTCAAAAAATGGAATTTTCTGGGTTAACTCGGCAGTTGCTAATTGACCCTGAACTTTGGAGTATGACTCGATCAGGTGCACGGGCTGGTCGGGGGTTCATGAATCAAGCGTCATCTATGGAGAGCTGTATGCCTTATGAGCTAAAAGGTCGCCTGGTCATTGGTGTGGCTTCCAGTGCTGTGTTTGATCTACGTGAGTCTGACTCTGTATTCAAAAGCGACGGTGAGGAAAAATACCGCAAATTTCAGGAAGCAAACCTGAATAACCCCTTGCCAAAAGGGATCGCCTATCCCTTCATCAAGCGTCTTTTGTCAGTGAACGACCTTTCACCCGATCCATCCGACCCTCTGGTTGAGGTGGTTCTGCTTTCTAAGAATGATCCCGACACGGGCATGCGTGTGATGAAGACCATCGAGTACTATGGCCTCCCCATGACGCGTGCCATTTTTATGCAGGGCCAGTCCCCATATGAATACATCCCGGCGTTGAATATTGCTCTCTTTCTATCAGGAGACAAAGAGGATGTGGATGCTGCGATCAAAGCTGACCATCCTGCAGGACGGATGCTAGATTCAAAGTTTGATGACGATGAGAGCGACCATACCTTGCGTATTGCATTCGACTTTGATGGTGTCCTTGCCGGCGACGAGTCAGAAGCCGTGATGCAGACAGGTGGGCTCACGAAGTTCCACGATCATGAAGTCAAAAATGTCATGCAGCCCCATAACCCTGGGCCTTTGAAAGAGTTCATGGTGCGATTGGCAAAAATCCAGTCCGTGGAGGAAGAACACAAAAAGCGCAACCCGGCTTACAAAAACCGCATTCGAGTGTCCATCGTCACAGCCCGAAATGCACCTTCCCATGAGCGTGCACTGAATACACTCAAGAGTTGGGGCGTGATGGCGAACGATGCCTTCTTCCTCGGCGGTATCGAGAAGGGGAAAGTGCTAGCTGTACTCAAACCCCATATCTTCTTTGATGACCAATCAGGTCATCTCAAATCAGCGAGTGCCGTCGTACCATCGGTGCATATCCCGTTTGGTATCACCAACCAGGCAGCTCCCGACCAACCTCCTACCGCGGTGCCAATATCCGCTGAAGATATGGCATAGGCTCCTGAAGGAGTACATGGATGTACTGGTTAGGCCCATTCGAATACCCATCCAAACAAGCTCTCTTGGATCGCCTTAAGCACTTCATCCGCAGTGCCGACCTCGGGCAGATTAATCATCCAGTCGCCGTGCAGAAACTACACTTGCTGCTGGCGCTGCATCCTGAGGCAGACAGGAAAATCGGTGTGGGCGTTGATCATTTCCGATTGGAGAGAAATCAACTCGCAGGCCGCGGACTTCGGTTAGTGCGTTTCGATGGCACGAGCGACAGCTTCTCCTACAAACGCTGTATCACTGGCGTAACTCAATCCCATCATGGAAAGGTCTGTGAAGCATTGAGGTTTGCTGTTAGACCGCAGATGGAGGCTTTTCGCGAGTCCCTGGAATGGCCTGTGAAGTGCGCGATAAAGGGCGTTGAAATTGCTCATCCCAACGACTTGCACATCGATCATAAGGTCGCATTCTGGCGTCTACTGGAACAGTTCTGTAGCGAGCACGAGATAGAGCTACCCAACCTGCAGGTGGTCGGAAACGGGATGACGCTTGCTTTGGCCAATCGTCAGGTAACCGAAGCGTTTATCGAGTACCACCACCACCATGCTCAACTTCAGCCGACTTGCCGGGAAGCTAACGTGTGGAAAGGAGGCCGGCTTCAAATTGCTACTGAATGACCTCCGTTCCGCAATTGTCCATTCCCATCTACAGAATAGCGCGCCAGGAGCGTGCTGCGCACAAAAGAAAGCCCGCCGGAGCGGGCAAGTGGGCTAATCCTGGCTCATCACAGCCAGGGTTGGCTCCAAGTCAGGCTCCAGGCGGCATAGTCAGAATGATTTTCCCGACGTTGAGTGAGGCCTCCATTTTCCGGTGAGCATCCGCGGCTCGCGCCAACGGGAAGGTGCTATCGACCACAGGTTCGAGACTGCCTCCTCCCTCGAAGCGATCGAGCCAATGTTCGCGGAAGCGCCTGACCATCCCATGCTTTTCAGACTGTGTGCGGGACTTCATCACCGTGCCGATGATCTGCAGATGGCGATACAGAATGTCCTCCAGCCTGAGGCCGACATCGCCCCCACCGCCCAGGATACCGACCTGCACCAGGCGGCCACCCTTGGCGAGCGACTTGATATTCCTGGTGAAGTAGGGCTCACCTACAAAATCGATGATGACATCCACACCTTGCCCATCCGTGTGCCTGGCTACGACCTGGGCGAAGTCCTGCGTTTTGTAATCGATGGCGAAGTCGGCCCCCAGATGCTCGACTCGGGACAGTTTGCCGCCATCGGTCGTGGCGAAAACCTTGGCGCCTGTAGCGTAAGCAAGCTGTACGGCTGCCGAACCTACGCCGCCGGCAGCGGCATGGATGAGTACCGATTCGCCTTGTTTCAGTTTCGCCAGGTGGATCATTGCTTCGTGAGCGGTCACAAAGACTTCCGGGATCGCCGCAGCATGCACGTAGTCGAGATCGGCAGGAATCGGCATCGCCATGCGGTAATCAATGCGCGCGATTTCAGCATAGGCGCCGCCACCCACAACCCCCATCACTCGATCGCCGACTTGATAGCCTGAGACCTCACTTCCAACCTCGATCACCTCACCCGAAATTTCCAGGCCGATGATCAGCGAGTCGCCGAAGTCGGGGCGCCCATAGCCACCGGTACGATGGGTTAGATCAGCTCGATTGACGCCGGCAGCGTGCACGCGGACCAGCAGGTCGGCGGGACGGACTTCCGGCACGGGTACATCAGTCACCTGGAGGACTTCTGGGCCGCCAAAGGTTTCAAAGGTGATCGCTTTCATGGGGGCAGCTCCTCAAACCTGGCTGATGAATTTGTGGGTGAGGTAGTGCTCGATACCTTCGATGCCGCCTTCCGAGCCGTGACCACTCTCCTTGATGCCGCCGAAGGGAAGCTCCGTGGCGACGATGCGGTACTGATTGATCCCGATCATGCCGGCCTCCAAGCCATCGGCAACATCGATTGCCGTCCGCGCATTGCTGGTGAACGCATAGGCCGACAGGCCATAGGGCAGGCGATTTGCCTCGGCCAATCCATCCACCAGCCTTTCGAATGGCATCAAGATAGCGATCGGGCCGAACGGTTCTTCGTGCATGACCCGAGCATCCATCGGCACATCGGCCAACACGGTGGGGGCAAAGAAGAAACCTGGCCCTGGCAAGGCTTCGCCCCCGGCCAGCACCTGCGCTCCCTTGGCGACGGCATCAGCCACCAGTTCCTCCATCTTGTTCAGTTGCCGCAGATTGGCGAGCGGCCCGACCTGGGTATGGGGGTGCATGCCGTTGCCGACCCTCAGTGCCTTGGTGGCGGCAACGAATTGATCGACGAATTGTTGGTAGACACCCCGTTGAACCAGGAAACGGGTCGATGAAATGCAGACCTGGCCGGTACCGCGGAAGCGGTTGGCGACGCCCTCCACCGCGGCTCGCTCCACGTCGGCATCATCGAACACCAGCACCGGGCCATGGCCACCCAGCTCAAGCGTGATCGGCTTGACGCCTTCAGCTGCGCGACTCGACAACAGACGGCCAATGGGCACAGAGCCCGTGAAGGTCACTTTGCGGATAATCGGTGAAGCGATCAGCTGGCTGGAGACCTCATCGGGCACTCCAAACACGACCTGCAGCACACCTTTCGGTAACCCGGCATCATCCAGGGCCCGAGCAAGGGCGAGGGCAGTGGAGGGGCTTTCCTCACCAGGCTTGAGAATGACGCTGCAACCGGCGGCAAGCGCGGCAGACAATTTGCGCGCCGGCGTGATTGCCGGAAAATTCCAGGGTGTGAACGCTGCCACCGGGCCTATGGGCTGGCGCTTGACCAGTTGCAGCACACCGGGGCGGTTGGCGGGTACCACACGGCCATCGATGCGACGCGCACTTTCAGCGAACCATTCGAAATACTCTGCCGCCCGGGTGACCTCATCCATGGCTTCGCCAATGGGCTTGCCTTCTTCTAGCGTCATCTGCGCAGCGATGTGTGCCGTACGCTCCAGGATCAGGTCGGCAGCACGTTTGAGAACCCGGGCACGCTCAGCTGGAACCGTGTTGCGCCATTGCTCGAACCCTTTCTGTGCCACCTCGAGGGCCAGATCCAGCTCGTCGGCAGTAGCCAGCGGCACCTGACCGATGATTTCTTCAGTTGCGGGGTTTCTGACGGTCGCAGTCTTGCGACCGTCTGCGTCGATCCATTTGCCGCCGATGAAAAGATAGAGCGAGTCATAGGGTGTGTTCATGGCTGTGACCTTCATAGGGTTCTCTGTTTGAACTGCACTGCGAAGTTGCGCAGGGTTCGGAAGACGGTGGCTGGCGCCGGCCCGTGAAATTGAGTCTATGGAGGTCGCCGGCATGGATTTAGCCCGGCTGACGGGAATGATTGTTGTGCAGAAAGACAGAATCACTTCAAAATCCCGACCGATTTGCACACAGTTGCAGGTAAATGGGTCGGCACAAGGGAAGAGGGCGATGGACAAGTTTTCCAATATGTCGGTGTTCGTGAAGGTCGTTGAGATGGGCAGCTTCACGGCCGTAGCCAATCACCTCGATTCCACGGTGGGGAATGTATCGAGGGCGGTGTCGGCGCTGGAGCAGATGCTGGATGCACGGCTACTCCAGCGCTCCACCCGGCGCTTGTCAGTCACCGATGCAGGCAGGCGATTCTATGAGCGCTGCACCGTTATCCTGGCCGACCTGGAAAACGCTGAAGCAGAGGCGAGCAATGCATTGCTTCAACCTCGGGGTACGCTTCGCGTTCATTGTGTGCCCGGGCTTGCTCGACACCTTGTAACCGAGGCCGCACTGGAATACCGCAAGGCGTTTGCTGAGGTAACGGTCGACTTGATGCTTTCCCAGCGCATGCCAAACCTGCTTGAAGACCAGCTGGACGTGTCGATCCAGATCGCCAGGGTGCTGCCAGACTCAAGCTATGTGAGCCAGAAAATCGGAGTCAGCCACTGCGTGCTGGTGGCATCACCAGGTTACCTGGAGATCCACGGAGCGCCCGAGACACCTGCGGATCTGGTTGATCATCGATGTCTCTTGCTGGGTACCGTCGATTACGCCCGGGATGAGTGGCAGCTCAAGAGCCGAATGGGCGATGCAACGTTCATCCCCAGCGGGCCAGGCTTCAGTGTGAATGACATGGAGGCCATGTCTGTCGCTGTCGGAAGCGGTGCGGGTATTGGCTTGCTGGCAGGATTCGCAGCCATCGACGATCTGCGGGCGGGAAAACTGATCCGTGTGCTTCCTGATTACTTCACTGAGGAGCGGAACGTGTACGCGGTGTATTCGTCGAGGCAGTTTATCGATGCCAAGATCACCCGGTTCATTGAGGTTCTGAAGGACAAGGTCGGGTGTCAGTTGGCGGGGATTGCCGAGGAGCTCATTTATTAGAAGAGCGGAAGCTATGGAGAGAGCGCCTCGAATGACCGTGGTGGCTCTTCTTCATACGCAATTTAACATAATATACATTATACGAACCTTCGTACTGATCGTTGCCACCCAGTGGAGGCCAGATTTCGACCTCCACCAAAGCCTCCCGACTAATACGACAACCCCTTGGGCACCCCATACCGATTACCGTCGTACTCCAACACATACGTCGCCGTCGTCGAGGCACTCTCGATTTCCTCGCAGTCATCATCGCCTTTGACCACGGCGCGACTGCCAGTCGACTTTTCGCTTACCCGCAAGCTGGCGAACCCATCCTTGCCAGGCTTGCCAATAGCCACCGTTCGTTTAGTCTCGTTGAATTCGCCGGCACAGACGCCATCCCATTCGCCGCCGCTTTGATTGACCACGAGCTCGTTCATGACCTGGCGCAGTTGCGTGCTGTCGTACACATAAAGCTTGAGCGTCTCGCTGCCGAACGGATTGACCCGCGACGCACCCGTATGACCGATGCGTACGCCAAATGCGCGAAGCCCGGGCGCAACCTGATAGCGCGCCGTGTCCAGCGCCAGGCTGCTGAACTGCACCGCATCGGAGACAATCGCCGCCTCCTGGTAATGATGACCAACGATCTTGCCGCTGACAGCATCGGCAACCACGACCTCCAGGCCGTAGTCACCTTGCCGGTCTTCGTCGACATTGGTTTCGATTGGCAAGGCCGCCAGCAGCTGGCCTGGGTCTGCCGGATTGACCTTGCACACGGCATGCTCGCTATCGAATTCCAGCGTCGGATGCAGCGCCTGGGCCCAGGCTGACAGGTGCTCTGTGCAATCGCCCCAGGCGATCACGGGGAAAACAAACAACGACAGTACGGTGAATCCACGCATGGCTCTGGCTCATTCCCTTGACGGGTTGCCATAGTAGATGAGCAACCCCAGACTTCACAGATTTCCACCGGGGTTGCCATCCATGCCTCATCACCCATCCGCCCGCCATATCATCGCGCTCTACGATCGCCACGCCCGCCATTGGGATCGCCTGCGCAGCAACCATTTCAACGACCGCAAGTGGATCGAACGTTTCGCTTCATCGTTGCCGCCATCTTCGGGCGTGCTGGATCTGGGCTGTGGTGCCGGCCAGCCCGTTGCAGGCGCCATGATCGAGGCTGGCCACGCGGTCACCGGTGTGGACTCGTCCGCACGCATGATCGCGATGTGTCGTGAGCGCTTCGCCGGGCACACCTGGATTCAAGCGGACATGCGCACCCTCGACCTGAACCGTCGGTTCGACGGCATCCTGGCCTGGAACAGCTTTTTCCATCTGCACTACGACGATCAGCGCGGGATGTTCCCCTTGTTCCAGCGCCATGCGGCACCCGGTGCGCTATTGATGTTCACCAGTGGTACCGGGCTGGGCGAAGCCCTCGGCGAATTCCAGGGCGAGACGCTGTATCACGCCAGTCTCGACCCGCAGGAGTATGCGAATCTGCTGCAGGAACACGGCTTCGAAGTGCTGGACCATGTTGTCGAAGACCCGCAAAGTGGCGGCCTCACGATCTGGTTGTGTCGTGCCCTGCCTTGCTGATAAATAAGTCTTATTTATAACTCAACAAAATGATTATTTAGTTGAGTTATATAAGTTCTACCGGCCCACACGCTATTGGCACTCTCCTCTCGCGCCACGATACTGGCGGCCTGAAAACGCGCCCCTCAAGGAACCAGCATGAACCGCAACGACCTGCGCCGCATCGACCTGAACCTGCTGGTGATCTTCGAAACCCTGATGTTCGAACGCAACCTCACCCGTGCCGCCGAAAAGCTGTTCCTCGGCCAGCCGGCGGTCAGCTCCGCCCTCGCCCGTCTGCGTGACCTGTTCGACGACCCACTGCTGGTGCGCAACGGCCGCGGTTTCGAGCCGACCTTGCGCGCCCTGGCCATCCTCCGCGAACTGCAACCGGCGATGGACACCATTTCCAGTGCCGTCAGCCGCGCCCGCGATTTCGATCCGGCGACCAATCGCGACACCTTCCGCATCGGCCTCTCCGATGACGCCGAGTTCGCCCTGTTCCCCCAGTTGCTCAAGCAGATCCGCGAGGAAGCGCCGGAGGTGGTCGTGGTGGTGCGGCGGGTGAACTTCCTGCTGATGTCGGGGATGCTGGCCTCGGGCGAGATCTCCGTCGGGGTCAGCTATACCACCGACCTGCCGGCCAACGCCAAGCGTCGCAAACTGCGCGACATGGCGGTCAAGGTGTTGCGCGGTGACGACCGCCCCGCTCCCCTGAGCCTGGATGATTTCAGCGAGCGCCCCCACGCGCTGGTGTCGTTCTCCGGGGACTTGTGCGGCAACATCGACAATGATCTGGCCCGGGTCGGCCGTACCCGGCGGGTGAAGCTCGCCGTGCCGCAGTTCAGCGGCCTGCGCTCGATCCTGCCGGGCACCGAGCTGCTGGCCTGCGTTCCCGACTTCGCCGCCGCGGCGCTGATCGAGGGCAGCGGCCTGCGCGCCGAAGACCCACCCTTCCCCATCGCCACCTCTGAACTGGCCATGGTCTGGGGCGAGGTCACCGACAACGATCCGGGCGAGCGCTGGTTGCGCAGCATGATCGTCGAGCACATGGCGGCCGAGCGTTAGTACTTACGGCCTCGGTTCTCCACCGTCCGTTTCGTCGTAACGCAACAACCGTCCGGCGTTGCCCAGCACCAGCAGCGTACTGAGGTTATGCAGCAACGCCGCGATCATCGCCCCCGCCGCACCCAGCAGGCCGAAAGCCGCCGCGACCACGATCGCCAGGGTCCAGCCGAGGCCGATCAGCACGTTCCACTGCAAGGTGCGCCGGCATGCCCGGCTCAGGCGCACGCAGGTGGCCAGGCGGCGCAGGTCGCCGTTGATCAGCACGATATCCGCCGCTGCCAGGGCGATATCCGCGCCCCCTGCGCCCATCGCCACCCCCACCACACCGGCCTTGAGCGCCAGGGAATCGTTGATGCCGTCCCCCACCACCATGGGCCGGAAGCCGGCCCGCAGCTCCTGGTTGACCTGGTGCAGCTTGTCCTCCGGCAGGGCCTGGGACACGACACGGCTGATCCCGGTCTGCGTCGCCACCGCCTCGGCCACGCTATGGCGGTCGCCGGTCAGCAACAGTTGCCGCTGCAGCCCCAGCTCGCGCAGTTGCTGCAAGGCTTGCGGCGCCTCCTGGCGAACGCTGTCGGCCAGTAGCAGCCAGCCCAGGAAGCGCCCGTTCATGGCCAGCCCGGCGATCGGACCGTCGTGTTCGGGAATGGCCGGGATCACGATCCCCAGTTGCTGGAACAGCTCGGGACGCCCCAATGCCGCTTGCCCTTGCGAGGTGTGGGCGACCACGCCGAACCCCTGGCGTTCGTGCAGCTCGCTGAGCGGCAGTTGCTGCTCGTGGGGCACAAGGCGCGCAAGCGCACGGCTGACGGGATGGCTGCTGGCCGCGCCAAGGCCGGCGGCCAGGCGGATGATGTCCTCTTCCGCCAGCGCCGGCGTGGCCGGCACCACCTGGCGCAGATGCAGCGCGCCATGGGTCAGGGTGCCGGTCTTGTCGATCACCAGCGACGACAGGTCGGCCAGTTCCTCCAGGAACGCCGACCCGCGAATCAGGATGCCGTGCCGCGCGGCGACGGCAATGCCCGCCACCGCAGTCGCCGGCGCGGAGAGCACCAGCGCGCAAGGACAGGCTGCCACCAGTACGGCGAGCATGGCCTGGGCATCGCTGGTGATGAACCAGGTGGCAGCAGCGATCAACAGCACCAGCAGCAGATAGCGTCCGGCATAGCGTTCCAGCAAACGAGTGATCGGTGGCTTGGCCTGTTCCGCCCGCTGCATCAGGGCGATCACCTTGCCCAGGGTCGAGTCGTCGCCCACGCGACTGACCCGCACCCGCAGCAAACCATCGAGGTTGATCGCGCCACCATGGATATCGCTGCCCACCTCGACCTCCTGGGGCACCGCCTCGCCGGTGATGGGCGCGGTATCCAGGCTCGCCTGGCCCTCCACGACCCGGCCGTCCGCCGGCACCCGGTCGCCGGCGCGAACTTCCACCAGGTCGCCCGCTTGCAGGCTGGCGTTGTCGACTTCACGCACCTGGCCATCGCTACCGATCAGGCGCGCCTGGCTGCGGGTCAGGCGACCCAGGGCCGCGATGGCTTCCTGGGAGCCGAGCACGCTGCGCTCTTCGAGCACGTGGCCAAGGATCATGATGATCGGCAGCAGCGCCGCCGTGGCCAGGTCGCCGGTGGCCCAGGCGCCGAGCATGGCCAGGGCGATCAACTGGTCGGTGATGCCGTGCAGGCTCGGATGGCGCAGGCTGTGCCAGGCCGAGCGCAGTACCGGCACCGCCACAAGCAACGAGGCGATGCCAAGCAGGACCTGCGCCACGCTGGCCTGCCCGGGTGCCAGCCAGCGCCAGACCAGGCCGAGGCCGAGCAGGCCCAGGGCGACCATGGCCAGGGTCAGTTGCCGCGCGGCCTGGCGACGTTCGTCATGGGACAGCAGGCCGGCGCTGAGATGCACATGGCCGTGATGGTGATGGCCGTGGCCATGCTGGTGATGAGCGCTCATGCGACTCCCGCGATTCAGGGTTTCGGGCCATCGAGGATTAGCCGGCCGCTGTCCTCGGGATTGACGGTGGTGACGGAGCCGGCGCGGGACAGGATCGCCGGGACCCGCTCGCGATACAGGCGCAGCATCAGGCCGGGATCGTTCTGTTGCGCCAGGCCGACGATGGTCGCGGTGTCCGCCTGGGCCCGGGACAGGCGCTCGCGGGCTTCGGCCTCGGCCACCTGCACGCTGCGATCGGCGTTCTGCGTAGCCTGCTGGGTTTGCCGCGCGGCGTCGTTGCGGGCACTGGCCACGGCCTGCTCGGCCAGCTGGCTGGCGGTGAGCACCGCGTTGAAGGCGTTGACCGCAGGCGTTGGCAACGCCGACTGCACATCGACCCGCACCACTTCGATACCGAGATCGGTGCCGGCGGCCTTCAATGCGGCAAGGCTCTGGTTGATGCCCTGTTGCAGATCACCGCGCAGGCGCTCGCGACGCTCGGCCACCTGGGCGTCGGCACCGACCAGTTCCGGCCGTGCCACCAGGATCGCGTCCATGTCCCGCGAGGCACAGATCTTCACGGCGTTGCGCTCCACCAGGCGATCCAGCGCCGGCTCGACATGCCCGCCCTGACGGGTGAAGGCATAGGGCTCGTTGACCTGATAGAACACCCGCACGTCCAACTGCACGATGCCGGCGTCGCCGGTCAGAAGATAACCGGATCCGGCGGTGGCATCGCCAGCCAGGGTGGCGTCGCGGTCGGCCTTGACCGCTGCTTCCGAGCGCAGCAGCAGCTCGACCCGACGCTCGCTGACCCGGCCCGCCGAGGGCAGCATCAGCACCTGCTCGAACGGCCGTGGCCAGGCCAGCAGCAGGCCGGCATTCTGGATACGGTTTTCCGCACCGAGGCGCAGAACCACCGCGCGGCTTTCCGGGCCGACCTCGCGGACATTGCCGAACAGCCAACCAAGCGCCGCCAGCAGGGTCACCCCATACAGGGCGATGAAGCCGATGCGCCCGGCCTGGAACCACGGCGTGGCCGGGGCCTGCTCGCGGTTACTCATGCTCGCGCCCTGCCCGGCTGACGGTTGGCGCGGGCGGCCCGTCCACCAGCACGCGGAATGGCGCCGCGTCGGTGCGCAGGACCAGGCGCGTGCCCGGATTGACCAGGTTGTCGAGGGTGTCCAGCGAGCGCAGCAGGTTGTACAGCTCCGGCGCGCCGGCGTAGGCCTTGGCGTAGATCTGCGCGGCCTGCACCTGGGATTGCGCCTGGATATCCGCCGCCTTGACGCCTGCCTCCGCCTCCAGGATGCGTGCGTCGCGCTCCGCTGCGGAACGGATCTCGGCGGCCTTGCGCTTGCCTTCGGCGGTGCGCTCGGTGGCGATGGTCTCGCGCTCGGCACGCATGCGGTCGACGGTGGCTTCGAGGGTCACCTTGGGCAGGGTCAGCCGCTCGATACCCACCTGCACCACGCTGACCCCGTAGGTATCGGCCAGTTGCCTGGCGATCTGCTCGCGCAGGCGTTGCTCGAAGGCGTCGATGCGCACGCGGCTGGCGTCGACATTGACCAGGTCGGCCAGTTCGAAACCGCTGGCACTGGTTTCCAGCGCCGAGCCCACCAGGGTGCGGATCTGCCGCGCGGCTTCGTCCGGCTGGTTCTGCACCGCACGCATGAAGCGCTGGATGCTCTGCGGATCGGCGCTGACCTGCCAGGCGATATAGGCCTGGACGATGATGCGCAGGCCATCCTTGGTGCCGACGTCCTGCAGGCCGCTGGAGGTGGTGCGCAGGCGCAGGTCCACCGGTACCGTGGCTTCGAACGGCACCGGCCAGCGCCAGGCCAGTCCTGGTTCGATCAGTACCCGCGCCGGGTTGCCGAAGCGGGTCACCACCGTGGCTTCGCCGGTGCGTACCTGGACGAAACAGGCGGTGGCGAGCATCGCCAGCACCAGCAGCGCCGCCAGCAGGAAGCGCCGCCAGACCGGACCCGCCGGCTGTTCGTGGTCATGCGCGTGGTCGTGGGAATGATCGTGGCCGCAGTCGTGATCATCGCTGTGATCGTGGTGAGCGTGGCTCAATGGGAGCGCTCCTGGTCAGGTCGGGCCGCAGCCTTGGCGGCGCTCGGGTCCAAGGGGAATGAATAGCTGCGCAGGTCCAGGGTCGGGGCCTGTCCGGCACCGAGCCGGTGGTCGATGATCAGGCTGTTGGCCTTGCCCAGGCCCTTGCCCAGGTGCTCCAGGTATTGTTCGAGAAGGAACGCCTGCCCGGCCTGCTGCCAGGCGCTGCGCTCGGCGCCGAAACGCAGTTCGGCGACACGCGCCTTCGCATCGGTTTCCCGGGCACTGGCACTGGCCTTGTCGGTCAGCGCGGTGGCATTGAGACGGGCCTGGCTGGACTGCTCGGCGGCCTTGCCGCGGTCGCGGGCGATCAGGGCCTGGGCGGTGATCTGTGCCGCCTGCACGCCGTGGTAGGCATTGGCCGCGCCGGCGGGCGGATGGATCGCTTCTACCGAGGTGACGAGGATTTCCACGCCGCTGTCGAGACGATCAAGGTCAGCCTGCACCGCCTTGCCGACATCCTGGCCGATGCTTTCGCGCTCGGCACCGAGAACGCCATCCAGGGTACGGCTGGCGAAATCGCGAACCAGCACGCGGTTGGCGATATTGCGCACCAGTACGGCGACGTCGGTGCTGTGGTAGGTCGCTGCCAGCGCGGCGGCATCGTCCAGGCCAATGCGATAGATGAAGCGCACGTCCATGTTGACGATCTGGAAACTCTGCGGCCCGCCGCTGGCACCGGCGATGACCTGGGCGTTTTCGCTGACGTGGGTGGCGTCCCACAGCCGGTTGGCGGCCGCCGGTGCCGGGCCTTCGGCGTCGGCCAGCGGATCGGCAAGCGCGGCATCGCCCGAGGTGGCCAGTTCATGGACCTGGCCGTTATCCACGCTCAGTACCTTGCCGAACGGCCAGGGCAAGCCGACATGCAGGCCCGGCTGCCACACCGCCTGCGGATTGCCGAAGCGCTCGTAGATGCCGCGCTTGTCCAGCGCCACTTCGCTGACACCAGTGAGCAGCCAGCCGACCAGGGCGACCAGCGCCAGCACCGGCAGCGCAGCGCGACGCATGAAATCGAAGGCCCAGACCTGCCGCAGGTCGATACCGAAGCGCTGGTGCAGCTCGCCGTGCAAGAACGCCAGTGGCCGCGGCGGCCACTGCAGCGAGCCGGCCACCAGGCTACGGGCGACCAGTTCTGGCTCCTGCTGCGGTCGTTGCGGGCTGAATACCGAGAGCACGGCACGGATCATCAGTTCCAGTGCCAGCAGGCCCGGCAGTACGCCCATCAGCACCGCCAGTCGCGCCGGCCACAGCCGTTCGCCATCAGGCAGGGCCAGGCAGACGATCGACAGCACCTGCACCGCCACCACCACCCGGATTACCGCGCCCAATGCCGCCGCTTCGGGCCACACGGCAGGGTTCTCGCTGCTCAGGTGACGCTCGATCACCACCAGGCCGAAGGCCGACAGCGCAAGCAGCGCCACCGCGATCCAGTTGCCCTCGCCTGCCGCGACCGGTGCCGGCAGATCGAGACGCCACGCCTGCGCCACCACCAGCAAGGCCAGCAGGGACAAGCCGGCAAGCCACAGGGCATCGAAGCCCAGACGCTGCAACTGGTCCTTGAGTGCCAGTCCCAGGCGCAGCAGCCCGCGCTCGATGGCACTGAGTGGCTCGTCGTCAGCCTCGGCCTGCGAGTTCTTGCGCCACAACGCCAAGGGGGCCGCTGTCTGGCCGAGCGCCTCGGCTCGCCACTTGCTCACCGTCCACGCCGAACGCCCCGCCGCTGCCAGCAACAGCAAGGTGGCGGCGTTGATGGCGAGCAAGGGAAGCCAATGGCTGAGAGGACTGAACACGCCGACGAGCAGAGCACCGAGCCACAGCAGCAACGCCGCGAGCGCCGACAGCCGGACCACCCGGGCGAGCTGTCGGGAACGAAGCAGGGACTGTTGGAAACGCGGTGTATCGGCGAAATCCGGATCCGTGGTGCCTGGACTGAAACTCATGGACTTGCGCAAACCCCGGTAAGTGAATGCCGTAAACTATAGGCGAAACATTAAGTTACGTTATAGCGAAACAGGTGAAAAATTCGTGCATTGACTTGGGGTGATTTGCAGTGTTCATCCAACGTGCCATCACCGCCCTGTCGTTCGTCGCCATCATTAAATTTAAATTGAATTTAAATTTAACCTGCGTCAGCATCCCGCAACGATTTCCTTCCCGGAGCTGATCATGGCCACCCCCCGCAAAGACGGCGAAGCCACGCGCACCCGCATTCTCGAAGCTGCCGGCGAACTGTTCGCGGCCCACGGCCAGGGTGAAACCAGCAACAAGGCAGTGGCGGCCAGGGCGGAGGTCGACCTCGCCTCCATCAACTACCACTTCGGCAGCCGCAACGGCCTGTACCTGGCGGTGCTCGACGAAGCGCGCCGACGTTTCCTCGATATCAGCGAGCTGCAGCGGATCTCGCTGAGCGCGCAACCAGCCGCGGACAAGCTGCGCGAACTGATCGAACTGGTGGTGCGCAAGGCTGGCCGGGGTGCGGAAAGCTGGCATCTGCGGGTGCTTGCCGCGGAAATTCTCACGCCGAGCCCGCAAGCCCAGGCCCATCTGCGGGAAAACGCACCCTTGCGCCTGTCCCTGCTCAGGGCGCTGTTCAGCGAAGTCAGCGGCATCCCCGCCGACGCCCCGGCCCTGACCCGCTGCATCCTCTGTGTCACCGCACCCTGGGCGATGTTGCTGATCGGCCCGCGCGGTGGTTCCGGTGTGCTGCGGGAAATCCTCGACATGCCCGGCGACGCGGTGGTCGCG
Organism: Pseudomonas ulcerans; assembly: GCF_036324125.1. NCBI lineage: Bacteria > Pseudomonadati > Pseudomonadota > Gammaproteobacteria > Pseudomonadales > Pseudomonadaceae > Pseudomonas > Pseudomonas ulcerans. Next base: position 34,589 of record NZ_JAZDQN010000017.1, on the reverse strand, counting down.
CAGCTCCATGGCTTCGCCCTGGCCGGCCTGCACGACGCCGGCCGGCGCTACGCCGAAGGCAACGACGACTGAACCTGCAGGACGCAGCCCTCCCTTTTCCTTCAGGTCGACACCATGCAACCGACTTCCGATAGCGTTTCCGCCCGCGAGCGCGATGGCAATCCGCCGATCGCCCTGCTCCTGGGTTCCCTGCTGCTGGTGATGTTCCTCGCCGCGCTGGACCAGACCATCGTTTCCACGGCCCTGCCCACCATCGTCAGCGACCTTGGCGGCCTGCGCTGGCTGTCCTGGGTGGTCACCGCCTATCTGCTGGCTTCCACCGTGGTGGTGCCGCTGTACGGCAAGTTCGGCGACCTGTATGGGCGCAAGCGCGTGCTGCAGATCGCCATCGTCCTGTTCCTGCTCGGCTCGGCCCTGTGCGGCCTGGCCCAGGACATGACCCAACTGATTGTCCTGCGTGCGCTGCAGGGCCTTGGGGGGGGTGGCCTGATGGTGGTAGCCATGGCGGCCATCGGCGATGTCATCCCGCCGGCCGAACGGGGCCGCTACCAGGGCCTGTTCGGTGGCGTGTTCGGCCTGGCCACGGTGGTCGGGCCGTTGATCGGCGGTTTCCTGGTGGAGCATCTGTCCTGGCGCTGGATCTTCTATATCAACCTGCCCCTGGGCCTGGTCGCCCTGGCGGTGATCGGCGTGGTGTTCCGTCCCCATGTGGCCAAGGTCAAGCACGTCATCGACTACTTCGGCGCGTTCTTCCTGACCCTGGCCCTGGCTTCGGTGGTGCTGATCACCAGCCTGGGAGGCAACCTGCTGGCCTGGACCTCGCTGGACATGCTCTGCCTCGTCCTGGTGGGCCTGATCGGCCTGGCCGGCTTCATCATCGAACAGCGCAGCGCCGCGGAACCGATCATGCCCCTGCATCTGTTCCGCCATCGCACCTTCGTCCTGGCGAGCCTGATCGGCTTCATGGTCGGGGTATCGCTGTTCGGCGCGGTGACCTTCCTGCCGCTGTACATGCAGGTGGTCAAGGATGCCTCGCCGACCGGCGCCGGCCTGCAGATGCTGCCGTTGATGGGTGGGTTGCTGGTGGTCTCGGCGATCACCGGCCGGCTGGTCAGCCGCTGGGGACGCTACCGGATGTTCCCGATCCTCGGCACGGCGTTGCAAGTGATCGCCATGGGACTGCTCAGCCGACTGGACCTGGACACGCCGATGGTCCTGATGAACCTGTACATGGGCTTGCTCGGCGCCGGGCTGGGCATGGTCATGCAGGTGTTGATCCTGGCCGTGCAGAACAGCGTGGAGCTGCGCCACATGGGCGTGGCCACCTCGGGCGCGACGCTGTTCCGCTCGATCGGCGGATCGATCGGCGTGTCGGTGTTCGGCGCTCTGTTTTCCCATGGGCTGGTGGTCCGCTTGTCAGGCGACTTCGCCACCGCCGCCGGTGCACCAGCGACGCTGTCGCCGACAGCGGTGCATGCCCTGCCGGCGGCGCTGCAGCAGGAGTACCTGCTGGCGTTTTCCTGGGCGATGCACGGGGTGTTCCTGGTGGCCAGTGCGGTGGCCGCGGTGGCGTTCGGGCTGTCGTGGTGGTTGCGGGAGGTGCCGTTGCGCAAGGCGTTGCCGGTTTAGTCTCGTTCAGGCAACTTTCCTCTCATCGCGACAGTCGATACCTGAATAGAACCTCAATCCGCCAAGGAACTCTCCGATGCGCTTGCCTGCTACCCCCGCGCAAGACGAACCCCACCGGACCAGGCACCTGCTGCAGGGCGCACAGCTGAGCGATGCGATCGGCGCGCATCTCGACAGCATGAAGCGCCTGCAAGTCCAGGTCAGCCACATGACCCAGGCCGCTGCCCTGCTGGAAATCCAGCTGAGCAGCATCGAGGACGATCTCGACCAGGTTCGCGCACAGCTCGCCGCCAGACCGCGTCTTTGAGCCCGGCGCGGCTATTTATGCGGTAAAGTTTCCCGATTGCGCCAGGACGGCAGCAGCTTGGCTGTCTCCTGCATTACCAGTCCGGCCAACATGCGTCAGCAGAGCACCCGAACATGAATACACCCGACGAGACGCTACAGGCCAAGACGCCCTACACCTCGCTCCCCAGTTTCCTGCCCTTCCCCATCGTCGGCCTCGGCGCCTCCGCCGGCGGTCTCGGCGCCTTGCTGCGCTTCTTCGAACAGATGCCCAGCGAAAGCGGCATGGCCTTCGTGGTGGTGATGCACCTTTCCGCCGAACACGAAAGCAGCGCCGACCGTATCCTGCAGAAGGTCACGCGGATGCCGGTGCGCCAGGTGACCCAGCCGACACCGGTCCAAGCCAATCACGTCTACCTGATCTCCCCCGCCCAGCAACTGGAAATGCTCGACGGCTACCTGCGCGTCACCGAGCGACCCAGCGGCCAGCCGCGGCATATCGCCATCGACGTGTTCTTCCGCACCATGGCCGATGCCCACCGCCATCGCAGCATCGGCATCGTCCTTTCCGGCGCCGGCAACGACGGCAGCGCCGGGCTCGTGCGGGTCAAGGAACAGGGCGGCGTGACCCTGGCCCAGTCCCTCGACGACGCCGAATACGAGAGCATGCCGCGCAACGCCATCGCCACCGGCCAGGTGGACTTCATCATGCCGGTGGTGGACATGCCGCAGAAGCTGGTGGAACTGTGGGACAACATGCGCCGTATCGAACTGCCCCTGGGCGACGAGATCGAGCCACCGCTGCACAATCCCGACACCGCCGAGGAAGAGCGCGCCGCCGATGCCGCCCTGCGCGAGATCATCGTCATCCTGCGCACCCGCACCGGGCATGACTTCAAGCACTACAAGCGCGCCACCGTGCTGCGCCGCATCGAACGGCGCATGCAGGTCAACCGCCTCAGCGACCTGCCGGCCTACCGCGACTTCCTCAACGTCAATACCGACGAAGCCAGTGCCCTGCTGGACGACATGCTGATCGGCGTCACCAACTTCTTCCGCGACCGCGAGTCCTTCGAGGCGCTGGAGCGCGAGATCATCCCGCGCCTGTTCGAGCTCACCGGCGAAACCGATCCCACCGTGCGCGCCTGGTCGGCGGGTTGCTCGTCCGGCGAGGAAGCCTACTCCATCGCCATGCTGCTGGCCGACCACCTGGATTTCAGCCACAGCACCCACAAGTTCCAGGTGTTCGCCACCGATATCGACGAGCACGCCATCGGCGTCGGTCGTGCGGGCGTGTATCCCGAGGCGGTGGTCACCGACATTCCGCCCGCGCGGCTGCGCCAGCACTTCGCCAAGGAACAGACCCATTACCGGGTCAAGAAGGAGATCCGCGAGCGGGTGCTGTTCGCCTTGCACAACCTGCTGCGTGATCCGCCGTTCTCCAAGCTGCACCTGATCAGTTGCCGCAACCTGCTGATCTACCTCGATCGTCAGGTGCAGGCCGACATCCTGCAGATGTTCCACTTCGCCCTGGCGCCCGGCGGCTATCTGTTCCTCGGCAGCTCGGAGTCGGCGGACGTGTGCCTGGACCTGTTCACCCCGGTGGACAAGAAAAACCGCATCTACCGCGCCAAGGCCAGTTCCAGCCTTGGCCGGCCGACCCCTACCCTGCCCCTCAATGCCTTCACCGGCTTCGCCCTGCCGAACATCGAGCGCAGCCTGGAGCGGCGCAAGGTGTCCTTTGCCGAGGTACACCAGCGCGTGCTGGAGCAGTACGGGCCGCCGAGCGTGGTGGTCAACCAGGACTCGGACATCGTGCACATGTCCGACCGCGCCGGGCGCTTCCTGCGCCATGTCGGTGGCGAGCCGTCGCACAACCTGCTGACTCAGGTCCTGCCGGAGCTGCGCCTGGAGCTGCGCACCGCGTTGTTCCAGGCCTTCCAGACCGGCAAGAGTATCGAGGCGCGGCGCGTGCAACTGGAGCGCGACGGGCGCAACTACTACGTGAACATGGTCGCCCGGCCGTTCCGCGACATGGATGCCGACTTCGTCCTGGTGCTGTTCGACGAAGTCGAGGAAACCATGAGCGCCGAGGCCAAGGGCCCGCGCGACGAAGGCAAGGACAGCGTGCTGTCGCAGCTCGAAGGCGAGCTGCAACGGACCAAGGAGCAATTGCAGGCCACGGTGGAGCAATCGGAAACCTCCACCGAGGAACTCAAGGCCTCCAACGAAGAACTGCAGGCGATCAACGAGGAGCTGCGTTCCACCACCGAGGAACTGGAGACCAGCAAGGAAGAGCTGCAGTCGATCAACGAAGAACTGATCACGGTCAACCAGGAGCTCAAGAGCAAGGTCGAGGAAACCGGCAAGATCAACGACGACCTGCAGAACCTCATCGCCTCCACCGACATCGCCACGGTATTCGTCGACCGGCGCATGCGCATCAAGTCGTACACGCCCCGGGCCACCGAGATCTTCAGCATCATTCCCTCGGACACCGGTCGCTCCCTGCTGGATATCACCCACCGCCTGGACTACCCGGCCATGGCCGCCGATGCGGTGGAAGCCTTCGAGTCGTTGCGCATCATCGAATGCGAGGTAACGAGCAATGACGGCCGCTGGTACATCGCCCGGCTGCTGCCCTACCGCACCACCGAGGACCTGATCGACGGCGCGGTGCTGACCTTCATCGACATCAGCGAGCGCCGCCAGGCCGAAGAGCGCGTGCGCGAGGGCGAGGAACGCTTGCGCCTGGCAGCGGAAAGCACCCAGGACTTCATCATCCTGACCATGGATGCCCAGGGCGTGATCACCACCTGGAACCGCGGTGCGGAACGCACCTTCGGCTACCGCGAGGACGAAGTGCTGGGGCGTTCGGCCGAGCTGATCTTCCTGCCCGAGGATCGCGAGAACGGAATTCTCCAGGAGGAACTGCGCATCGCGCGCAAGGATGGCCGCGCCGACGACGAACGCTGGCTGCAACGCAAGGACGGTAGCCGCTTCTTCTGCAGCGGCGTGACCAACGCCCTGCATGACGGCACCCAAGGCTTCGCCAAGATCGGTCGCGACATCACCGACAAGAAGCGCCTGGAGTCCGAGCAGGTCTGGCAACTGCAGCAAAGCCGGACCACCAGCAAGCTCAAGGACGAATTCTTCGCGGTCATGTCCCACGAGCTCAAGCACCCGCTCAACCTGATCCAGCTCAACGGCGAGCTGATGGCGCGCCTGCCGCTGGTGCGCGGCAACGCCGTGGCCGGCCGCGCGGTCGAGACCATCCTCGGTGCCGTGCGCAGCCAGGCACGGATCATCGACGACCTGCTCGACCTGTCGCGGATCAATACCGGCAAGCTCAAGCTCAACCGGGGGCCGGTGCTGGTCCAGCAGTTGCTCGGCGAAATTGCAGGCGTGGCCAAGGACGATGCCACGAGCCAGCAGGTTCAGATCGAACTGGACCTGCCCCGCGAATCCGAGGAACCGCTGGTGATCGATGCCGATCCTGTGCGCATCGAACAGATCATCTGGAACCTGCTGAACAATGCCCTGAAGTTCACCCCGGCGGGCGGAAGCATCTGCCTGCGCCTGGTGGACGACGGCACGCAGGTGCGCCTGGACGTGCAGGACAACGGCCAAGGCATCGCGGCCGAGTCACTGCCGCTGATCTTCGACATGTTCGGCCAGGTCCCGGAGCACCGCCACGGCCAGAACCGTGGCGGGCTGGGCATCGGCCTGGCACTGGTGCGCGAGCTGGTGGAAGCCCATCACGGGCGGGTCGAGGCGAAATCGGCGGGCCTGGGGCGTGGCGCCACATTCAGCGTCTGGCTGCCGCACTACAGCCGCGACGATGCGCCGGTGGCCGAGACACTGGAGCCGTCTCCTGGGGACTTCGTGGGCCTGAAGGTGCTGGTGGTGGACGACTCCGAGGACATCCTCAACATCATGAAGGCCCTGATGGAGCTGGAGGGAGCCGACGTAACCCTGGCCTGCAATGGCGCCGAAGCGCTGGAGCGGCTGGAGGCCGGGGCTGCGTTCGACCTGGTGCTGTCGGACCTGGGCATGCCGGTGATGAATGGCCTGGAGCTGATCGGCCGCCTGCGTCGCGACAGCCGCTTCAGCGAGCTGCCGGTGATCGCCCTGACCGGCTTCGGTGCCAGCCAGGACAAGGATGGTGCCCTCAAGGCCGGGTTCAATGCCCATGTCGACAAGCCGGTGTCGTTTGAGGTGTTGCGGCAGACGGTGCGGTCGGTACTGGAGCGGTAGGGTTCTTGCCGGCCTCATCGCCGGCCACAGGCCTAGGGCGAAACGCGACTCTGTGGGAGCGGATTCACCGGAACGCCGGACCGCCGCGATCGGCGGCGAAGCCGTCGTAAATCCTGCGATCCCGGATTTGTCTGATCCACCGAAGAGGCAGGTTTTATGGCCGCTGCGCGCCCAATCGCGGATAAATCCGCTCCCACAGGGTCGCGGCCGTCCGGATACTTATGTGCAATAGGAAAACGTGTAGATACCCATGCCGCGATAAGGCCGGTACAGCCACTACAAACGTCAAGGCTTGGCATGATCCTTCGGCGTCATCGGCTTGCCGTCCTTGTCATAGACCACCGGGTCGGTGGCATCGCGCGTAGTCGCGGCCGGATCGACCGAGCTGCCGCCATGGGCGTGTGCCAGTGCCCGGGCTTTTTCCAGGTGGGTGCGCAAGGTCGGCAAGGTCTCTTCGGCAAACGCACGCAGTTCCGCGTCCTTGCCATCCTTGGCGTACTCATCGAACAGCTTGATCGTCGCCTCGTGGGCATTGACCTGGTTGTTCGCATAGGCCTGGTCGAACGACTTGGCACCGCGCAGTTCAAGGATCATCGCCTTGGCCTTGTCGATCAGGTCGGCATCGCTGGACACTTCGAGCTTCTTGCTGGCGGCGATGCTTTTCAGCTTCTCGTTGGCCTGGCCATGGTCCTTGAGCATCATCGCGGCGAATGCCTTGACGTCGGCCGCCGTGCCTTTTTCCTGGGCAAGCTTGGCCGCTTCCACCTCGGCGACACCCTTGGCCGAGGCGTCCTCGACGAAGTCATCGGCGTCCTGGGCGGCATGCACGGCGCCCGCCAGGGTGAATGCCAGGGCAAAGCCTGCGCTACGCAACAGTGTGTTCATCATTGAATCCTCTTGTCAGTTCCAGGGTTCTGCAGTGTCACTACCTGTTCTGAGCCAAGGGCCTCTGCCGAGGTTCATCTTTTTTGCGACGCGGCTATCATGGACGCCTCTTCCACGGACGCTGCCGTCACCCATGAAAAAACTGGACAACTACAAGACCATCGCCGACTGCATCGCCGCCCTGCTTTTCCCCCATGCCGAAGTCATCGTCCACGACCTGCACAGCCAGACCGTGGTGCATATCGCCAACAACTTCTCCAAGCGCCAACTCGGTGACGACTCGGCCCTGGACGAGCTGCCCGGCGACTTCGACGAGGTCTCCAGCCTGGGCCCCTACGAGAAGCTCAACTGGAACGGCCAGAAGATCCGCTCGATCACCAGCGTGCTGCGTGACGACGACGGCCAGGCCCAAGCGCTGCTGTGCATCAACCTGAACTTCTCGGTGCTCGACCAGGCGCGTGACGCGCTCAACGCCTTCTTCCAGGTCAGCCGCCTGTTGCCGCAACCCGAGGCATTGTTCCGCGATGACTGGCAGGAACGTATCAACACTTTCCTCCATGCCTGGCTGGGCGAACGACAACTGGCGCTGAATACCCTGGGCATGAAGGACAAGCGCACGCTGGTCGAAGCGCTGTATGCCGAAGGCGCCTTCGACGGTCGCAATGCCGCCGACTACGTGGCCAACGTCCTGAACCTGGGCCGGGCCACGGTCTACAAGTGGGTCAAGGCGCTTCGCGAACAGGTCTAGCGCAGAGACTATTTGTCTACCGTAGATTTTCAGGCTATAACTATCTCGCCCGGGTACTCCAGTCGCCTGACGCCGCGCATCGTCAGCACTCTTACCACTCCGCTTAAAGAACAAGAGATAGCTCAATGAAAATCAAGGAATTCGGCGTCGAGATCTGGATGAACGCCTACGAGAACGAGTGCCGCTACAACCTCGCGGAAACCTGTGTCGAGTCCATCACCCTCGCCCAGTTGCTGGACTTCGCCGGCAAGCGCGAGAGCATTCTCGATGAGCTGCTGCCAATGAAGATGACCTACGGTGCCATCGAAGGCTCGGACCGTCTGCGCGACCTGATCGCCGGGCTGTACGACAAGCAGCAGCGCCATAACGTCACCGTCACCCACGGCGCCATCGGCGCCAACGCCCTGGTCCACGAGACCCTGGTCGAGCCCGGCGACCATGTGATCTCGGTAGCACCGACCTACCAGCAGCACTACTCGATTCCGGAAAGCTACGGCGCCGACGTGTCGATCCTGCGCCTGCGCGAGGAAAACGCCTTCCTCCCGGACCTGGAGGAACTGCGCGGCATGGTCCGCGGCAACACCCGCCTGATCGCCCTGAACAACCCCAACAACCCCACCGGCTCGCTGATGGACCGTGGCATGCTCGAAGCCATCGTCGACATCGCCCGTTCCGTCGATGCCTGGCTACTGTGCGACGAGGTCTACCGTGGTACCGACCAGCACGGCGACGGTTTCACCGTGTCGATCGCCGACCTGTACGAGAAAGGCATCAGCACCGCGAGCATGTCCAAGACCTTCTCCCTAGCCGGCCTGCGCCTGGGCTGGATCGTCGGGCCGCAGGAACTGATCCGGGCCGTGTCGATCCACCGCGACTACAACACCATCAGCGTCGGCATGCTCGACGATCACTTCGCCAGCATTGCCCTGGAGCATCGCGCGCACATCCTCGCCCGGGCCCATGCCATCACCCGCGACAACCTGGCGCTGCTGGATGCCTGGGTGGCCGGCGAGCCGCGGGTCAGCTACGTGAAACCCAAGGCCGGGACCACCGCATTGCTGAAGATCGACGTGGACATGCCCTCGCGGGACTTCTGCGTGAAGCTGCTGGAAGCCAAGGGCGTGATGTTCACCCCGGGCAGCGCGCTGGATATCGAAGGCTATGTGCGGATTGGCTATGCCAATAATGCCGAGGTGATGAAGGCCGGCTTGGCGAAGGTGTCGGAGTTCCTGCGGGAGCTCTGAGTCCTCCGGTTTCGGGCCTGAAATGCAGGCCCGAAACCCTTCGCCTCAAGGCAAGGGATTGCCACCCGTTACCCCGAACACCTCCCCGGTGATATAGCTCGATTCCTGCGACGCCAGCAGCACATACAAAGGCGCGCACTCCGCCGGCTGCCCCGGCCGCTTCATCGGCACCTGCTCGCCGAAATGCGGGATCTTTTCCGCCGGTTGCCCGCCACTGGGCTGCAACACCGTCCAGATCGGCCCCGGCGCCACCGCATTGACCCGGATTCCGCGTTCCACCACCTGTTTGGCCAGCGCCTTGGTGAATGCCACGATTGCCGCCTTGGTGGTGGCGTAGTCCAGCAGTGTCGCCGAGGGCTGGTAGGACTGGATCGAGGCCGTATTGATGATGGTTCCGCCCGGCGGCATCAGCGGTACGGCCGCCTGGCACAGCCAGAACAGCGCGTAGACGTTGGTCTTCATGGTGGCGTCGAACTGCTCGCTGGTCACGTGCCCGACCTCCTTGCGTGCCACCTGCTTGCCGGCGACGTTGACCAGGATATCCAGGCCGCCCAGTTGCTCGTGGGCCTTGTCCACCAGTTCCTTGCAGAACTTCTCGTCCTTGAGGTCGCCGGGCATGGCGATGGCGCGCCGGCCTTGCGCTTCGATCAGCTTGATCACCTCGCGAGCGTCGACCTGTTCGATCGGCAGGTAGTTAAGGACGATATCCGCGCCTTCGCGGGCGAAGGCGATGGCCACGGCACGGCCGATGCCCGAGTCGGCACCGGTGATCAGCGCCTTGCGCCCGGCCAGGCGACCGAAGCCCACGTAGGTTTCCTCGCCATGGTCCGGCTCGGGCGTCATCCGCGCGTCCAGTCCCGGTGCCTCCTGGCCCTGGGACGGAAACGGCGGCTGCGGGTACTGGGTCAGCGGGTTCTGCATGCTGAACTGATCGCGTTTCTTCGACATCGGCAACACCTCCACAGAAAAGAACTCAAGTGCTTCTGTGAGGTTCGAGGACGAACGGCGCGGGAAGGTTTGTCCGCGCCAGACCGGCTGCCGACCGGCGGTCAATCCGCCAGGTAGAGCGTGCCGCGCATATACAGGCGCGCCTGCCCGCCGAGGATGACCCGCCCGTTGTCCCGCAACTCGCAACGCAGCTGCCCGCGACGCGCCCCGCCCTGGCGCGCGCTGAAGCTGCGCCGGCCAAGCCGCTCGGCCCAGTAGGTCACCAGCGAGGTGTGCGCCGAGCCGGTCACCGGGTCCTCGTTGACCCCGACCTGCGGGCCGAACCAGCGCGAGACGAAATCGAAGTCGGTGCCCGGCGCGGTCACGGCGACGCCGCGCACGTCGTAGCGCGCCAGGGCGGCGAAGTCCGGTTGCAGGCCCTCGACGATCTGTTCGTTCTCGACCACCACGATGTAGTCGTCGCTGCGGTACAACGCGTCGATCCGGCAGCCCAGGGCCTCGGCCAGTCCATCAGGCGGCGTGGCGGGTTGCGGGTGCTTCTGCGGGAAATCCATGACCAGGTAGTCGCCGTCGCGGCTGACCCGCAGTTCGCCGCTGCGGGTGAAGAAGCGCAACACCTGCGTCTGCACCTTCAGTTCGTTGAACAGCACCCAGGCCGCAGCCAGGGTGGCATGGCCGCACAGGTCCACTTCCACGCCCGGGGTGAACCAGCGCAGGCGATAACCTTCGCCTTCGGCGACGAAATACGCGGTTTCCGAAAGATTGTTCTCTTCGGCGATGCGCTGCAGGGTGGCGTCGTCCAGCCAGCGCTCCAGCGGGCAGACCGCCGCCGGGTTGCCGCCGAACACATGGTCGCTGAAGGCATCGACCTGATAGATCGGAAGTTGCATGGCGATTTCCTTAACCGTTACGGATTTCTTCGAGGTAGTTGTAGATCGTGTAGCGGCTGACGCCGAGGGCCGCGGCGGCTTTCTCCACCGCGCCCTTGACGATGAACAGGCCGCCGTCGTGCATCTGCCGTACGGCATCGAGCTTCTGCGCCTTGCCGAAGCGCACGCCCTGGCGGCGGGCATCCTGCAGCGAGCCGTCGATGATGCGGGTCATCAGCTGCTCCAGGTCTGGCGACTCACGGGGTGCGGGCACGGGCTCTTCGGCGGTGGCAAGCAGTTGCTCAAGGCAGGCCTGGGCTGCGGCGATGCCGCTGAGGTCGGTGTTCACGCAGAGGCTGGCGAAAGGCTCGCCGCTGCTGTCGCGGAATACTGCCGTGGCGCTGCGGAAGGCCTTGCCGTCGTGGCCGAGGGTCGGGTAGTTGCCGATCACCACCGGGGTCTGGCTGTGCTTTTCCAAGGCCGCGTGCAGCACGGCATCGAAACCACGATCGTGACGCGGCCCGGCGAGGATCGGGCTGCCGACCTGGCGGCCGCTGAGATGGCCGTTGACGATGGCCAGCACCGAGTGTTCCGGGCGGGTCAGGTCGTGCAGGACCACTTCGGTGTTGCGCCCCAGCACCGTGCCGAGCATGCGCACGGTGGCGTGGAGGACGTCGAGGACCAGTTGGCGTTCAGGCATGGGGCTGTCCGGGGTGGCTGGACAGGCAAAATATCAACAGGAAGTTGATATTTCAACAAAGCGTTTTCCTTGATGGCCTCAGCGCGACACGTTCCCCTGTGGGAGTATGCCCAGACTTTCTGGCTGCGCTGTCAGGTCCAAGAGCGACGCGGACCTTGTGGGAGCGGGTTTACCGGAACGCCGGACCGCCGCGATTGCGATGGTGAGTTCACTACAGTAATCGCGGGTAAACCCGCTCCCACAGGGTCCGCGTCGCTCTCTCAACCGCTATTCTCCCTACACTTGGTTATTCCTCTACATCCAGTGCCTCCCCGATCGCATAGAAATGCCCACCCGCCACATAGTGCAGGCTGCGCAACCCGGGATCCGCCTTCTCGAACACCCAGTGCCCGTCGACGAACACCCGCTCATCCGCCCAGGCCGCCACCACTTCGGCGATGAACAGGTCATAAGTGGCCTGGTTGTGTGGCTCGTCGATCACCCGGCACATCAGCCAGGCGGAGCAACCCGCCACCAGCGGCGCCGGGTAACCCTCGACGCGGAACAGCTCGACACCCGCCTGGCCGAGCTTGTCCGGCTCGTCCGCCAGGCTATGGCTACCAACCTGGTGGGTCAGTTGCAACTGCGCGGCATTGGGCACCTGCAGCACCATCCAGCCGCTGTTTTCCACCAGCGCGCGGGTGCGGGTGATCTTGTCGATGACCACGGTGACCTTGGGCGGATCGAAGTCCAGGGCGCAAGCCCAGGCGGCGGCCATGACGTTGTCGACCCCGGCATGGCTGGCAGAGACCAGCACGGTGGGGCCGTGATTGAGCAGGCGATAGGCTTTCTTCAGGTCGACGGGCTTGAAGTGGGGGGACATGGGGAACCTCGGAATCAGTGGTGGGACCGCCTTGCGGCCCTTCGCAGGCAAGCCCGCTCCTGTGCGGAGTCGGGCTCGCCTGCGAATACTGACTCAAGCGCGATACAGAATCACCAGGTCATTGATCACCGAAGGCCGCTCCTGCCCCAGCACATGAGTGTTGATCTCCAGGGTCAGCTGGGTACCGCGCCCCAGCAGTTCCACACTCTTGACCCGCGCCCGCGCATGAATCCGCGCCCCCGCCGGCACCGGGGCGGGGAAGCGCAGACGGTCCGAGCCATAGTTGATCTGGGTACCGAACCCGGTGATCTCGAAGCCCAGTTGCAGCTTCATCCGCGATTGCAGCACCTGGACCAGCGCGCCATGGGCGATGGTGCCGCCAAACGGACTCTGCAGCCGCGCCCGCTCCGGATCGGTGTGAATCCAGTAGTCATCTCCGGACAGCTGGGCAAAGGCATCGATCAGCGCCTGGTCGACCACGACCACGTTGCTCCAGTCGCTGAAGTCGTCGCTGACCAGCGCCTGCAAGGCCGCCGCATCGTTGAAGTCGATCTTCGGCACCGAGGAAACGTCCACCTCGACCACGGGCTCCAGCCCGGGAAGCGGCTCCAGCGCCCCGGCGTCCTTGTCCGGGCCGGTAAAGCGCAGCAGGCGGTTGCCCTTGCCGTCCACCTCCGCGAACACCGGCTGCAGGGCCATGCCGATGCGGATTTCGTCCTCCGCCAGCCCCACCAGCGTGGTATTGATCCGCACCCCCTCGGTCAGCTCCACCACCGCCAGCGCCTGTGGCATCTCGTCCGCGAAGTCCGGCAGGGTGGGAATCCGTGTCAGGGTGAAGCTGTACAGCGTCGCCGCGCCCTGCACCTCGCGCCAGGCCAGGTCATGGGCCAGGCACTGCGGACAATGCCGGCGCGGGTAGAACACCCAGTGCGCACAGGCATTGCATTGCTGGAGCAACAGGCGGCGGGCCTTGAGCCCTTCCCAGAACGGCGCGGAGATTTCCGTGGCGACGGGCATCGGTTTGTTGTTGGACATGCTCAAGCTCCCTGAAGAATCAATGCGCCCTGCTCGCTCATCACGCCGCCGGTTCCGGAGACGTAGACGTCGTCGCAGCGCGGCAACTGGCGCTCGCCGGCCACGCCGGCGATCTGCGTGACGGCCTCGATCACCTGCGACATGCCGCCGGCCGAGCCGGCCTGGCCGAAGCTCAGCTGGCCGCCGTGGGTGTTCATCGGGAAGTCGCCGCGGAAGGTCAGGTCATGCTCGCGGACGAAGGCCATGCCTTCGCCCTTGCCGCAGAACCCGGCGTCTTCCAGGGTCAGCAAGGCGGTGATGGTGTAGCAGTCGTAGATCTGCGCGGCATGCATGTCCGCCGGTTTCAGCCCGGCCATGGCGAAGGCACGCTGCGAAGCCGGGCCGATCGGCGTGTGGATCATGTCCTCGGCATAGGACGGCGACTTGAACGCCAGGTGCTCGCCGAAGCCGGTGACGAAGGCCGGACGCTTGCGTGCCCGTGCCGCCACTTCCTTCGAGGCGACGATCATTGCCGCCCCGCCCGCCACCGGCATGACGATCTCCAGCACATGCAGCGGGTCGGCCACCATGCGGCTGGCCAGGACCTGCTCGGCGGTCAACGGCTGGCCGAAGAACATCGCCTCCGGGTTGGCCTGGGCATTGGTGCGTTGGTCCACGGCGATCTTGGCCATGGCCAGCGGATCGTAGCCGTACCGGGCTGCATAACGCTGGGCGATCATGGCGTAGCCGGTGTTCTGCCCCATGTGCCCGTAGGGCAGGTCGAACTCGGCTTCGGGTGCGCCGAACGCCGTGCTGTGCCCACCAAAGCGCATGGCCCGGGCCATCCAGCTCGGGTCTTCGTCCGGGCCCAGCGGCGCCATGCGCGCCGGCAGCACGCAGAGCACCGCCTGGCACAGGCCCAGCTCGATGGCGGCGGCCGCGCGCCAGACCATGCCCACCGAGGTACAGCCACCGAGGTCGACCACTTCGGCGAAATTCAGGCGCAGGCCCAGGTATTCCGCGGCCATGGCCGGGACGAACACCGAGGCTTCGTGAAACTGCGGGCCGTTGATCACCAGCCCGTCGAGGTCCTGCGCGTTCAGCCCGGCATCGCGCAAGGCGCGAGCGGCCAGGTCGGCGACCTGCTCCAGGTGGAACATCTTCGGCGCCGTGGCGTACTTCTCCGGCTTGTATTGCGCGGTGCCAACAATGGCCGCGTGCCCTTTGAGGCCCATGTTTCCTCCCAGCCCGGGCCCCATGGCCCGGGTGTCGTGGTTGAGATCAGAAGCTGTACTTCATCGAGAAGGTGGCGTAGTCGCGGTCGGCGAACGGCCGCTTGATCGGGTCGGGCGAGCCCAGGTAGCCGGTGTAGTTGAGGCCGACCTCCAGGTTGCCCAGGTACTTGAAGGTGGTGCCTACGCTGATGCGTCGGTCGCCCTGCACCCCGGAGATGCTGCCGGCCATGGGTGTCGAGCCGCTGAACACGTTGGAGAAGCGCACTGGCACTTCCAGATCCCAGCCCTGGAAAACCCCCGGATAACTGAACGATGCGCCCAGGGTGTAGGCGCTGGCCGTGCGGCTGCGCCAGGCGGATGCGGTCTTGTAGCTGTAGTCATCGGATTCCCCCACCATGCCGCCCAGCGAGGGCAGCAGGTTCACGCCTTGCAGGTTGGGCGCCGCCGAGGTGGCGTCGACGCTGTCGGCGCGCACATGGATGATTTCCCCGGTCAGGGTGGTCTGGCTGGCCCACGGCCGGTCGCCCAGCACGCGCATGGCCGACAACTGCATCTGCTGGCCCTTGCCCCGGGCCGGGACCGGACCGAGGCCGGTGTTGACCATGATCGGCGCGCCATCGCGGTACGACCATTCGCCACCGACCTGCACCTCGCCGATCTTGGTCGAGGCGCTGATGCCGGTGAGTTTGATGTCCTCGAAGTACTTGACCTTGTAGCCATTGGCGGCGAAGGCATAGAGCCCGCCCCCCACCGGCACCGGGTCGTAGCCGACCAGGGCGGTGGCCGGGTTCTTGTCGTGGTAGTTGACGTGGAACAGCGACATCTCGATCGCCGGCACCGGGCGGAAGCGCACCTGCACGCCCCACTGGCCGCTGTCCCGCGGTTCGTCGGTGCCTTTGTAGGCGACCCGCCCGGTCGGGGTGATGAGGAATTCGCGGCCCGGGCCGATCACGTCGCTGCTGGACAGGTAGCTACCCACCGGCGGCAGTTCGGTGCCCTTCCATTCGTACTGCACGTAGGCACCGAAGGTGATCTGCGGGTTGAGGCGGAACGACGCCGACACCTGGCCCACCGGCAGCAGCACTTCCTTGACCTCGACCCCGGGCTGCGAGGCCTTCACCGCATCGGACGGGTTCTGCACGCCGTTGACCCCCGGGTAGTACAGGCTCTCGCCCCACGACTCGATGTGCCGCCCGGCCTTGACGTCGAGCATGGTGTCGTTGTCGAAACGCCAGCCGCCGAACACGTAGGCATCCAGCAGGCGGGTGCGGCCGCCGCTGTAGTAGCGGGTCCGGCTGGTGAATTCGTCGTTGTCGCCGCTCTTGTTCACCGTGGCCGGCGAATCGTTGTCGTTGCCCTTGTGATAGACGTCGTCGTAGAAGGTACTGGCGCGCACCACTGCACCGTAGTTGTCCTTGCGCAGGATCATCTCGCCAAGGGCGCCGATGCGGTTGGTGGTCAGCGCACCGCGGTCGAAGTTGCGGTTGGCATCGTCGGCGTTGGCCCCCAGCAGGCGGTCGCTCTGCTTGCCCAGGCGCATGCCGACACCGTAGCTGGTGGTCACCGACCAGTCGATGGTGGTGCCGTCGTCCAGTTCGATGGTTTCCCCGGCCCAGGTCGGGCTGGACGCAAGGGCGATGGCCGTAGCCAGCGCGCTCAAGCCAAGGCCAGGCGTTTTCTTGTTGTTATCGATCACACTGACTCTCCTGTTGGGCGGCCCAGGCGGCCGCCGGGTTTAAGCGAGGGCGGCACGGCGCCGGTAGCGATGCAGTGCGCCGTCCTCCTCGCGAAGCAGCAGCCCTTCGGCCATGAGGTAGTTGGCATGGGCCAGGGTCTCGCCCAGCGCCATCAGTTCGTCGAAACGCCCGGCCAGCCGCGGGAACAGCACGGTCATCAGTTCCAGGGCGGTGCGCGGCAGGTCGCAGGCCTCCAGCAGGCGCGCCAGGTGCGCCTGGTGATGGGCGGCCAGTTGGTCGAGGCGCGCATGCAGGTTGCGGAACGGCCGCTCATGGGCCGGCAGCACCAGCACCGTGTCGGGCACGCTGCGCAGATGCTCGATGGACGCCAGCCAGTCGCGCAGCGGATCGGCATCCGGCTCGGTGGCGTGCACGCCCACCGTGGAGGTGATGCGCGGCAGCACCTGGTCGCCGGAAATCAGCAGGCCGTCGGCGGCGCTGTACAGGCAGGCGTGCTCCGGCGAGTGCCCGCGGCCCACCACCACCTGCCAGTCCCGCGTGCCGATGCGCAGGCATTGGCCCTCGCGCAGGCGCCGGTAGCTGTTGAAGTGCAGCGGGCGGAAATGGCCGTTCTGGATGGTCCGGTACATCTCGCCGGCCTGTTCGGCGCTGAAACCGGCACGGCTGTAGTAGTCGAGGAAATCCCAGCTCGGCTCGTCGCCTTCCGGCACCTTGACGTAGAGGGCCTGGTATTCCGCCTCGCTCATCAGCACCGGGCAACGGAAACGCTCGGCCAGCCAGGCGGCGACGCCGGCATGGTCGGAGTGGAAATGGGTGCACAGCACCGCCCGCAGCGGCAGGCCGGCGCAGGGGCCGGCCAGGACCGCGTCCCACACCTCGCGGGTCTGCGGCGTGTTCATCCCGGTGTCCACCGCCACCCAGGCGTCGCCGTCGCGCAGCAGGTACAGGTTGATATGGTCGAGGCGGAACGGCAGCGGCATGCGCAGCCACAGCACGCCATCCGCCACTTCGCGCACCTGGCCGCTGTCCGGCGCCTGCGGCCAGGGATAGCGCAGGCCGTCGCGCAGTTCGTGGCCGTCGCTATCGAACTCAGCCATGATCGGCGACCGCGAAAGGTGCCAGTTCCAGGTGCTGTAGCAGTTCCAGCGACCAGGGCTGGTAGCTGCGACTGCCTTCGTCGCGGATGTACAGCGGATCGGCACAGGCCGTCGGGCTGTAGCCCTGGCGCTGCAGGTCGACCTTGCGCAGCTTGAAGGTGCTGGTCAGGTCCGCCGCCGCGCTGACCCGCACGAACACCGGCGCGGCGTAGCGTGGCAGGCGCGCCTCGGTCAGCGCATAGAGCGCTGCCGGATCGAACGCCTGGCCCGCCTGCATCAGCACCGCGGCCATGCCGGCGCGACCTTCGTGGCCGGGCACCTGCACGCCATAGATATTGATCAGCTCAAGGCCTGGCAGGTCGCTCAGGGCATCGGCCACTTCCTGGGTCGAGACGTTCTCGCTCTTCCAGCGGAAGGTGTCGCCGATGCGGTCGACGAAGTAGCAGTAGCCGTTGGCGTCCTCGCGCAGCAGGTCGCCGGAGCTCCAGTAGGCGTCGCCCTCGCGCAGCACGTTGCGGCGGATCTTGCTTTCGGTCGCTTCAGCCGAGGTATAGCCCTCGAAGCGCCCACCGCCGATCTCCGGGTGATCGACGATAAAGCCCATGGCCTCGCCCACCTCGCCCACTTCGGCGAGCTGGTAGAAGCCGTTCTCGTCCCGCGGGTGGCAATCGTTCTCGATGTCGTAGCGGATCAGCCGCAGGTTGGTGCGCTGCCAGTCCGGCACCCGGCCACAGGAGCCGGGGTAGTTGTCGACATTGATCAGGTTGGTGTTGGCCTCCGTGGCGCCCCAGCCCTCGAACACCTGGATCGGTCCGAAGCGCTCGATCCAGCGTTGCCAGGATTCCGGGGTCAGGCCGGCGCCGAGCATGCAGCGCAGGCTGTGCTGGCGTTCGCCCGCTTGCGGCGGACGGTTGAGCAGGTAGCGGCAGATCTCGCCGATGTACTGGAACACGCTGATGCCATGGCGGTTCACGTCGCGCCAGAACTCGCTGACGCTGAACTTGCGCCGCACCACGATACTGGCCCCGGCACGCAGTGCGGTGGAGGTCACCGAGGTGGCGGCGGCGCCGTGGTACAGCGGCAGGCAGCAGTAGAAGACGTCTTCGCAGGTGGCGTCCAGGGTGACCTCCATGACGTCACCCGAGGACAGCCAGCGCATATGGCTGTAGCGCGCCGCCTTGGGCAGGCCGGTGGTGCCGGAGGTGAAGATCAGCAGGGTCGGCGTCTGCGCCTCGACCTGGGCGCGGATATCCCGCGGGAAGGCGCTGCGCGGCGCGCTGTCCAGGCGACTGGCGAACTGGCGGTCGATGTGGCTGGGGATATCGCCGTGCCACGGGTTCTCCGGGTCGGCCACCAGCCAGCAGGCCAGCGCCGGCGCAGGTTGCGTGTGCAGCAGGTTGCCCAGGCATTCCTCGCCGATCACCAGGGCCTTGGCCCCGGTGGTGGCCAGGGCATGCAACAAGGGCTTGCCGCTGACCTGGGCGTTGATGAAGGCCACCACCACGCCGAGCTTGACCAGGCCGAACCAGGTGCTGAAGAACGCCGGGCGGTTTTCCATGGCGATGGCGCAGACGTCGCCGGCGCGCAGGCCCTTGGCATAGAAGGTATGGGCCATCTGGTTGGCGCGGGCATCCACTTCGGCGTAGCTGAGCACCTCGTCGCCGTAGATCAGGAAAGGACGCTCGGCGAAGCGGTCGGCCTGCTGTTCCAGGCGGTCGGCCAGGGTATACAGGTCCGCCGGCTTGATCTGCGCGCTGGCGGCGGAACGACGGTCGAGCAGTGCCTGGGTCTGTTCCCTCGGCACCGCCAGGTTGGCGGGCAGGTTCATGGGGTCACCTCCAGCGCCTGGCTGAAGGTCGGGTAGTCGGTGTAGCCACGGCTGCCGGTGGTGTACAGGGTCTTGCGCTCGAAACCGGCCAGCGGCTGACCACGGCGCAGGCGCTCCACCAGGTCCGGATTGCCGATGAAATGCCGGCCGAACGACACCGCCACGCCCTCGCCCGCCTCCAGCGCGGCGCGGGCCGAGTCAGCGTCGAAGCCGTCGTTGAGTACCAGCTTCTGCCCGGCATGCTCGCGGGCCAGGCCGAACGCATCGAGGCCTTCTACGGGCGAACGCATCACGTGCAGGTAGGCCAGGGACAGCGGCTGCAGGGCCTGGCACAGGGCAATGGCGGTCCCTGCCGGGTCTTCATCGTGGATATCGTTGTAGGGATTGCCCGGGCACAGGCGCACGGCCACGCGCCCCGCGCCGATCGCCGCGGCCATGGCCTGGACGGTCTCGGCGACGAAGCGCACGCGATTTTCCGCGCTGCCGCCATAGGCGTCGCTGCGCTGGTTGCTGCCGGAGGCGAGGAACTGCATGGGCAGGTAGCCGCTGGTGCAGTGCAGCTCGACGCCGTCGAACCCGGCTTCGCGGGCGTTCAGCGCGGCCTGGCGGTACTCGCCGATGACCCCGGCGATGCCATCCAGGCTCAGGGCTTCGGGCGTCTCGGTATCCACCATGCCCTGGGCATCGCTGAACACCTGGGTCTGCGCGCGGATCGCCGAGGGCGCCACGGTGGCGGCACCCTGCGGCTTGTTGAAACGGCTGGCAGCGCGGCCGACATGCATCAGTTGCAGGACGATGCGCCCGCCCTGGCCATGCACGGCCTCGGTGACCCTGCGCCAGGCGGCGATCTGCTCGGCAGTGTAGATGGCCGGGGTGCGGCAGTAGCCCAGGCCACTGGCGGAGGGCGCGGTGCCTTCGGCGACGATCAGCCCGGCAGCGGCGCGCTGGCGGTAGTACTCGACCATCTCGGCCCCGGGCACCGCCCGGGCGTCGGCACGGCTGCGGGTCATGGGGGCCATGACGATGCGGTTGGCCAGCTGCAGTTCGCCCAGGCGCACCGGCTCGAACAGAATGCTCATGTCAGCTCCTTCGATTCTTGTTGTTTTCCGGGCCGGCGGGCCTGCCGCAAGCTCGGACATGGGCTGCATGATTGACGGCGAACGAGGCGCAAACATCGTCCGACAAGACTAGTTTTGCGCCTTCCGGTATCGTCCGGAACGCCTTGCAACAGGCGGGAAAAATGGTCTGAACGGACGATGAAGCGGGTGCCGGATGCGCCGACGATCAAGCTCACAGAACAAGAACCGGAGCCGCGCAGTGAACCCTTCCAAACCTGTCACCTGGCGCACCCACTACGCGCTGTTGGTGCTCGCCAGCATCTACGTCTTCAACTACATCGACCGCCAGCTGATGGCGATCCTGATCGAGCCGGTGAAACTGGAGTTCGGCATTTCCGATACCGGCATCGGCCTGCTCTCGGGGGTGACCTTCGCGGTGTTCTACACCGTGTTCGGTTTCCCCCTGGGCCGGCTGTCCGACCGCATCGGGCGCAAGCCGGTGATCGCCTTCAGCTGCATGGCCTGGAGCCTGATGACCATGCTCTGCGGCATGGCCGGCAACTTCCTGACCCTGGTGCTGGCTCGTATTGGCGTGGCGGTGGGCGAAGCCGGCGGTACGGCGCCGTCGGTGGCGATGGTGTCCGACCTGTACCCGGCCGAGCGCCGTTCGACGGCGTTGTCGGTGCTGATGCTGGGATCGAGCCTGGGCGCGATCGTCGGCCTGGGCCTGGGTGGCTGGATTGCCCAGCATCATGGCTGGCGCCATGCGTTCCTGCTGATCGGTGCGCCGGGGATCCTGCTCGGCCTGGTCCTGCTGCTGACCGTGCGTGCACCTAAGCCCGTGGCGATACCCGCGCAGCGGCTGGCCGCAGCGCAGGAGGGCTGGCTGAAGACGCTGCTGGAACTGTTGCGCATGCCGTCCTTCGTCTGGCTGGTGCTGACCGGCGGTGCGGCGGCGATTGCCGGCTACGCCATCGGCACCTGGAGCCCGAGCTTCCTGATCCGCTCCCATGGCTTGAACCTGCAGCAAGCGGGCTTTCTCGTCGGCGTCGTGGGCGGCACCGGCTCGACCCTCGGCACCCTCGCCTGCGGCTTGCTCACCGACCGTCTGGTCCGGCGTGACGCAGGCTGGCAGATTGGCGTACCGCTGCTCGGAACCCTGCTGAGCATTCCGTTCGCCCTCGCCTATTTCCTCTGGCCGCAGGGAATCGCCTTCCATATCGGCAGCATCCCGGTACCGCAGGCGTTCCTGTTCTACAGCGCCTTCGGTTTCTTCGGGGTGTGGTGGGCAACGCCCTGCCTGGGAGCCATCACCCATCTGTTCCCGGCCACGCGGCTGGCCCAGGCCACGGCGATCTTCGTCATGGCCATGACCTTGCTCGGCGTCGGCATCGGGCCTTTGCTGATCGGTGTGCTGAGTGATTTCTTCGTGGGCACGCTGGGCGGGGAATCGTTGCGTTACGCACTGGCCGCTTCGGTGGGCATGCTGGTGCTGGCGGCGCTGTTCCTGGGGATGGCGTTGCCGGGGTATCGGCGCCAGTTGCGCGGGGACGTTGCGCTGGGTCGGGTGGTAGCGGCCTGATTCGGGGATATAAAGAAAAGGGCCACCGAGGTGGCCCTTTTGATGGATCTCAGCGCTCGGCCTCGATCACCTTGTTCAACACCGCCCCGTCGATACTCAGGGTGGCACTGTTGAACATGCCTTCGACATACGCCTTGGCCGCCTGCTCCTGGCGCTGGCTGCGCAAGGCATCGCGCAGCTGGGCACGCATTTCCTCGAAGGTCGCGGTGCGCGCCGGCTGCAGCTCGGTCAGCTTGATGATGTGCAGGCCCAGCGAGCTTTGCAGCGGCTCGCTGACACTGCCGACCTTCATCTTCGACACGCTGCCACGCACTTCCGGCAACAGCTGGGTCAGCGGTTGCAGGCCGGTGTCGCCGCCACGGGTCGCGCTGCCGTTGTCCTGCGAATAGGTGCGCGCCATCTCGGCGAAGTCCGCACCCTCGGCCTGGGCTCGCTTGGCCAGGGTCTGGGCCTGCTTGCGCACCGACTCAAGGGCACTTTCGTCCGGCACGCTGAGGAAGATCTGGCTGACGCGATACAGCGCGGGCACCTGGAAGGATGCCTTGCCGTTCTCGTAGGCCTGTTTCAGCTCCTCGTCGCTTGGATAGTCCTTCGGCACCTCGGTCACGCTGTTGAGGTAGCTGCGCAGGACGATCTGCTCGACAGCAGCCTTGGCCTGTGCCTCCACTTCCGGACGCTTGGACCAGCCCTTGGACTCGGCCTGCTGGTACAGGGCCTTCTCTGCCAGGCGTGCACGAATCCAGGTTTCCAGGGCCGGACGGTCGTTGCGCAGTTGCTCGCGGGCCTGAACCGGCAGCTGTGCGAACAGCGCCTTCAGCTCGCCGGCATCGACCTTCTGCTCGCCCAGGCGAGCCAGGGCATCACCGCTTTGCGCCGCTTCCGGCGAGCGGCTGGCTGCGACCGGGTCTGCACCCGGACGCAGCGCCAGCGTAACCGCAACCGCCAGGACGGCCAGCGCACCGGCGCCGGCCCAGAGTTTGCGACGACTCACGAGGCGCTTTCCGCTTGCGCGGCAGCTTCCTGGGCAGCCGCGATATTGCGGCTGTAGTCACGCAGGAACACGATGAATTCCTGCAGCAGGCGGTCCCACAGCACCAGAGAACCTTGCAGGTGTTTCTGGGTCACGCCGTCAGCGACCACCACGTCCTTTTCCAGGACCAGGAATTCGCCCTGTACCGACAGGCGCGAGTAACGGCGGGAAGCGTTCCACAGGTTGGCCAGGCCTTCCGGCAGGTCGCCCTGGATACGCAGCGCGCAGCTGTAGGTGAAATCGAGGAACTGGCCTTCTTCCACCGCACGATTGCCGAAACGTACTGCGTATCCCACGCCCTGGCTGGCACTGAGCAACTGGACCACGGAGTTCTGCTCGTTGCGGTTGACGCGGCAGCCGGCGTCCTGCAACAGGGTGGTCAGGGAATCGGCACTTACGGTTTCGATCAGCGTACTTGCAGTCATGTGTCACCTTCCTAGCGCGGTTAAAAGCCTGAATTAAAGGCAAAATTTGTAGCACATTGATGGCATTGGGTATAGCACGCACGCAAACCTTCTGCCCGTTGGCGCTAGCGGCGGACACTGCCCAATCGTTTGAGCAGTTCCTCTTGCCCCAGCAGCGGCGCGAAATAACGGCCCTGGCCGAGCGTGCAGCCCATGGACATCAGCATCAGATGCTGTTCGGCGTTCTCCACGCCAGCCACCGTGATGTTCATGCCGAGGCTGCGGGCCAGGCCCAGGCTGGCCCGCAGTGCGGCCCGGTTGCGCGGCTGGTTATCGAGTTCGTGCATGAGCTGGCTGGAGGTCTTGACCTCGTTGAAGGGCAATTGACTCAGTCGCAGGAAGGATCCGCCATGCCCACCGAACGCGCCCAGGCCCAGGCCGCAGCCCAGCATGCGCAGGCGGATCAGACTCTCCAGGTGCATCACCGTGGGCTCGGCCGCGCCGTCGAAGGCCAGTTCGAAGCCGATGCCCTGCCCCACCGAACGGTGGAACTGCATCAGCGACTTGATGCGCCGGGTCAGCCCGCGACTGCCCAGTTGCGCCAGTTCCAGGGCAAAGGACAGGCGCAGCACCTGACCTTCCGACATCACCGTGCGCTGCAGCTCCAGGCCTTGCTCCAGCAGCACCACGAGCATGTCGTCGAGCAGTCCGCAACGCTCCACCACCGGCATGAACTGGTTCCCGGCAAGGATGCCCTTTTCCGGGTGCCGCCACTGGGCGACCACGTCGACGCCATGGATTTCGCCATTGGCCAGGTCGCAGCGCGGCAGGTAGTGGGCGACGAATTCCTTGTAGGACAGCCCACGACGGATGTCCGCTTCGCTGACCGGTGCCCAGCGGTTGGGCGCCGGCAGCGTCAGTGTCGCCGATCCCCGCAGGCGATCGAGGGCCTGGCGCATGCTGTCCAGCTGCAACGGCTTGCCGACATCACCGAGAAAGCTCACGCCCAGGCGCGTCAGCAGTTGGGTGATCGCCCGGCGCACCTCCGAATGCAGGCCGCTGCTGACGATCACCCCGCCGATCAGCGACGACTCCGCCGCCCGGTGAATGAACTCCACGCCATCCATGCCTTCCATGCGCACGTCGCAGATGGCCACGTCCACCCGACCGATGCGTTCGAGCAAGGTGATCGCCTCGCTGCCGCCGGACGCTTCGAAGACTTCCCGGCAGCCCAGCTGGCCGAGGATCTTCACCGCGATGGCGCGCTGGAATGACTGGTTTTCTAGGATCAACACACGCAAAGACTTGGCCGGCACAACCGCTTCCCTCGCTAAGGTCCAGGCCCCATGGTGCTACGGCCGGACGGCGGATGAATCAGGAGGCTTCCCAGCCTTCGGCGGAAATCTCCGACGCTAGGGTTTGCAGAACGGTTGCAGACGCTCGGCCAGCGCCGTCATGGCCTGGCGCAGGTCGTCAACCAGCGGATCGAGACAATGTCCCGGACGACTGTCCTGGAACGCCTGTTCAAGGCTTTCGCAGGCCTGCAGCAACCAGCGCGCCTTGATGATCCGCGCCCCGCCCTTGATCCGGTGGACCAGGTCGACAAGGCCGCCGAGATCGTTGGCCGCATGCAGTGCGAGCAGTTGCTCGAGGTCTTCCCGGTTGCTGTTCAGCAGGTCCATGAGCAGGTCGCCGATCGCCTTCGGGTCGCCGCCGGTGAGCTGGTCCAGGCTGGACAGGTCGAGGCCTTCGCGCAGCTCGCTTTCCGCCGTCTGCCCCGCCACCGGCGGACGCTGCTCGCAGGCGCCCAGCTTGCCGGCCAGTTCCTTGAGATTCAGGGGCTTGAACAGGCAGTCATCCATGCCCGCCTGCAGGCAGCGCACGCGTTCTTCCGGCTGGGCGTTGGCGGTACAGCCAAGCAGCAGCACCGAGGGTTTGCCCTTGCGCCGCTCGTCCAGGCGTATCGCCCGGGTCAGGGCGTAGCCGTTGATGCCGGGCATGTTGCAGTCGGTGATGAGCACATCGAAGCGCTGGCGCAACCAGGTGCGCAGGCCTTCATGACCGTTGGCCGCGGTGGCCACCCGGTGGCCGAGGAAACTCAGTTGTTGCTGCAGCAGCAGGCGGTTGGCCGGGTAGTCGTCGACCACCAGGATATGCAGCGGCATGACCGTATCGGCGATGGCTGGCGGCAAGCTGGCCAGCGTCGCCCCGGACGGCACCAGGCGTGGCACGTCGAGACGCAACTGGGCCCGAGTGCCGGCCCCCAGGGTGCTGTCCAGCTGCATCTCGCCGCCCATCATCGCGCACAGCGCATGGCTGATGCTCAGGCCCAGCCCCGAGCCGCTGCGGGCGCTCTGCTGGTTGTTGCTGGCCTGGCGGAACGGGCTGCCGAGCTCGGCCAGTTCGTCGGCGGGGATGCCGACCCCGGTGTCCTCCACTGCCAGGTGCAGCCCGACCCGCTCATGGCCGACGTCCAAAACCAGGGTCACGCAGACCATGCCTTCGTCGGTGAACTTGATCGCGTTGCTGATCAGGTTGGACAGCACCTGCTTGAAGCGCAGCGGGTCCAGCAGCACTTGCAGCGAACCCTGGCCGTCCATGTCCAGCTTCAATTGAAGGCGCTTCTGCCGTGCCTGGCCTTCGAACAGGCGCACGGTGCTTTCCACTTCGCGGTACAGGTCGACCTGCTGCGGCGAAAGGGTCAGGTGACCGGACTCGATGCGGGTGATATCGAGGATGTCCCCCACCAGGTCGCGCAGCCCCCGCGCCGCGCCGGAAGCCACTTCCAGGGCAAGGCGGTCGAGCAGGCCGTCATCGGACTTGCGCAGGGCCAGTTCGAGCATCCCCAGCAGGGCGTTCAGCGGATTGCGAATCTCGTGGCTCATGGTGGCGAGGAAGTTGGTCTTGGCCCGGTTGGCCGCTTCGGCCTCGTCCTTGGCCAGTTGCAGGGCGTGGTACAGCTGCTGGCGTTCGGAAATGTCGATCCAGCCGCCGATCAGCCCGGCCACCTCGCCATTGCTGCCGCGGTACGGCAGCATCCAGTGGTAGATGGTCAGGCGGCGCCCGCCCAGCACCAGCTCGCGGTCCTCCACCACCGAGGCGCCCTGGGCGATCACCTGGCGATAGGCCTCGCGGCATTGCCGGGCCTGCGCCGCACCGATCAGCCACTCCGGCAGCACCTGGCCGATCACCGCTTCCAGCGGCACGTCCAACGCTTCCAGGTAGCTGACGTTGCAGGTCAGCAGGAGGCCGTTGCAGTCGCGCACGTAGATCGGGTTCGGCGTGCCGTCGATCATCACCCGCATGAACTCCACCTGGTCGCCCAGCTCCCGCTCCGCCTGCAGGCGCCGGCGCACCTGGCGGCGCAACCCGCGGATCCAGTACACCGCGAGAAACAGCAGCCCCCCGGCCATCAACAAGCCCTGCAGGATCATGCCGCGATACTTGCGCCAGTAGCTGTCGCTGATGATTACCTCGCTGCTCCAGCGGTTGGTCAGTTCGTCCAGTTCCCGGGGCGAGATGCTCAGCAGCGCCTTGTTCATGATCGACAGCAGTTCCCCGGCACCGCGCTGGGTAGCGAAGGCAAAATGCATGGCCGGTACCGGCAGCGCCGCGCGGATGCGCAGTTGCCCGCGGAATTGCCGGGCGATGGTGTAGCGCGCGCCGATCAGGCTGACCACTGCGCCCTGGGCCTCACCATTGGCGACCCGCTCCAGTGCTTCCTGCGGGCCGCGGCTCCAGAGCACGCGGATGCGCGGGTGCTGCTCGCGCAGGTAGTCTTCCAGCACGCTGCCCTCGACCACGGCCAGGCGCTTGCCGGCCATCTGTTCGAGGTTCTCCAGGGCCGAGCGCTCCGGCGTCACCAGGACCAGGCTGTTGCTCAGCCAGGAGCGGGTAAAGCCCACCTGCTTCTGCCGGCGCAGGCTGAACGGCACCGCCGCCAGCAGATCGATTTCCTGCAGCTCCAGGCGCCTGACGCTGTCGCTGAAGCCGCTGCTGTCGACGATGTCGAAGGCCAGCCCGCTGCGCTGGCTTATCAGCTCCAGCAGGTCGGCGCTGATGCCGCGAAACACGCCCTGGTCGTCGCGATAGCTGACCGGCAGGAACTGTTCGTCGATGGCCACGCGAACCCGTGGGTGCTGGTCCAGCCAATGGCGCTCCGCCGGGTTCAGTTCCAGTCGCCGTGGGGCGATGACCTTGCTGGTCCCGGCGTTCCAGCGTTGCAGGATGTCCAGGCGGGCCTGCTCCGGGATGTTCGCCAGCGCCTGGTTGACCAGGCCTTTCAGACGCAGGTTGGCCGGGCTCAGGGCGAAGCCGTAGTGGCTGTCTTCGAACAGGTCGGTGGGCGACAGTTGCAACTGGGTCAGGTAGCTGGTCTGCAACAGGTAGTGGGTGCCCAGGGCGTCGCCGAGAAACAGGTCGGCCTGGCCGAACGCCACGGCGCCGAGGGCGTTGCGCATCGAGGGATAGAGGGTCAGTTGTGCCTGGGGGAACAGTTCGCGGACATGGGCTTCGGCCAGGTAGCCTTCGCGCATCGCCAGGCGGATTCCCGGTCGCTGCGGGTCGGGCATGCCGCCCTCTTCGCTGCGGCTGGCCAGCACCGGGCGATTCTCCGCATAGGGCCTGGACAGCAACAGGCCGCCACGGGCGGCCTCATCGGCGTTGGCGGTGCCGAGCAGGTCGATCTCGCCACGGTTGAGCGCCGCCAGTGCGGCGCCGCGCGACGCATAGCGCCGCACCCGCACCTGCACCCCGAGCAACTCGCCGAGCAGGCCGGCATAGTCGGCGGTCAGGCCCTCGTAGTCGCGTCCGGTGGTGGTGATGTCGAACGGTACCCGGTCCGGCCGGCTGACCCCGAGCCACAGGACATTGCGCGTCCACAGCCAGTTGCGGTCCTCGGTATCGAGCTCCAGGCGCAGGTCCTCGGCCAGGCTGGAACGCCCGAGCAGGCTCGGCGCCTCGCCCCAGGCCAGGGCGTTGCCCAGCCACAGGCACAGCACGAGCAGCGAGGCCAACCTGGCGAGGTACTTCATCGATGCCAAGGGCAAGTGCAGGCGGTCAGATCAGCGAGTGGCGCCTGGCCAGGTCGGCCAGGTCCACCTGCGACGTGACGCGCAGCTTTTCCAGCAGGCGGGTCTTGTAGGTGCTGATGGTCTTGTTGCTGAGCAGCATGATCTCGCCGATGGCCTTGTTGCTCAGGCCGCGGGCCAGTTGCTGGAGGATCAGCAGTTCGCGGTCGGTGAGCCGCTCGATGCGCTGGGTCTCGGTCGCCTGGCAGTCGTAGCGGTTCACCGAGCTGAGGGAGATTTCCGGGAAGTAGGTATAGCCGGACATGATCGCCATGATCGCCTTGCGCAGTTCGCTGAGATCGTCGTTCTTCGACACGTACCCCGAAGCGCCAAGGCGCATGCAGCGCAAGGAGAAGTAACCCGGGACCTGGGACGTCAGCACCAGCATCTTCATGCTCATATGGGCGGCCTTGACCCGGGTGATGATCTCCAGGCCGTCCATGCGCGGGATGGAAATGTCGAGAATGGCGATGTCCGGTTCGTGTTCGCGGATCAGGCGCATGGCGTCGACACCGTTGTCGGCCTCGGCGACCACATCGAACTGTTCCTGGCGCAGCAGCATTCGCACGCTGGCGCGGATGAAGGGGTGATCGTCCACGATCATGGCTTTGTACATGGGTCCCTCACTTTTCTGATGACTTGCCTGTCGGCGGGTGAAGCGGCCGATAACATCAAATAGCCACCACCGCTGGAGCAGGAGTATCGATTGCCGGATAGGCACATGTGCACCGGACGATTCCCGCGATAGCGAAGGAAATTTCCGAACGTGCAATTCAGCCCTTGATCTCGACGCGCCGGCGCTCTCCTCCCTCGATCAGTTCGAAGCGGTAGACCCGCCCAGGCGCGCGGCTGAATGGTCGCGCCAGGCCAGGGCGAATATGGTGCTTGGTGGCCACCGCGCACTGGCTGCCGCCGCGGTCGCAGTCGTTGAAATGGTCGAGGACTACGGTGGCGCTGCCGTTGTTGAGCACGCGGAACTGGCCGTCCAGCTCGCTGATCTCGGTGGCGAAGCGGGTCTCTTGCGGGCGGATGAACAGCAGCGAGCCGTAACCGGCAAGGATGTTCACCCCGGCCTTGAGCTCGGCCTCGTAGCTGCGCGCTTCGTCGTCGCTGATGGCGAAGCCGTCGCCTTGCTCGGGCAGCACCGGGACGAAACGCAGGCGGAAGTAACGCTCCTGCTCGCGCTCGCCGCGGTACAGCAGGCGCACCGCCTGCATGCCATTGGCCGGCACGATCAGCCGCGCCGGGCTGGCGATCAGCGGCCGCTCGCCGACCGGCAGATCGTCATGGGAGACCTCGCGGACTTGACCACGACCGTCATAGATCAGCTCGACCACGCTGACCTTGACGAACGCCGTGGTATCGCCGACGTTGCGCACCCGCTTGAGCAAGGTGCTGGAGCCTCCTTCGAGGTAGTCGTAGAGGCCGCCGACATTGATCTGCGGCCCCGCCTGCGCGGCGCCCGCGAAAAGGGCCAGGAGCATCCCGGCCAACAGTGGTTTCATGCTTGTGCTCCTTCAGAGTGCTCAGAAATTGGCGTCGAAGACGATGGTCACGTCGCCTTCGTAGCGGGCGCCGGGGTAGCGGGTCATTTCCTCTACCGCGGCCTTGTCCACCTGGAAATGCAGGCTGGCACTGCGGTTAAGTGCTGGCTGCATGGCTTCGAACTGGATCGCCTCGGCCTCGCTTACCGGCAGCGGCAAGCGGTTGACCGGCTGGCCGTTGTGATGGATCACCGTGGGCAAGGTCAGCGCCACCTGCACCGGCACCTGGTGCTGGTTGCCCGGGTTGCGGATCGCGCAACGACCACCCAGGGGGTATTCGCAGCGGGTATGCACGGTGAACGGCCCGGACGACCAGATGCGCATCGGCAGGTCGCGGTACAGGCGATCCGGCAGGCGCCGGTGGTTCAGCCACTGGGTCCAGCCGCCCGGCGGCTCCAGCACCACCCGCTCGGAACCGGCCGGGAAGTCGATGACGAAGGCATGCACCACGTCCAGTTCAAAGTTGACCGTCAGGCTGTTGTCGCTGAGGTTGCTGACGTCGTTGCCGAAGTCGAAGTCCTGGCCGGGACCGACGCTGTAGTCGAGGCTGCCGCGGTAGACGCCCTGCTTCATCTTCAGTGGCGATGGCATGACCAGGCGGTAGGCCACGCCGAAGTCGCGGGTACCTACCAGCCGTTCTGCACCGACGCCACCGGGACTGCCGATGGGATAGCAACCCGTCGGGCTCGCCGGCGTTTTTACATCCCACAGGTAGGACGACCAGTTGCCGCCACTGAGGGTGAACAGGTAGCTGCAGCCGCCCCTGACATAGCGGGTGTGCACCGGTGGCTGGCCGCCTCCCTGCAGGGTCGCCACGTACTGGCTGACGGCGTACATCTCGAAGGTCAGGGTGTAGGTTTCCCCGGTCAGCTCATGGGTCACGGTAACGCTGCGCCGCGGTGGCAAGCCGATGTAGAAGTTGTCCCGCGGATCGGGCGCCTCGTTGACCGTCTTCTTCTCGTAGGTAATGGGCAGGCCGACGGTTTCCACGCCATTGCAGTAGTGCGGCCAGCGACCGCAGAACGCCGCCTGCGGCGTAGTGTTGGTGAACTCGGTGCCGCCACGGTACTGGGCGGTGATGGTCACCTCCGCCGCCTCCACGGGTGGCGCCCAGTGCAGGGCCAGGGCCACCAGCGCGGCACGGAGCAGATAGTTTTGGCTTGACATCAGGCGTCTCCGCTTGCGGTTTTGTCGGTGGCGGCGAGGCTGTCCGGGGTGCACACCTGGTCGCCCACCAGCAGCACGTCGTCCTGGCGCTGGGCGCCGGTGTCGAGGCTGAGCAGGCACAGGCGCTGGCTGCCCTGGCGGATCTCCAGGGTCGGGGTCGATTCGCTCATTTCCACGGCGAAGAAGCCGTCGGCCTCGCTGACACTGCGGCTGGCATGGTTGATCACCATGGCGCCACGCAGCGGCTGGCCATGGGCATCCAGCAGGCGCCCAAGCACGGTCACCGTGCGCATCACCCGCAGGACCCGGTAGTCCACGCCGCCGCGGTTGAGGTGGTAGCTCAGCGAGGACGGCTGGATCACCGCCGCCGGGACGGCGCCGTCCTCGAAGTCCAGTTGCACGCTGCCACTGCGGTAGGCGTTCACCGGAATCACGTTGCGCCCGGGGCGCAACAGGCTGCTGTGGCCGTCGAGGTCGTCGACGCGCAGGCGCAGGTTGTCCAGGTCCGATTCGACGTCGACGATCAGCCCGGCCTCGTAGGGCAGGTACTGGCCGCTGAACGCCAGCTTGCCGCCGCCCAGCGCCAGGGTGCTTTCCAGGTTGAGGCCGGCGCTGATGTCGTTGTTGTAGGAGGAATTCTGCACGTAGGCGTCGCCATACAGCGCCTGGTTCTCGAACTGGGTGTTGGCGGCGAAGGCCGCGCCATAGCGGTCGGCATTGAGGGTGCCGGCCAGCGAGCGGAAGGTGCCGTGGTCGAGGTCCTGCTGGTAGCTCAGCGAGGCGTTCAGGTCGCGCCCGCCGTCCCGCGAGGTACGCGTGCCGAGGCTGCCGTTGATGCGCCGGCCCGGCCCGCCGAGGCTCATGCTCAGGCTGAAGGTGATGCCGCGGTTGCGCTGGTTGCCACTGCTGAAGTTGCCCGGGCGGTCGAACAGCGCGACCCGCCAGTTGGCGTCCGAGCCCATGACCTGGCCGTACTGCGACCAGCCCAGGTCCAGGCCGGTGCCGCCGTTGCTGCCGCTGCTCTGGCTCAGGCGCAGGGTCGCGGTGCTCTTGCGAGTGACCCGCTGGCTGAGGGACAGCGAAGTCTGGCGCACCTCGCGGATCCGCGGCTGGTCGCGGTTTTCCAGGCGGTAGACCCGCGGGTACTCCAGCCAGGAACGATTGTGGCTGAGCACCACGCTGCCGGAATCGTGATGCCACACGCCTTGCAGGTCGTAGCCATTGCCCTGCTCGTCGGTGTGGAACAGGTTGCCGAAGACCTTGAAGCGGTCCAGCACGTCCCAGTCCAGCGACGTCCCGTACTGCATCTGCCCGTCGATGCGTTGGGTCGACAGCCCGACCACCATGCGCGGATGCAGCAGATAGTTGCCGATGACCCCGGCGGCCAGTCCGCCGTAGGCGTCGTCTTCCCAGTTGCTCAGCAGTTCTTCCTGGCGACCGAGGTACAGGTTGTAGCGCCAGGGCGAGCCGGTGTTGCTCCAGTTGCTCGGCTTGTAGATGAATTCCTGGCTGCGCGAAGTGACCTGGCCGTCCTCGACCAGGCGCACCTCCACTTCATAGATGCCGCCCGGCAGCACGCGGGTGTCCAGGGCTTGCAGGCCCGGCTGCACCGGCTGGCTGTTGATCAACTGGTCGTTGCGGTAGATCTCGACGATCCCCGGGCGGTTGGGGGTGACGTAGATCGGCGTGGCGCTGGCCGTGCCGTTGTTCACCGCCAGGCTGTCGCTGCTGCCGAACATCAGGCCGACCGTGGTATCCGGGCTGCTGCCGAGCAGGCGTGGCTGGCGGCTGAGGCCCTGCGCCGAGGGCGTGAAGTAGC
Source organism: Pseudomonas ulcerans (assembly GCF_036324125.1). NCBI lineage: Bacteria > Pseudomonadati > Pseudomonadota > Gammaproteobacteria > Pseudomonadales > Pseudomonadaceae > Pseudomonas > Pseudomonas ulcerans. The sequence continues at coordinate 1,618 of NZ_JAZDQN010000017.1, read as the reverse complement.
CGAGGCGATAGAAATGGTCCTCGTGGAGCCGCTCCGCGTAGAGCTCGTCGACCCGATGGCGGGTCTGTGGGCGGTCCTCGTTGCTGCGGTCGACCTGGGCCTCGGCCACTGTGGTCCAGTTGCCGACGCTGCCCTGGCCGCGCAGGGCGTAGCGGCCCACGGTGTCCTGGCCGTCGCGGCTGAGGTTGAGCTGGTTGCGCAGGATCACGCCCTGGCTACCCTGCTCCGGCAGGCTGTACCAGGCCGCCTGCTGGCCGCGTTCGGCATTGCGGGTGAGGATCGACAGTTGCGAATTGACCAGGCTGTAGTGCACTGCCACCAGGTCCTGCGGGCAGGCACTGACGCAGTTGCCCAGGGCTTGCCCGGCCTGCAGCACCTCGCCCCAGCGCTGGCGCACGGTGTCGGGTTCCTGGCTTTCGTGGGTATCGGTGAATTCCAGCAGTTGTACGCGTTCGTCGCGGCCCAGGACCACCATGGCCTCGCCCAGCAGGCGGCCGTCGAGGTCGATGCGCACGGCAAGCGGTACATCGAAGAAGTGTTGGTCGAATTCCTTGGGCAATCCTTCGGCCTGTCGCAGGATGCCAAGCTGACTGGTTCGTCCCGTCTCTTCCCTGGCGCTGACGTCGGTCAGCCAGACGGTGGCCACGCAGCAGCCGACCGCCAGTCGTATGGATGTCGCAAGAGACATGTGTGATTGCTCGTCGCAGAGGGAGGCTGCACCAACCCCCTCCGGTCCGACATGGGGAGCGCCGGACCGGAGACGATCGGAAAGGGAGAAAGCAACGTGCCCGAAGGGCTTACTCGGTGGTGGTCTCGAACATCATGTTGACCACGCCGAGGTAGTTGCCCGGGGTGTAGCCGCCAGCACCGGCGGTCTGCGCCGCGACTTCGAAGCCGACGATGGCACCCGGCGCCGCCTGTTCTTCGCTGATGACCTCGGACGAGGTCAGGGTCAGGGCCTTGCCCGCGACGCTGACATCCAGGCCGATGGTGTCGGCGCCGCTGGTGATGGTCGCCGGGTTGAGCAGGTAGGCGGAGATCGGGCCGGTGGTGCTGCGCACCTGGAGCTGCTTGCGGATCGGTTGCAGGGTTTGCTGGAACGAGTTCCAGGCCATGTCCTGCGGTTCGTTCATCCAGTTGCCGCCGACCGGCTCGACGTAGAAGCTCTCGGTCGGGATGGTGGCGGTAATGGTCACCTGCTTTTCGATCGGGTCGGCTGCAATGGCGCTGCCGGCGGCCATCATCAGTGCCAGAGGGAGGGCGAGAATGCTGTATTTCATTACCAATTTCCTTGTATGGGTGAGAAAAATCCGCTGAATCCACAGGGAACATCGGCGAACGTCGGAGTGACTGGCAGATGTCCCGGTGAGCGAGGCGGATTATTCGCGACTGCGGAAATGGCTTACATCAGACGTGTCCCAGCGAGACGAGGAAATTTCCCACCGACGTCCGTTGAAAGGTGGTTGGGGACTACCCGGCGGGGAGTGAGAAGAGCGACACGGACCCTGTGGGAGCGGGTTTACCCGCGATTGCGATGGTGAACTCACCACCGCCATCGGGGGGCAACCCGCGCCCCCACGGGGGGGGGGGGGCGGGTAGTTGAGGTAGACAGGGGTCG
>NZ_JAZDQN010000016.1:0-128402 GCF_036324125.1 Pseudomonas ulcerans | reverse complement strand
GGGGTATAGCGCAGTCCGGTAGCGCGCCTGCTTTGGGAGCAGGATGTCAGGAGTTCGAATCCCCTTACCCCGACCATCTTCAGAAGAAGGGCACCTCACAAGGGTGCCCTTTTTCGTTTGCGTCCCGATATTTTCCTGTTGCGCTCCCGCCCCTGTTTTCACTAGGGTTGGCGGCGCAGGGATAGCATTTAGCCACAACTCCTTCGGCTCGAATCCAGGATTCGCGCTTTCCCCTGCGCCAACGGTGGTCGTGGCAGGCGGGGGAGCCTGGTCCATGCCCGCCTCATCTTCGTTTCAGACGAAACGCTGCAGGAGCAATTGGCATGACAGGACTTCACCGAAACTGGCCCTTCGGGCTCACTGCGCTGGCGCTGATGTGCGCCGGGGCAACAGCCCAGGCAGAGGAGCAGGCCCGGGCGTTCAGCAACCCGCCCCCCATTCAGCAACTTGCGCCGACCCTCAAGGAAGCCCGTGGCACCTTGCTGATGAAATCGACGGCGCCGAGCAATGCGGTACTCAATCCGCATGCGGGCCACGAGCGGTTGCTGGACCTGACCATCGAGTACACCAACAACTACATCTACGATCCGGCGACCCAGCAACAGGTGCCGGTCTATCTGCGCAGTTACCACGGTACCGACGTAGATCCACGCGTCCCGTTCGTGGCGCCGACCATCGAGGTCACGCCGGGCGACACCGTGCGTATCAACCTCGACAACAGTCTGCCAACCGACCCGAGTTGCCTCCAGCCTCCAGCGTCGATCAATACCCCGCATTGCTTCAATGGCACCAACCTGCACTCTCACGGCCTGTGGGTGAGCCCGACGGGCAACAGCGACAACGTGCTGCTGCAGATCAAGCCGGAGCAGAAGTTCCAGTACGAGTACAACATCCCGTCCGACCACCCGGCTGGCACCTTCTGGTACCACCCGCACCTGCATGGCTCCACCGCGCTGCAGGTAGGCAGCGGCATGGCTGGTGCGCTGATCATCCGTGGTGATCGTCTGCCGAGCGCCGAGGCCAATGGCGATATCGATACCCTGCTCAAGCCGATCCCGGGCCAGGACTTCATCGAGCGCCTGCTGGTGCTGCAACAGATCCCGTACGCCTGTGTCGGCGCTGCCGGGCATGGCCCGATCAAGAAGAAGACCGTCATCAAGAATGGCAAGCCGACCGAGGTGGTCGACTGGAGCTGCAACAAGGGCGAAGTCGGCGTCGTGGAGTCCTACGACCAGTTCGGTCCTGGCGACTGGCAGGACTCCGGGCGCTACACCAGCGTCAACGGCCTGGTCCAGCCGACCTTCGAGGCTCGCACCGGTGAAGTCCAGCGCTGGCGTGTGGTGCATGCCGGTGTCCGCGATACCGTCAACCTGCGCTTCGTCAAGCTCAAGGACAGCGCCGCCCAGCAAAGCATCAAGGGCGTGGCGGCGGCCAAGTCGGCGGAGTTCATCGCGCAGAACTGCAGCGGTACTCCCGTGCCGTACGAAGTGATCGCTGCGGACGGCCTGACCTATGCCAAGGCCCAGCACAAGGACCAACTGACCCTGCAACCGGGCTACCGCAACGACCTGCTGGTGACGTTCCCGGAGAAAGGCCGCTACTGCGTGATCGACCTTGCCGAACCCGCCAACGGCGGTGTGACCCAGCTCAGCAGCAATCACCAGTTGCTCGGCTTCGTCGATGCCGAAGGCGGCCAGGCGGTGAGCAATCTCGACGGCTACATCCGCGACACACTGGTGGCCGCGGCCAAGGTCAACATGCCGGAAGGCAGCGTGCGCGACAAAGTGGTCGCCGACCTGCAGAAGGACCTGTCGCTGAGCAGCTTCGTGCCCCATCGCAGCATCGAGGACAGCGAGTTGTCCGGGGATGAACAGCATCTGGTGTTCAAGATCAGCACCAACAGCAAAGGCGACACCGAGTTCGCCATCGGTACGACGGCGGACAACGCGCAGCCGTATGATCCGGCAGTGGTCAGCCGCGAGCTGAAGCTGGGGGATGCGCAGCGCTGGGTACTGCAATCGGCACTGGCCGGCCACCCGTTCCATATCCACGTCAACCCGTTCCAGATCGAGAAGATCATCGGGCCGGACGGCAAGGACCTGAGTGCACCGGATGCGAAACCCGACACTGATGGCGACCAGCAGTACATCGGCCTGAAGGGCGTGTGGAAGGACACCTTGTTCGTCAAGCCGCTGAACAAGGACAGCAACAAGTACTACACCGTCTATGTGAAGACCCGTTACCAGCGCTATATCGGCGAGTTCGTGCTGCACTGCCACATCCTCGACCACGAGGACCAGGGCATGATGCAGAACGTGCGGATCTCGCTGGACGGCAAGCCGGGCGGGGCGCACGGCGAGCATCATTGAGGCATGAAAAAACCGGGCCCTGATGGGCCCGGTTTCGTTTCACTCGATCAGTGCAGCTTGAGTCGCGGTTCGGTACCACGACCGATGCGGCTGCCCAGCATCAGCATCAAGGTGCGGAAAGTGCCATACAGCGCCATCTGGTGCATGCGGTACAGCGACACATAGAACATCCGCGCCAGCCAGCCTTCCAGCATCACGCTGCCCGTCAGGTTGCCCATCAGGTTGCCCACTGCCGAGAAGCGCGACAGCGAGACCAGCGAGCCGTAGTCGCGGTAGGCGTAGGTCGCCAGTGGCTTGCCTTCCAGGCGTGCCTTCAGGCTCTTCGCCAGCAGCGAGGCTTGCTGGTGCGCGGCCTGGGCACGTGGTGGCACGTTGCGGTCGCTGCCCGGCTGCGGGCAGGCTGCGCAGTCACCGAAGGCGAAGATATCGTCATCCAGGGTGGTTTGCAGCGTAGGACGCACCACCAGCTGGTTGATCCGGTTGGTTTCCAGGCCGTCGATATCCTTGAGGAACGCCGGCGCCCGAATGCCCGCTGCCCAGACCTTCAATCCAGCCTCGATGACATCGCCATTGGCAGTTTTCAGGCTGTCGGCCGTGACTTCGCTTACCGCGGCGTTGGTCATCACCTTCACCCCGAGTTTTTCCAGGGTCTGGTGCACCGGCACGCTGATGCGCTCCGGCAGCGCCGGCAGGACCCGCGGGCCCGCCTCGATGATGGTGATGTGCATGTCTTCCGGCTTGATCCGGTCCAGGCCGTAGGCTGCCAGTTCGTGGGCCGCGTGGTGCAGCTCGGCGGCCAGTTCGACCCCGGTGGCGCCGGCGCCGACGATGGCGACGCTGATCTTCTCCCGGGCCTGGTCGCCGGCGTGGGCGCGCAGGTAGTGATTCAGCAGTTGCTGGTGGAAGCGCTCGGCCTGCTTGCGGGTGTCGAGGAACAGGCAGTGCTGGGCCGCGCCGAGGGTACCGAAGTCGTTGGTGTTGCTGCCGACGGCGATGACCAGGGTGTCGTAGGCCAGGATGCGCGCGGGCAGCAGCTCGCGGCCCTCTTCATCGAGGGTGGCGGCCAGCTGGATCTGCTTGCCGGCGCGGTCGAGCCCGCTCATGCGGCCGAGCTGGAACTGGAAGTGATTCCACTTGGCCTGGGCCACGTAGTTCAGTTCGTCTTCCGAGGAGTTCAGCGAGCCGGCGGCCACTTCGTGCAGCAGGGGTTTCCAGATGTGGGTCAGGTTGGCATCGACCAGGGTGATCTCGGCGCTGCCTTTCTTACCCAGGGTCTTGCCCAGGCGGGTCGCCAGTTCCAGGCCGCCGGCGCCGCCGCCGACAATCACGATACAGTGAGTCATGGGGATATCTCATAAGGTTTACGGAATTCGGGTCCTGAGTGGCCGGCCGCACGGGGCGGGCGGAGCGGGCGAGCGCGAGGCAGCTCATAGCACCAACATACTCAGGAGGCGGCTCAACAGGCCCAGACCCACTGTCACGCCGACCACCAGGACAAGGAGCAGCCACGGCCGGAAAGGCTTGCGCTCGACTTGGTGGTGGGGGGCTTGCAGGTACTGATCGACACGTCGCTGGTCTTCGGGGGTCAGGCGGCTGGTCATGTTGGCCTCGGCAAGTAGACGCTTGGAGTTGTGGGAAAGCTACAGGGTTCACTGTAGCCGTTTGCCACTGGCGTACCTGCCGGCAACTGCTGGGTTCAAGAGCGAATGATTGCGCTTTGTATCACCGCCGAAGAATTTATGCCATCCCGCTTTGGCAGGATCTCCACGGACCCTGTGGGAGCTGGCTTGCCAGCGATGAAGCCCGTGCGAGCACAGAAAGTGTCAGAGACTGATCCCGACATCGAACACAATGCTGCGCCCCAGGTTGCTGCGCAGGAAATCCGGCGCATCGGGATGGGCAAAGATGACCCGGGCAAAGGTTGGCCCTACAAGCGACAACGAGCGCCAGCCCTGGCGCAGATACTCGGTGGGCGGAGGGAAATGACTGTTGAGGTCCAGCGTCTCGCGCTTCAGGCTGGCGAACGCAATGATGTCCAGCTCGCCCAGATCAAGCCCGCGTTCGCGGTAGTTGTGCGCTTTCTTGCGCAAGGTCGGCGCCAGTCGTAGCAGCAGTTCAGGCGCGCCGATCCGCCGTGGCCGCGCTTCGCGCCGCACCAGTTGCGCCAGGGAAAACGCGCTGCGTCGGCGCTGCAGCTCCTCGCGCCATTCGTCGTTCAGGCGGCGTCCTTCGTCCAGTACGAAAAACACTTCGAACGCCGCATCGCGGAACAGCACGTCCGGTGGCTCCTGCCCGGCGGCGGTGAAGTCCTCGCTGCGGTAGGGAATGTTCAAGCCTTGCAGCAGGCGCTGGCAGACCCAACGCTCGCGCTCCCATTTGCGGGCATTGGACAGGAACGCATTGGCTTGTTCGGCCTGGATGGTCAGCAGGCGCAGGTAGTCTGAGTCGTCCATGGAAACAAGCTTAGCGCTCAATCATGACGTTCGCGGAGCAAGTGGCTGATTCTGGTCGGTTTTGCCTGCTCCAGCGCAGGGCAGCGCGACAGGGCGGGTGTAGACTGCGAAAACTCCTCGTGAAGAAGGGCTGCCTGTCGTGATTGCCGCGCAACTGTTGTCGGATTTCAGCCTGACGCTGGGCTGGCTGGTCTTCGTGCCCTTGCTGGCCTGGGCAGCGGCGCGTGCGCCCTGGGTCGAGCTCTGCACTGACAGCCGCCGCCAGCACCTGTTCTTCGGCACGGTGTTTGCCCTGTTCGCCCTGTGGCTGGTGCGCCGGGAGTTCGATACCGGGGTGTCCTTCCACTTCATCGGCATGACCGCCGTGACCCTGTTGCTGGACTGGCCACTGGCCGTGCTCGGAGCCTTCCTGGCCCAGATCGGCCTGCTTGCCCTCGGCCGCCAGGACCTCGCCGCCGTGGGCGTCAACGGCGTGCTGCTGATCGGCCTGCCGGTGTTGGTCACCGAATGCTGCGCGATCCTTGTCGAGCGGGCGCAGCCGCGCAATCTGTTCGTCTATATCTTCTGTTCGGGATTCTTCGCTGCGGCGCTGTCGGCGCTGCTCTGCCTGCTGGCGAGCCTGGGCGTGCTGTGGCTGGACGGGCTGTTCGCCATGCCGGTGTGGCTGGAGGACTTCGTCGGCTACCTGTGGCTGATCATCTTTCCCGAAGCCTTCATCAACGGGATGGTGGTCAGTGCGCTGGTGGTGTTCTGTCCGGAGTGGCTGGAGACCTTCAACAGGACCCGCTATCTGCAGGCCCCGTGGAAGGATGACGAGCCTTAATGCGGCTCGCGCGGGATGAATTCGCCGGAGAACAGTTCGTCCTCGGCATCCGGGGCTACCGGAATCTTGTGTTCCTCGGCGGCCCAGGCGCCGAGGTCGATCAGTTTGCAGCGATCGGAGCAGAAGGGGCGGTAGGTACTGGCGCTGGTCCATTCGACGGGGGCGCCGCAGGTCGGGCAATCAACGGTGACGGGCTGGCTCATTCGCGGCCTCCTCGCAAAGTCAGGTAGAAGTTGTGCAGGCGGTCGACCTCGGCGTGCAGCCAGGCGATGTCGCGGTCGTTGACCAGGATGTCGTCGGCGTGGCGCAGGCGTTCTTCGCGGCTGGCCTGGGCCTTGAGGATTGCCTGGACCTGCTCCGGGCTGGTCTGGTCGCGCAGCAGGGTGCGCTCCACCTGCAGGCTTTGCGGCGCATCGATCACCAGCAGGCGGTCGGTACGCTGGTACTGGCCGGATTCGATCATCAGCGGCGAGACGAAGACGGCATAGGGCGACTCGGCCTTGGCCAGGTAGCTGAAGATCTCCTGGCCGATCAGCGGGTGCAGCAGGGCTTCGACCCAGCGGCGCTGCTCGGCATCGGCGAAGATCAGCTCGCGCAGCGCGGCGCGATTGAGCTGGCCGTCCTCCAGCAGTACGCCGGAGCCGAAGCGTTCGACCAGGCTGGCGAGGGCAGGGCGACCGGGTTCGACCACCCAGCGTGCGGCCTGGTCGGCGTCCACCAGGTGCACGCCCAGTTCGACGAAGCGCTGCGCGGCTGCGCTCTTGCCACTGCCGATGCCTCCGGTGAGGCCGAGAATCCAGGGGGTGAAAGCGGGTTTGGTCATCAGGATCCAGCGAAAGACAGGAAAGAAGTGGGTATTTGACCACCCCAGAGCAGCGCGATCCAGCCCGCCAGTGCCAGGTAGGGACCGAAGGGGATCGGTGTGCTGGCTTGCTTGCCGCTGGTTTTCAGCAGGATCAGGCCGAGGATCGCGCCGAACAGGGAGCTGAACAGCAGGGTGAACGGCAGGATCTGCCAACCGCCCCAGGCGCCGAGCATCGCCAGCAGCTTGAAGTCCCCGTAGCCCATGCCCTCCTTGCCGGTAATCAGGCGGAACAGCCAGTACACCGACCACAGGCTCAGGTACCCGGCGACTGTGCCCCACAGCGCCTGGTCCAGGGTGACGAACAGCTCGAAGGCATTGACGATCAGTCCCAGCCATAGCAAGGGCAGCACGAGGGCATCGGGTAGCAGGTGATGGTCGATGTCGATCAGACTCAGGGACAGCAGCCCCCAGCTCAGCAGCATGAACGCCAGCGAGCTGGTGCCGACGCCGAAGTGCCAGGCGGCGAACAGGGCCAGTCCGGCGCTGGCCAGTTCCACCAGCGGGTAGCGCGGGCTGATGCGGGTCTTGCAGCCGGAGCAACGCCCGCGCAGCCAGGCATAGCTGAGCAGCGGGACGTTCTCCCAGGGGCGGATGCGCTGGCGGCAGGCGGGGCAATGGGAGGCGGGCAGAAACAGGTCGAAGCGCCCGTCAGCGGGTTGCGCCGGCAACGCCAGCGCTTCGCGGGCTTCCTCCTGCCAGCGGCGTTCCATCATCAGCGGCAGGCGGTGCACCAGCACGTTGAGGAAGCTGCCGACAAGCAGCCCGAAAAGTGCGGCGCAACCGAGGTAGATCGACGGCTGGCTGGCAAGAAGGTCCCACAGGCTCATGGTCAGATCACATTACCCAACTGGAAGATTGGCAGGTACATGGCGATCACCAGGCTGCCGATCAGCACGCCGAGGACCAGCACGATCACCGGTTCCAGCAGGCTGGTCAGGTTTTCCATCAACTGGTCGATCGACTGCTCGTGATGGTTGGCGATGCGGTTGAGCATATCGTCGAGCGTACCGGATGTCTCGCCGATGCCGCACATCTGTACGCAGAGGTTGGGGAACAGGGGGCTGGCGCGCATCGCCACGCTCAGCGACAGGCCGTTGCCAAGGTCGTGGCGCAGGCGGCGGATGGCCTGTTCATACAAGGCGTTGCCACTCGCCCTGGCCACGGGCTCCAGCGCCTCCACCAGCGGGATACCGGCGGCGAGACAGGTGCACAGGGTGCGGGCGAAGCGGGCCATGGCTGCGTGCTTCAGCAGTGTGCCCACCACCGGCAGGCGATGACCCAGGCCGAGGACCCGCAGATGGAAGGCTGGATGATGCCTGAACGCCTGGCGCACGCCGAACGCCGTCAGCAACAGGGCCATGCTCAATGCCAGCAGGTGCGCGGAGAACCAGTCGGCGAGTCCGATGACCATGCGGGTGAAGGGCGGCAGCTCCGAGCCCATGCCGGCGAACAGCACCTCGAACTGTGGCACCACGTGCAACAGCAGCAGGCTCGACACCCCCATCCCGACCGCCAACACCAGCAGCGGATAGATCATCGCCTTGCGCATCCGCGCGCGCAGGACTGCGCGTTTTTCCTGGTAGGTCGCCAACTGGTCGAGGAGGGTGTCGAGCCGCCCCGAGGCTTCGCCCACCGCCACCAGGTTGCAGTACAGGGTGTCGAAATAGCGCGGATGCTTGCGCAGCGCCTCGGACAGGCTGTGGCCGGCGCTGATGTCGCGCTTGAGTGTCGCGAGCAGGTGGATCATGCGCGGGTGGCGGCTGCCGTCGGCGATGATGTCGAGGCCGTGAAGCAGGGGGATGCCGGCCTGGAACAGGGTGGCGAGATGGCGGCTGAGCTGGGTGAGTTGGGTCGGGTTGAGTTCACGCGACAGCTTCAGTGCCACGAGGTGCCGGGAGTGGCGGATACGCGTGGTGCGAATACCGCGCTTGCGCAGCATGGCCTTGACCAGCGCCGGGCTCTGCCCGTCGCTGCGGCCGCTGACCCGGGCGCCGTTACGGTCGACTCCCTGCCAGCTGTAGGTTCTGGTTTTCATGGTGGTGGCGACGTCCTTGTTGCGAATGGTGGGGCACAAGTCCCGTTACAGCTCCAGCCGGCATCATTACCCGGCCCGCACTAGAGTAGACGAGCCATCCCGTCTGGCTTGTTTCAGCGAGGTGACAAAAGATGTCGGATCGGGCCTACTGGCGCGCCTGTCGGCAGCCCCGACCGAAATGACCTGAAGAAATGCAGTATTGGGAGTACGTCCAATGAGGATGCAGCGTGGTGTCACCTTGATCGAGCTGATGATCGTAATCGCCATTATCGGGCTGTTGCTGACCATCGCCTTGCCGCTCTACACCGACCACCAGGCGCGGACCAAGACCACCGCCGGCTTCGCCGAGATCAGTGCACTCAAGACTGCCTTCGAAGTACGCCTGTCCCAGGGCCAGGACATCGCCAGCCCGACCCAGCTGGGCGGCCAGGAACGCACGGTCCATTGCGCCATCGCCGCCACCGCGACGGCTGCCAACGGCACCGGCAGCCTCGCCTGCACCCTGCTCGACGCCCCGGCCGCGGTGCAGGGCAAGGTCATCACCCTGACCCGCTCCGCCAGCGGTTGGGCCTGCAGCACCGATGCCAGCACCGACCACGCCCCCACCGGTTGTACCAGCACCGCTCAATAGTCGTTATGAAACAGTCAATTGCGTAACCCTCGCGGCAGTGGTAGCGTTGCTGCCACGCCGGTGTAGCTCAGTCGGTAGAGCAGCGCACTCGTAACGCGAAGGTCGCAGGTTCGATTCCTGTCTCCGGCACCAGTAAAATCAAGGCTTGCAGCGATGCAGGCCTTTTTTGTTTTTGCGGCGGGCTAGCGCAGGGCTAGCAGGGTGGAGGATCTGAATTTCGAAAGAGTTCGAGCTTGGCCCCGACTCTCGCTGGTTAACATGCTGGGAAACATTGCAATTTCTGCCCCTTTTCCTTGAGATTCCTCATCTGAAAGTGTTTGGATCCATGGCGCACCGCAAGCTACTTGCGAGTCATTGGGGGTGATAGTCGCTTAATGCGGTAGTGGGCTGACGGATTCTATCCGCCCTTTCTCTGAGGCTCGCCTGTAGGCATCGAGTGACTCTTAGTGCGCTTCTTTTTTTTCTACATCGATTGATGTATAAAAAACGGAACCCGACAAGAGAGTTTCCCCTATGTCCATGGATTTTCTGAATCAAGTCGAGAGCTTGCCACCTGAGCAAGCGATTGAGCGTTTGCTGGGCATTACCGCTGAAGAGCTACGCACGATCGTTCTCCAGTGCTACCGCGTGGCCTCGAATGCCGGCCCACTGCAGCCGAAAGGCTCAAGGGGCACATTGGCTTGGATCTATGGGACGGAGGCGCTTCGTGCGTTGACCATTCCCAAAGGCTGGAAGCCCACGGATCCTAGTAATCAGCCAAGGATTGTTTCCCCAGATAACAAGCATGCGATCACCCTGTGTTGCGGTGATGAGAATACGGGCAACCCCTATGCCATACCGCTCACACGTAACAAGAGAGGCAACCGGACCAGTCGCAGCGTTCACTACAATGTTCGCCAAATGGACATGTTCCCGGTGGAACCCAGCGATAGACAACGACTCCCACTAGACGCGACTGCTGAGCAGATTCTTTGGATGCTGCTTTTCTACGTCGATGTGGAAAACCAGGTCGTGTATTACGAGCTCTCTAGGCCGATGAACATGGCCGATAACGGCAAGGTTGACGGATGGCAGCCGCGCTTTATCATGCCGCCCCTGAACCTTAATGCCCCCGACGATTTCGGTGGGTCGGACACCAGTCCTTCTATCGATATTCCTGTGACACCGAGAACATGAACGACATAAGCGATTTCAATCCGGCCCGTTTGGTGCTAGCTCGTCAACGCCGTGGATGGACCAAGAAATCGCTTGCGGACGCAACATTGCTCAGCAGCAAGACGATTTCTTTGTACGAGAGTGGGGATCAGCTCCCAACAGAAGAGAGCTTGGGCAGCATTGCTCAAGCCCTTGGCTTTCCGATTACGTTTTTTAGCGGTCGCGATGTCGAGGCCCCAACGGAAGAAAATGCGAGCTTCCGTTCCTTTTCACGAATGACTGCTGGCCAGCGTGATGCAGCTCTTGCTGCCGGTGGTATTGCGTACATGCTAAGCGACTGGATCGATTCGCGATTCAATTTGCCGAGCCCTATGGTTCCGGACTGTTCCGGTATGGATCCGGAGGCAGCTGCAGAGGCGGTACGTGTTGAGTGGGGGTTAGGTCAGTTACCCATTAGAAATCTGGTACACCTTCTTGAGCTGAAGGGCGTCAGAGTTTTTTCCTTGGCCGAAGAAACCAATCAGGTCAACGCATTTTCTTGTTGGAGAAAAGGCACCACGCCGTTCGTTTTCCTGAATACCCAGAAGTCTGCAGAGGCGAGTCGGTTTGATGCCGCCCATGAGCTCGGGCACTTGGTGTTGCACAGACATGGCAGCAACAAGGGTAAAGAGGTGGAGAACGAGGCGAATGCTTTCGCGTCAGCCTTTCTCATGCCCTATCAAAGCATCCTCGCTCACGGCTGGAACATTCGCTCTGTGAAGGACATTGTGCGCGCCAAAAAGCTCTGGAATGTCTCGGCGATGGCGTTGGCCTACCGCCTTCACAAAACCAGCGTCCTCTCGGAGTGGATCTATAGAAGTATCTGTATCGAGCTTTCCACGATGGGGGCCAGAACTCAGGAGCCGGAGAGTTCTCAGAGAGAAACGTCACAGGTGCTTCAAAAAGTCTTGGGGCTCGCTAGAGATACCGGTCGCTCCTTGAGCGGAATTGCAAGAGAGTTGGATGTCACGGTCGATGACCTGATTCCAATCCTGTTCAGTATGGCTCCCGTTGCCATAAGCGGAGACTTGGCAGCTCAACCGGTTACCGTACCCAGAAAGAAGCCCAATCTACGATTGGTTAAAACTTGACCCTCGTAAGGCCTTTACACCAAAAAGCCGCCATCACAGGCGGCTTTGTTGGTACAAAACACTAGCTTCTAGACGCAACCGTCCCGCCAAGCCACCTTCCGGACCTGATCGCAGATACCTAGATGCCGTGTCTGCGTAGATAGCGAGAGATTTTAGCTGCAACCAAGTCTGACACATCGAAGCCGGCTCGGACTTGGTTGTATACGTTTTGGCTGACAGGTGAGTCGGGTCGTACATGCCCTGCGATAATCTGGTCTTCCAGGCGCGGGACTCTCAGCACAGTGGCCCCTCTATAGACGACAAAGCTCTCGCGAGTGATGAACGGATGGCAGCCTGCCTGGAGCACGCATGCAGGATCATGAAAGGCTCCGGGCTGAACAGTTGAGAAATTCACCACCAGCACGCTCATATCGTTCAACTCTCCGCAGTGAACCGGATCGTTCATAACGACGTGAAGGTGGCGTGTAGGGCCAGTGAGGATGAAGAGCGTTCCCTGCTGAAAGACAGTCCTTGGCGGCATCACTTCATCTCAGCGAGTTTCAAACCAAGCAACTTGCGGCTTCGAAGCATCCCCACCTTTTCATGAGCTTGCATCTCGTTGAGCCCAAAGGATTTGAAGGTTACTTCAGGGTCGATCGGCTTGCTGGTGTCGCCTGGGTTCTCCCATTCAGGGAGAGTATGGACATACTCCACTAGGTCCCAGCGCTTCATGTGACCGAACTTGACGAACACTTCGTCGAGAACTTTCAAATCGGCCCGAGACAGCTCATCAAGCTCATCCCATGCAAAGTCTCTCTGCAGAGACACTTCGTTATCGTGGATTGGGGAAATGAACGAGCTCCATGCTTCACTTCTGCGGGTGCCTTTCATCAGGTCGAAGGTTGCAGAGAGAACTGGACCGTTTTTCATGTTGCATTGGGCATCATCTGACATAGGAGCGTCATAGCGCTCCATGCTCAAGCGATCAGCCAAATAGAGCAGCTTCATCAGCTTGATGTGGGCCATTGGGCCCTCGCGGCGAGCCAAAAAGAAAGCCGCCATTTGGGCTACTTTTTGTTCGGAAAAAATCAAGAGTCACCTCTCTTGCGCCATCCATGGGCATTACGGGTTCGCGGGCGCGAAATTATGGGCGCATGTATCCATTAGTCAATAGAACCAGTAGGGCGTCCCAAAGCAGCTGACGAGTGGTCGAGCTACGCCCCTCCTGATACATCCCCTATCGGCTGAGTACCACGATCCTTGATCTGGGTATAGCACGCTTTTGGAGCGTGCAAGCAAGCAAGCGACGACATGGTGGCAAACCGATCGCACAGTGAGCAAAAAATAGGACTCATTAGGGCGTCCTGTGGTGATCCGGTTTTTCATCACTTTCTGCGTGGTGCTGAACTGATTCCGAAGTGCAGGCTGCTCTCCATATCTCAGATCAGAGGCCAGTGATGCTGGAGAGACAGCTGAGACCCTAACCGTTTCCAGTAACAGGGGGAGGGAGCGTTTCGACCGTTGGCAGATCATGGATAGCGTCCTTCGATCTATGAGGTGCCTCCATGCTGAGCCAAACTGACCCGCTGGCAGTGAAAAAGAGGAGAGCCTATGATGGCAATTCGATTCTCAACCGAGGACTGGACGTGAACCCATTCGCTGATATGGAAGAAGACACCGTAGTCGTAGAGCGTGGAGGGCGAGAGGTTGGGCGGCATTCATGCTGCTTCACTCAGCCGCGCCTAACGATCATTGGGAATGATGTGGATGTAGTGGAAGGGGACAAAATTTTCCAACTACTACCTAATGGCTCTAGGGTGGAATTCGATGTTGAGGACGTTAACTACCAGAGCGGCCTAGGCGGGATGGATGGTTGCTTTGCAATTGAGCTGGCCAAGGTTCGAGCCAGGCCAAAAGCGGCCACCGGCACGACCACGAATCACATCACAATCCACGGCTCCACGGGCATACAGATAGGCGATCACAACGTTCAGAATCTGCAAGTCGCGATGAAGGAAGTCCTGGCCGCCATTGAGTCAGCCCATGCCTCCGTTAGTGAGAAAGAAGAAGCCAAAGGACTGCTGAGTAAGTTCCTTGAGCATCCACTCGTGAGCGCTGCTGTCGGAGCGGGGCTGCCCGCAGCGTTGGGCCTAGTAGGGTAACCGTAGCTTCCTTGCAGTTTCGCTCCCAAGTTTCCTTGGGGTGGCTGACTGGTTTGCCATAAAGATATTTCTCCGGTAATGCATGGTGCTGGATCGTTGGCGTCGTAGTTGTTGACCTGTAGTGTGGGTTTCATTCGGATGGACCGTTACTTGCCGTTGACTACGAATCCCCATTCCTCGACCTTCTGCTCACACCTCCAGAAATAGACGGTTCCAAGATGGTGCCGCAAGTCATCCAAGCGCACATGCACGCCATGGGCCCCTGGTGTATTCAGGCGAGACGCAGATGACGACAGGGTCGCGTTAAATCGCACGCCTCACTAGGCTTTTGGGTTACGGTCGGCCGATCAATGTAACTCAATTGCTGGTCGAATCGCTTTGGACCCGTCCTGAGGCGCGCAACATTAGGTCGCCGCAGCAACCCTCAACGCCAACTCAGTCCTATTCGTCACCTCAGCCTTCCTGAACAGCGCATGAATCTGGTTCCGCACAGTGTTAGGGCTTGAGCCCAGTTCGCGGGCGATCTGCTTGTTACTGTTCCCAGCGGCAACCAGCTTCAGGATGTCTACTTCGCGACTTGTGAACTGATACCAGTTCAGACCGGTGTCCTGCTGGGCCTCGGTCTCTTCGGCTCTCAAGTCGTTCTTGTCACTGACATGATCGGCAAGCGCCACCAGCTCCGTTATCAGGCATTTGACCGTCTCGACATCCTTCCAGCGCTTGGTCGAGCTAATGACTGCAAATAGCAGGGTACTGTCGTTTATCTCGGTAGCGTGAATGGCGAAGCGCCTGCCCAGGGTCGGCTCCTGGAGGAGCAGGCGGCGGCCGATGCAGGAGCACTGACCGAGGTCGATGAGGGAGGGGGCTTTGACCGCAGCCCAGAGTGCAACAAGCGAAGCGCAGTGGCTTTGCAGGGTTTCAGGGTCTTCGTGAATCTCTCCTTCGAGGAAGAGGATTTCCTTGAAGTGGACCGTGGGCCCTTTGACGGAGGCGATACCTACGGCCGTACAGTCGATGTCCAGATCCCGAGCCGGGGCTGTCTGGAGAAAGTCCTCAAGCCCCTGCCAGGTGTTTTCGACATGTTCCATAGTCCGCACTCCCTGCTGATTGTGACCCCGTCAGCGCTTGGTGGGTGCGTATGAGGGGGCCGGTTGGGGATTATATGGCCCATACGGCCCCTCACGACAATGGCTACTGACAGGGCGTCAGCAGCATCCAGTTGAACCCGAGCAGCAAGCTGCCGCTTGAGCCCCTTCAAACGGTGCCAGCCCCTTGGTCACCTTCGGGTCTCTCAATGCCGGCGTATTGCAGTCGAACAGCACCGCTTCGGCCAGTGGCGGCTCGTTCACGCTGCGCAGCCCGAGGAACGAACCTTCATAGGGTGCCCGCATCATGAGGTCGTAGGTCTTGGCACACACAGCAACCCGCTCCCCGCGCCGATACACGTGGCCATCGTCGTCACGGACTTCGCTCCACGGCCCCCGGTACATGACGGCCTGGCCCAGTTCCCAGCAAGGCCCTTGCTTGCCCTTGTAGGCCTGGACCGTGCACATCCGGACTTCCGCATCACCGATCCTGTCGATGGCTTCATGGGCCGTCGCCGACCAGTGCAGGGTTATCCCGTGAAAGCCTGCGCGTTCGAAGGCAGCAATGACGGCGGTCTCGGCTGGAATCCTGAGCGGTGCACCGGCCGGCGCGGAGCGGACGTTGTGCAGGGACGCCAATGGCTCGTCGCTCACCAGTACCCCGCAGACAACGGAGCCGGTCAGGCTGAGTGCGCGGAAGGCCTCGGCCAGTAGTTGCTGCTCGGCTTCGGCGCTGACCCGGTTCAGGGTGAAGTCCATGACGATCCGGCTGGCCCTGCCTGTCGCTACGGCAGGAGAACGCTCGATCCCGAAGCGCAGCTTTTCCTCCAGGGCGAGGTAGCCGTCGATGTCGCGCAGCACCGCGCCTTGGAGCAGCGTCTCGATCACGCCGGCATCGCGGGACAGGTCCGGCAGCGCCATGAGTCGAACGGCCCGGGCCTTGCTGACCAGCGCCGTGCTTTTACGCAGGGAGCGCGGTTCGTGGTCTGCGATAAGCAGTTCGCCACGGAAGGCATCGGCGCACATGGCGAGCAGGTCGGAGTACGCGCCGCCCCACCAGAGCGTGCGCGGTGAGTCGGCGCCATTTGCCTCACGGTCGAGATCGTCGCCTACCACGGAGGCAATGTGCATCAGCTCCCGCTGCCAGGGTTCCAGCCTTGTGGCTGCGGTATCAAGCATGTTCATTGGCAGCGAGGTCCAGGGTGTCCAGATGGTGGCGGAACTCGGTACGTGCCGGCAGATCCGCAGCAAAGCGTTCGAGGTAGCGCTGAATGGGTTGGGAGGAGCGAACGAACCGGTCCTGGCACACCTTCAGCGTTTCCATCGTGGTTTCGGTGAAGTGCAGTCCATGCTCACGCAAGGTTCGCAGCCATTGGCGATCGAATGCTCATGGGTAGGCACCGATCTCCAGGTTGGTCTGGGCGAAGGTCAGGTAGCCGCGCTGGCGGATGTTGATGGCCTTGAGGTCCACGTCCTGCAGGCTGTCGTAGAAGATCACCGTGTTAGGGCGGGTGACTTCGCAGAAGACTCGCCACAGGTCGCGCATGGACGGGCTGGTCTGGTCGTCCACCACCAGGTTCACGTATTCCCCTGCAGGCACCCTGCGGAAGATGCTGGCGATACTGGCCTGGAACACGTCCTGATGCAGCAGGTTGAGCGCCTGGTCAGTGGCAACGGTGTGCAGTTCGGCGTGGTGCCGGTCCGACAGCAGCCGTTCGATGCCCATCCATTGCTGATATAGGCCGTAGCGCTTGCCGCTGTAGCGTCCGTCTACCGAGCTGCCGATGACGATCGACGGGCGCACGACGAGGAAGGGAATGCCGCATTCGGCCACGACCCGCTCGGCAGCGCGCTTGGTCAGGGTGTAGTTGGTCGGGTCTTTCGGCGGCTCGCTCAGAGCGGTTTCGGGCACTGGTGCACCGGAGTAACCCGCCGAGTACGCGGTGGATACAAAAATGAAGAAGCTCACACCGGCCCGCTTGGCTGCGATGGTCAGTCTTTCGGTGAAATCGACGTTCATTGCCTGCAGGGCGTCGTTGTCGAAGTAGTCCAGGCACCCGGCGCAGTGCACGATGGTGTCCACCTTGCCCGCGCGCAAGGTGTTTTCCAGCAGCTCGACCGTGGCGGTTTCGGCGCCTTGCCAGTGAACCGTGGTGATCTGTCCGGCAACGTCGTCCGGGTTTTTGCCCAGGGCGAATAGCTCGCGCTGGACCTCCTCGGGAATGTTGCCGGTTTCGACTTCACGGCGGGATGGCAGGACCAGATGATCCGCCCATCCATCGCTGAGCATCTGGGCGGCCATCAAGGCCCCCAGGAAACCGGTACCGCCAGTGAGGAAGACACGCCCTCCATGGCGTGCGGTCAGGAGAGGCGTGTTCATCGAGCTCCTCCGCTTGCCACGTTGGGCGCCGTGGAAGCGGGCAACGCGCCCTGAATCATCGCCTGGTCAGGCACGCCGCCGTAGGACAGCAGTTTCTGATCGACGATGACGATCGGGAATGCGCTCAGGCCGTGGGCCATGAACAGCTCGGACACCTGCTGGGCCAGTGCGCCTTCGGCTGCATTCAGCTCGGAGGTGATCTTCGGCAGGATGGTTTGTGCCGTTGTCACGGTGACGGTCAGCACCGGCCATTCGAGCTTGGCCGCAGCCAGAGCCGCCTGCGCCGCTTTCTCGATCTGTTCATCGACTTCGTTGGTACCGGGCATGCAGCAACTGGCGGAGAGCACTACTACGGCATCGTTGCCCAGCGCGCGTTTGACCTGGGCGATATCTGCGTCCGAGGCCTTGTTGAAGAAACCGAACATGTCTTGTCCCTCTTGATTGAGTGGTTACAGCACGAGAGCGACGGCCAGGCCCAGCGCCAGGGCGCAGAGGACGACGGTCAGGGTGTGGGCTATCACCAACGGGAGTCTGAAAAGCCTGAACAGCAGCATCACCTCGGGCGGGCTGGTGCCGATCGCGGCCACGAGGAAGGTCACCAGCGGTCCGACCGGGAAGCCCTTCTCGATCAACGCGAAGCCGATGGGCAGTGCTGCGATGGGCGAGATATAGAGCGGCACGCCGACCAGTGCACAGGCGAGATAGAGCCAGGCGGCCGGCAGGCGATCGACGAGGCCCATGAGCATGTCCTTGGGCACGGCGCCGTAGATCAGCCCGCCGATCAGCAGGCCGACCAGCAGGTACGGTGCGACGGTGCGCAGTTCCTGTTTGGCGGCCAGCCAGGCGAAGCGGCTTGCCGGTTGCCAGCCCGGCCAGGCGGCGACTTTCTGCCCCAGGAAGGTTGCGCTGCTCTGTGGCGCCGGGGTGATGGTGACGTGCCTAGCCATGCCCAGGCGGCCTGCGATCACGCCGGCAGCCGAGGTCAGGGCAAGGCCAGCGATGATGAACACCGCCCCAGGGATGAAACCGACGGTCAGGAACAGCAGGATGAAGACGCCTTCGTTGACCACCGGGGACGCCACCAGAAAGGCGAAGCTCGGGACGAAGCCCACCCCCGCCCTGAGCATGCCGCTCAGCACGGGAATGGTTGAGCACGAGCAGAACGGGGTAATCACGCCGCCCACGCTGGCAGCAAAGGCCGAACGCCAGCCAGATGAGCCAAGCAGCGAGCCTTGGGTCGCCTGAAAGGGCATCTTCTGCTGCAGCATCACCACGGACCAGGTGACCAGCAGGAAAAGCCCAATGAGCAGGGCACCATCCATGAGCAGGAACTCGAAGAAGGCGCGAACACCCTGCGCTAAGGTCGTGTTATCGGACATACAAGCTCCGCCGTTACTGATGGGCGGGCTGGAACAACGCTCAGGCGTTGGCCAGCCCTGCGTTCAAGGACGGGGTACCGCCGTAGGTCTGCATCGACTCGATCAGGGCGGCAGTTACCACCGGGTCGAAGTCGGCCTTGTCGAGGGTCTCGACATAGGTATCCAGCGCCTCGATGCGGATTTCGTCGATGTCGGTCTTCAGGTCGCCCAGCGACAGGGAAGCGCAATCGATGTTCAGGCGGTCGCAAAGGAAGTGGCAGCCGGTGCTGACCATGCTGAACAGCTCAGGCATGACGCGGTGGTGAGCCCATTTCAGGCTCTCGTGGACGCCTTCCGGATCCTGGGCGATCAGGCTGCGGATACGCGCCAGGCCGATTTCCAGGTGCTCCAGCTCGTCGTCGAGGATCTTGTTGGCCAGTGCTGCGGTGTCCGGGTCGCCCTGACGCACCAGGGTGCGGTACAGCACGATGGCCATGGTTTCGGTCATCAGGTCCTGGATCACCAGGCAGGCGGCCAGATCCTTGTTCTGCACGGCGGTGCTGAAGTGGCGGCGGATGTTGAACCACTGCGGTTCGACGATCTCGCGCATGACGTTGTAGTCGTGGCGCTTGCCGAGGCTAGCCAGCATCTGGATGTGCTTGGACTCTTCGTGGGCCTGCTTGACGGTCTCGATCTTGCTCTCGGTGTCCGGCATCAGCGGGACCATTTCCGAGTAGTTTTCCACCGCCATGATCTCGCCTGCGATCGCATTCGAGGCGATGTAGGCCAGCAGGTTGAAGTAGCCGTCGCTCTTGTTGTGCTCGGTGCCGAGCACTTCGCGGCGGCTGACGGAGCGCAGGTCGATCGGGGCGTGTGACGTTGGCTGAGTGCCGACAGATGCTTCTTGCATTTCTTGTCCTCCCATTAGGCTTCAAGGGCATTCCCTTGCCGCGACAATTGTCGGGAGGCTGCTGGCGACGGGCCATAGTACATAGCTTCTATTCAAAGCCCAGGCCGCTACCCCCTACCATGAGTCAGATCACGACGCATCGGTCATTCGGTGCGTTTCATGGAAGAAGCTGGGGAACACGATGAAAACAAGAACCTGGGCCGCCCGGCACGTTGGTGTGCCTGCGCTGTGGATGCTGGGGGCGTTGCTCTGCCTGTCTGGCTGTAACCGCGAAGCAGAACCGAAGGCGGACACCAAGTCGATGCGCGTCAGCGTCGTCGGTGCCAGCACTATCGCGCCACTGATCAGCGAGCTGGCCAAGGCCTATGAGCAGGAGCATCCGGGGGTTCGCATCGAGGTGCAGGCGGGCGGAAGTGCACGCGGCATCATGGATGTGCGCAGTGGTACCGCCGTGCTTGGCATGGTGTCTCGCGACCTCAAGCCCGACGAGCAGGATCTTGAGCATGCACTGATCGCCAAGGACGGCATCGGCATGATCGTCAACAAAAGCAACCCGGTTACCGGGCTGAGCAAGGAGCAGGTCATCGGTATCTACACCGGCCAGATCACCAACTGGAAGGAAGTAGGCGGCGACGATGCGCAGATCACCGTGGTGAGCAAGGCCGAAGGCCGCTCCACGTTGGAGATCTTCAGCAGCTTCTTCGGCATCCCCTACAAGGACATCAAGGCCCACGTCATCATCGGCGACAACCAGCAGGGGATTCAGACCGTTGCCGGATCGCCTGCCGCTGTGGGCTACGTTTCCATCGGCTCGGCGGAATACGAAGCCGGGCAAGGCGCGGCGATTCGCCTGATCCCCATGGGCGACCAGGTGCCTTCGACCGCTTCCGTGGCCTCGGGGCAGTATGCGATCAGCCGTGACCTGAACCTGGTCTACAAGACGCCGCTGAATGAGCAGGTCCAGGACTTCGTGGCCTATGCGCAATCGAAGCAGGCCGAGGACTTCGTCACGCGGATGTACTTCATCCCGGTCGTGAAATAACGGCCGGCGTTGCTGGTCAGGGCCGCGTCATGACACTACCTATCGTTGAGTCGATCTCACCGCCGCCGTCGGCGCTGCGCGGATGGGCCTTCTGGTCGGCAATGACCATGCTGGCCTTGCTCGGGGCGGCGATCGTGTTCCTGATCGTCGCGTTTCTCCTGGGTGAGGCACTCCCGCTGATCAGCAAGGGAGGCTTCACCCGGTTCTTCACCGACGAAGGCTGGTGGCCGAGGGATGCCAGTTTCAATATGACGCCGATGGTCGTGGCCAGCCTCTACCTGACGGTCGGGGCGCTGCTGGTGGCGACGGCGTTGAGCCTGGCGATAGCGCTGGTCACCACGTTCAAGGCACCCACCGGACTGGCGCGGTTGATGCGCAATCTGGTGGAGCTCAGTGCGGCTGTGCCGACGGTGGTCTACGGCCTCTGGGGCGTGAGTGCCATCGTGCCGATCATCAACCTGTGGAGCCCTCCGGGAGCCAGCCTGCTGGCGGGTGTTCTGGTGGTGGCCCTGATGATCATCCCGACCATTACCGTCCTGACTCAGTCAGCCCTCCAGACGGTCCCGGTCGCCTATGTACAGGGCGCTGCAGCACTGGGTGTTTCCGAGAATCAGACCCTGCTGCGCATTGTCGTGCCGGCGGCGAGGCAAGGCATTTTCTCTGCCATGGTGCTCGGCGCGGCCAGGGCCATCGGGGAAACCATGGTGGTCCTGATGGTCTGCGGCAATATCGTGCAGGTCCCCGCTTCGTTGTTCGAGCCCGTTCGGGCGCTGACGGCCAACATCGCGCTGGAGATGCCCTACGCCATGGGCGATCACCGGGCCTCGTTGTTCGTGGCTGGCTTGCTGATGTTGCTGCTGGTCAGCGTGCTGGTGGCTGCTGGCGAATGGGTTGGCCGGCGTCAGCGGGAGATGGGCCTATGAAGTTGATCAGCTTGGCCCGACTCAAGGAGTTGGCCTGGACGGCATTGCTCTACGGCCTGGCCCTCGGGGCGATCGCGATGCTGTTGTGGCCGCTGCTCACGGTGTTCGGCAACGGGCTCCAGGTGTTGAGCTGGGAGTTCCTGTCGTCCAGTCCGGTCGATGCCGGTCGTGGCGGCGGCATCGCGCCGATCCTGGTTTCGACGCTGGGCATCGTGTTGGTCAGTCTGGCTGCCGCATTGCCACTGTCGTTCGGGGTGGCGGTGATGCTGACCGAAGGATTCAAACCCGGCGGCTGGCCTGCAACGGTTGTGCGCTGCAGCCTCGACATCCTGGCCGGCGTGCCGTCCGTGGTGTTCGGTCTCTTCGGTCTCAGCCTGTTCTGTCGGCAATTGGGGTTGGGTTACTCCATCCTGGCCGGTGGCCTGACTCTGGCCTGCATGATCCTTCCGACCCTGGCCCGCTCGCTGGCGTTTTCGCTGGAAGCGGCGGCCACGGCTCATCGCGCGGGTGGTGCGGCACTGGGGTTGTCGCGGCAGTCCGTGCTGTTGCGGGTGATGGTGCCGGTGGCGCTACCGGGGATTTGCGCCGGGATCGTGCTGGCGCTGACCAGGGCCCTGGCCGAAACGGCGGTGTTGCTGTTCACCAGCGGTTACTCGGACCGGATGCCGGAGTCTCTGCTCGACTCGGGGCGGAGCGTCTCGGTGCATATCTACGATCTGGCCACCAACGTACCCGGCGGCACGCCGAACGCCTATGGATCGGCCCTCGCGCTTCTTCTGCTCCTGGCACTGCTGAGTTTCGCAGTGCATGCCCTGACCCGGTGGATGCAGCGGCGCATGACTGGCACAACGACAGGGAGTTACTGACCATGACCAACAAGACCGGGGCGGCAACGCTTGAATCCTCGCTGCGAGCCGTGCCCAGCATCGCTGGCACTGTTACGCACCTGAATACCGCGGCCGAAGGGTATATCGAGATTGAGGACCTGTCGGTGAGCTACGGCAAGCGGGTGGTGGTCGAGAGGGTGAACCTGCGGGTACCTCGAAACTCGGTCACGGCCCTGATCGGTCCTTCCGGCTGCGGCAAGTCCAGCTTGCTGCACTGCCTGAACCGCCTCAACGACCTGGTTCCCGAGTGCTCGGTATCAGGTTCGATCAGCTTCAGCTGGATGGACGGCAAGCGCCTGTTGAAGGACCCGACCCAGTTGCGCCGCCAGGTCGGCATGCTGTTCCAGCGGCCCAACCCGTTTCCCTTCTCCATTCGCAAGAATCTTGAATTCGCGCTGCGGCAGCATGGGATCAAGGCGCGGGACGAAATCGATGCGCGGATCGAGGCGTCGCTCAAGGAAGTGGGCTTATGGGATGAGGTGCATGATCGGCTCGACGGCCCGGCGCTGGCGCTGTCTGGTGGGCAGCAGCAGCGCCTGTGCCTGGCCAGGGCGCTGGTGCTCGGGCCGGAGGTGCTGTTGATGGATGAACCTTGCAGTGCCCTCGATCCTATCTCGACGCAAACCATCGAGGCGCTCATCTCAAGCCTGTCGCAGCGGCGAACCATTGTCCTGGTAACCCACAGCCTGAGTCAGGCCCGCCGGGTTGCCGATCAGGTGGCGGTGTTCTGGAAGGTTGAGGGCGTGGGAAAGCTGATCGAATGCGGCAAGGCGCGGGAGGTGTTTGAGCGGCCCCGTCACGAGCTGACCCAGGCCTATCTGCAATTTGCCTGAACCGAGCAGTTGGCGTGGCAGGACGCCATGGTACATCGGTTCCATTGTGGGCAAAGCGCGGCGATTTCTACCATGGCCGCATGAACACTATCTCTGCTAAACCCGTGCAATACCCGACCGCGAGAGTGAAAACCCTCCCGCTCCATGTCCATGATGTGCTCAAGCATGCGGCAAGGGTGCACGCCGCAGTGAAAGTAACTTCCATCGCTCTCGATGGCGCCGTCCAACGCCAGAGCTACGCAGATCTGGCCGATACCGCTCGTGATTGCGCCGCGCAACTCCATGCCCTCGGGTTCCAGCCAGGCGATGCGCTCGTCAGCTTTGGCCTGAGCTCGCTCGACCAGATGGCCTGGCTTTACGGGGCACTCGACCAAGGCGTGGTCACTCACCTGCTCAACCCCCAGCATCGCCCCGAAGACCTGGGACTCTTCCTTCAACAGATCCGTCCAAAGCTGGTGCTGCATGACGCCGCTACGGCCGGCGCGGTTCAGGCGTTTCAGGGGCTGCTGCCAGGATCTGCGGTTCGCGCGATGACCCATCGAAACGCCGAGGGGGCGGTTGGATACGTAGCGGCACAGTTTCCGGAGGACAGCCTTTCCCACGTTTGTTACTCGTCCGGCACCACCGGCACTCCGAAAGTCGTCGAGTACACGCACCGTTCGACGCTGCTGCACACCTGGGCTTGCGCCTTGCCGGACGCCATGGGCCTGACCGGCGCCGACCGGGTCATGCCGCTGATGCAAAACTTCCATGCCAGCGCCTGGGGCGCTCCGTTCGTGTGCCCGATGGTGGGCGCCGAGCTGATCCTGGTTCCGCCAACCCGTGATCCGGCTCAATGGTTCCAGTGGATCGAAGAGCATCAGGTCACCGTGTTGGGTGCGGTGTCGGCTCATTGGCTGGCGCTTGCTCGCTACATGCAGGCGACCGGGCAGCGTTTCAGCACGTTGCGGCGGACTGTTGTCGGAGGAACCCGCCTGCCGTTCGAGGTGGCGTATTTCATTCAGGAGCGACTGGGCGTCGAGGTGTGTCACGCCTGGGGCATGACCGAGACCTCGCCGCTGGCCACCATTGAACGGTTCGATAGCAGCGCGACTGCGCTGGGGCATGGCCAGCCGGTATTCGGCATCGAGCTGGCAGTGCGAGGTGACGATGCGGAATGCGTGGCCGAGGGCGCAGGGGAACTCATGGTGCGGGGACACTGGGTCGCCGTCGGCGCCGAGCAGGACGATTGGCTGGCGACCGGCGACTTCGCGACCCTTCAGGCCGATGCACGGCTCGATGTCAGCGATCGGCTGAGCGACTCGCTGCTGGTCGGTGGCGCTCCCCTCAGCTCCGCCTTGGTCGAACACCGGGCCAGACAGGTGTCGGGCGTCGCGGATGCGGCGCTGGTGATCTGCGAGCCGGGCAGCGGTCGCAGCGTTCTGGCCTGGGTCGCGGCGCCCGATGCCGAGCCCGCCGCCGTTGTTGCCGAACTGCAGGCGGTGCTGGCGCAAGCCTTCGAGGGCTGGTGCCCGACCCGGTGCACCGTCCTGGATGCGTTCCCCTACACCGCCTCGGCGAAGGTCCAGAAACACCTCCTCAAAGCACAAATCGCTCCCCAGAACGAAAGCGATGTTGCCCCCAACCCTTCCTTCACGTGCTGATGCCTGACTCATGACGCAAATATCGAAAACCGCAGCGGTAGATTCTGTTCATACGAGCGGGCTGAAGAGCTCGCTGCCCCTGGAACGGTACGTGACCTGGGTAGTGGACCATCGGCGGTGGGTCATCGCCATCGTGCTGGCGCTGTCGGCATTCTTTGCGTTCTTTGCCGCCAAGCAGCAGGTCATCATCAACCCGGCTGCCGTAGTGCCGCAGAGTCACCCGTACATCAAGGCGACCAACACCATCGAGAAGATCTTCGGCTCGAAGTACCTGGTGGTGATCGGTCTGACCCCTACCCAGGGCGACGCCCTGCAGCCCCAGGTGCTGGAGGCGGTGAAGCGCATTACCGACAAGCTCTATGCGGCGCCGTCAGTCACCAAGCAGACGCTGCTCAGCCTGTCCTCGCGGCAGGCCAAGAGCATTCGCGGCAACGCCGACGGTTTCGAGGCCAGACCGCTGTTGGGTGACCAGTTGCCGTCCAGCACGGCGCAGATCGAGGAGCTGAAGGCGGCGATCAACGCCAACCCGGTGTACCGGGATACGGTGATCTCCAGTGACTGGCGCACCGCGACGATCATGCTGGAGCTCAAGGAGAACCCCAACGGCTTCGGTGCGATGCTGTCCGATGTCCACCAGATCCTGAGCCAGGAGAACACGCCGGGCATCGAGATCTCCCTGAGCGGCAACCCGGTGTTCCTGCACCAGGCTGAAGTCTTCGCCGACCGGATCAACTGGTTGTTCCCGATCGCGGTACTGGTCATTGGCCTGCTGCACTACGAAGCATTCCGGACTCGCCAGGGACTGATCCTGCCGCTGGTGACGGCGCTGCTGTCGGTAGTCTGGGGCGTGGGGATCATGGGGTTGATGAAGGTCCCGATGGACATCTTCAACTCGCCGACGCCGATCCTGATCCTCGCCGTGGCGGCGGGACATGCGGTGCAGTTGCTCAAGCGCTACTACGAACGCTTCATCGAACTGGTGAACGGTCAGCAGATGGACCCGGTGGTGGCCAACCGGCTTGCGACGATTCAGTCGCTAGCGGCGGTGGGCCCGGTACTGGTCATCGCTGGCGGTGTGGCGGCCCTCGGGTTCTTCTCGCTGGTGGTGTTCGAACTGGAAACCGTGCGGGCATTCGGCATCTTCACCGGCATCGGCATCCTGGCGGCTGTGTTGCTGGAGTTCACCTTTACCCCGGCAGTGCGGGCCGGCCTCAAGCCGCCATCGGCGGCGCAGATCGACACCGAGACCAAGCCTCGGATCTGGGATCGCCTCAGCGCACGCATCGCTCACCTGGTGGTGACCCCTCGCAGCCGGCACTGGATTCTCGGCGGTTTCGTGGTGCTGATTGGCGTGGCGGTTGCCGGCTGGCCGCTGGTGCATGTGGATAACTCCAGCAAGAGCTTCTTCTCGGATTCGCTGCCCTTGCAGCGTGATGACAACCTGCTGAACAGCCAGACCGGCGGGACCAACGTGCTCTATGTGATGGTCGATACCGGCGAAGCAGATGGGGTGAAGGACCCTCGGGTACTGGATGCAATCCGCTACCTGCAGGCGGACGCGGCGAAGCGCCCGATCGTGGGCAAGACGCTGTCCATCGACGACTTCCTCCAGCGCATGCACGAAGCGGCGTCGGGCGACACGGGAGCTGTGACGCCACTTCCCGATGACCGCGAGCTGATTGCCCAGTACCTGTTCCTCTACTCGATGTCAGGGGATCCGGAGGACTTCTCGGCCCACGTCGATTACGAGTACCGGCGGGCAAAGATCGCGATCATGTTGCGTACCAACAGCAACGCCGAGATCGATCACCTGGTGAACGAACTTCGCCAGGTCGCGAAAGAGCATTTCCCCGGCAATGTCACCGTGTCGTTCGGCGGTGAGGTCGCGCAGACCCTGGCGGTCACCGATGTGATGGTGCACAGCAAGCTGCTCAACATCGCCCAGATCCTCGGGGTGATCTTCGCGGTGTCGGTGATCGCGTTCCGCTCGGTGATCGCCGGCCTGCTGGTGCTGTCGCCGCTGCTGGTGGTGCTGTCGCTGGTGTTTGGCGTCATGGGTTACTTCGGCGTGCCGCTGAACATCCCCAACTCGCTGATTTCGGCCATGGCGGTTGGCATCGGCGCCGACTACGCGATCTACCTCATCTATCGCATCAGCGAATACACGGCCCAGGGCAAGGCGTTGCCCGAGGCCGTGGAAATGGCGATGAAAACCGCCGGCAAGGCCTGCCTGTTCGTCGCCACCGCCGTGGCCGGGGGTTATGCCGTCCTCATGTTCTCCTACGACTACAAGGTTCATATGTGGCTTTCTACCTTTATCGTGCTGGCGATGCTGGCGAGCGTTCTCGCAACCCTGACCCTGATCCCGAGCGCCATCCTGGCCTTCAAACCCGGCTTCATCTTCCAGCGCCGCTCCGGTGACCGTGGCGCCGTGCTGCTGATCATCCTGGCGGCCGTCGGCTTCCTGACGTATTCACAGGTCGGCTGGTCTGCAGAGCTGGAGGCGAAAGAGATCATGGAGCGCAACGCGGCGGTCACCCGCTTCAGCACCTCCAAGGCCGATGCCGAGTTCGTGCTGCAGACCAAGGACGGCAGCCAGCGGACCCGCAAGTCCAACATGGCCTCGAAGCTTCAGGATAACGGGCAGGACACCATGCGCCTGGTGCGCTTCGAGGCGCCTGCGGATATTCGTGGAACCACCACCTTGCTGGTCGAGCGGACTGCCCAGGACGACGAGATGTGGGTATACCTGCCGGCGATGAAGCGAGTGCGCCGTCTGGTGGCTTCGAACAAGAAGGACAGCTTCATCGGTACCGACTTCAGCTACGGCGACGTGATGGGCCACAAGGTCAGCGACTGGAAGCACACCCTGGTCAGACAGGAGACCCGTGACGGCGTCGAACACTACGTCATCGAGTCGCTGCCCGCCGAGGACAGCGTGCGCACCAACTCTGGCTACGCGAAGCGCCTGACCTGGATTCGCAAGGACAACTTCGCGACCACCTATGTGGAAGCGGCCGATGTCAGCGGGGCGCCGTACAAGCAGTTCTCCTTCAGCGATATCCAGCTGGTGGATGCCACCAATGGCAAGTGGCAGCCGATGAAGACCGAGGGCAAGAACCTGCAGAGCGGCCACACCACCATCATCACCTTCTCCAACTTCAAGGTGGGTGAGGCGCTGAGCGACAGCCTCTTCTCGGCGAACAACATGGCTTCGCGCTAAGGAGAGGACATGAGCGGGACTTTTTCCCCCGGCTGGTGGGCTGGCGCGGTCGTGCCCCTGGTTTTTTCGGTGGGCGCCGTCGCCGACGTGCCTGAAGTCACTGGCGAAGTCGCGGCAGGGGTTTGGTCATCGAACCGGATGCTGGATGACCGCCACACGATTTCCTCCAATCGCGCCAAGCTCAAACTGGACTGGCAAGCCAGCGAGAGTCTGAGCTTCAGCAGCGAGGTCTGGGCCCTGTCGTCCCCTGAACGGCTGGATGGCAGGCGGGAGGATGCCGGGGTCAACGAGTTGTATGTGAAAAGCAGCGAAACCCTGTGCGCCCCTGCACTGGGCAAGAAGCTGGTGATGTGGGGCCGGGCCGACGGGATCAATCCCACCGACCAGGTATCCCCCAGCAACTACAGGCGCCTGACCCCGGAGACCACGGATCAGCGCACCGGCAACTGGGGGCTGCACCTGGACTGCGCCGCCGGTGCCGGAAAACTGCAGGTCCATGTGCTCGACCGTTTCCGCTTCAACGAGGTGCCGCTGGAGAAAACGCCTGGCGTAACTTTCCGCGAGCAGGACCCGGATGTCCGCCCCACGGTGGCGGTGAAGTACGACGTACTGGGTTCGGATGCGGACTGGTCGATCAGCGTGATCGATGGTCACGACCTGTTCCCCACCTTCGCGGTGCGCAGTGCCACGCCTGCCGGCGTGACCCTCGGCCAGCATGCAACACGCATGCGGATGGTTGGCGGCGACTTCACGATCGTTCGCGGCGAAATGGCTTATCGGGGAGAAATTGCCTGGGTGGACTTCGAACAGTCGTCCGACCCAGCGGTGGCACGCCGGCAGCCCTACACCTCGGCGATCGGCGGCGCCGAGTGGTACATCGGAGATCGCGAGACCGTTTCCCTGCAAGGCTTCTGGCGACATCTGCGCTCGGTATCGAGCATCGCCAACGATCCCCTGATGGCCCAGGTGCAGGCGGCCCAGGCCTTGATCAGCAACGAACTGGACCGGGACCAGTACGGACTGACGCTGCGCTATGCCAGGCCACTGTTCGATTCGAAGGCCGACCTGGACCTGTTCGCCGTGTGGGCCGAACCCCGCAATGACTGGATGCTCCGGGGTCGCCTGAAGTACGCGATCACCGATTCATGGCGGGTCAGCACCGGCTTCGACATTTTCCGGGGGCCGCAGGATTCATTCCTGGGGCACCTGCGAACGAACTCGCTGACGTTCGTGGAGGCGAGCTATCTCTGGTGAAGCCCGATGGGTGCGATAGAAATATCCGGTTGTCCATATATTTGAATTGGCATATATTCGGATTTCCAGATATTTCAGCCGCCCGGTGGGCGGCCTCCAGGAGGCTACATGCCGGAAGCCCTGACTCCCCCCATCGTTTTCAAATGCCTGGCTGACGACACCCGGGCCCGGATGACCCTGCTGATCGCCCGCGAAGGCGAACTCTGTGTCTGCGAACTTACCCACGCGCTTGAACTGAGCCAGCCGAAGATCTCCCGGCACCTGGCCCAGTTGCGCGAGGCAGGAATCCTGATGGATCGGCGCAAAGGCCAGTGGGTGTACTACCGACTGCATCCCGAACTGCCGCAGTGGGTGGACGCCATGCTGAAGGGCGTGGTCGATGCGAATCAGGAATGGTTGAGCCCCGATGCGCTGCGCCTTGCCGACATGGGCGAGCGGCCGCAGAGCCCTGCGGCTTGTGCTTGATCCTTCCCTTCGCTGATTGAGTTGTAGTCATGCTGATCGCATTTCTGATTTTTCTCGTGACGATCGTTCTCGTCATCTGGCAGCCCAAAGGCCTGGGCGTGGGCTGGAGCGCTGCACTGGGGGCCGTTGTGGCGCTGCTGGCGGGCGTTGTGAGCCTGTCCGATATCCCCGTGGTCTGGCAGATCGTCTGGAACGCTACCGCCACCTTCATCGCCGTCATCATCATCAGCCTGTTGCTGGATGAGGCGGGCTTCTTCGAGTGGGCGGCATTGCACGTGGCGCGTTGGGGCAAGGGCAGCAGCCGCAAGCTGTTCGCCTTCATCATCCTGCTGGGCGCCGCCGTCTCGGCGTTGTTCGCCAACGACGGTGCGGCACTGATCCTGACTCCTATCGTCATCGCCATGCTGCTGGCCCTGCGCTTTTCCCCGGCGGCGACGCTGGCATTCGTCATGGCAGCAGGCTTTATCGCCGATACCGCGAGCCTGCCGCTGGTGGTGTCCAACCTGGTGAACATCGTCTCCGCCGACTACTTCGGCATCGGTTTCAGCGAGTACGCCTCGGTCATGGTGCCGGTGAACCTGGTCAGCATCGCCGCGACTCTGGGCATGCTGCTGTGGTTCTTCCGTAAGGACCTGCCGCGTACCTACGAACTCGACCAGTTGAAGGCTCCCGAAGCCGCTATCCGCGACAAGGCGACGTTCGTTGCCGGCTGGTGGGTGTTGGCGCTGCTGCTGGTCGGCTTCTTCGCCATTGAGCCGCTGGGCGTTCCAATCAGTGCCATCGCTGCTGCCTGTGCGCTGATCCTCTATCTGATCGCCGCGCGCGGGCACGTGATTTCTACCCGTAAGGTGCTCAAGGAAGCGCCTTGGCAGGTCGTGGTGTTCTCGCTGGGCATGTACCTCGTGGTCTATGGGCTGCGTAACGCTGGCCTCACCGACTACCTGACGCAGATTCTCAATGTCTTCGCCGGCTACGGGATCTGGGGCGCGTCGCTCGGGACGGGGCTGCTCGCCGCTGGCCTGTCGTCGGTCATGAACAACATGCCCACCGTGCTGGTAGGCGCGCTGTCGATCCACTCCGCCGAGGCCACCGGCATCGTGCGCGAGGCCATGATCTACGCCAACGTCATCGGTTGCGACCTCGGCCCGAAAATCACCCCCATCGGCAGCCTGGCCACCTTGCTGTGGCTGCACGTACTGGCCCGCAAGAACATCGTCATCACCTGGGGCTACTACTTCCGCACCGGCATCGTCCTGACGCTGCCGATCCTGCTTGCCACCCTGGCCGCATTGGCCATCCGCCTGAGCTTTTGAACCGGAGATACCTGATGAAAGTCTTGTTCATGTGCACCCACAACAGCTGCCGCAGCATCCTGTCCGAGGCGCTGTTCAATCACCTGGCCCCCGAGGGCATGGAAGCTGTGAGCTCGGGCAGCTTCCCCAGCGGCAAGGTCAATGAGCGGGCACTGAAGACCCTGGAAGCCGCCGGTATCTCCACCGCCGGCCTTTCGAGCAAGGCCTCGGACGCCTTCGAGAGCTCTCCTCCCGACATCGTCGTCACCGTGTGCGACCGCGCTGCCGGCGAAGCCTGCCCGATCTTCTTCGGCCCATCGATCAAAGCCCACTGGGGCCTGGCCGACCCTTCGGCGGTCAGCGGGAGTGAGGCGGAAATCGAAGAAGCCTTCCAGAGCACGCTGGCGAAGATCGATGAGCGCGTGCGCGCTTTCATTGCGCTGCCTTTCCCGCAACTGAGCCAGGACGAGCTGAAAGCCGAGCTTGCCCGCATCGGCGCGCTGTAGGACCTGGATCAATGGAGACCGAAATGAACGACCATCTGCCCAATGTCCAGCCAGAACTGCTTGATCTGCCGTCGCTGGAGCGGCTGGAACCGAAGGATCCTTCCACGCATAAACCGCGCATCCTGCTGTTGTACGGATCGACCCGCGAGCGCTCGTTCAGCCGCTTGATGGTCCAGGAGGCTGCGCGCCTGCTGGAAGAGTTCGGTGCCGAAACCCGTATCTTCGATCCTTCCGGTCTGCCGCTGCCGGATGACGCTCCGGACTCCCACGAGAAGGTGCTGGAGCTGCGCGAGCTGATGCAATGGTCCGAAGGCCAGGTGTGGTGCTCGCCCGAGCGTCACGGTTCGATGAGCGCCGTGTTCAAGGCCCAAATTGATTGGGTGCCGCTGGCCATGGGCGCCGTTCGCCCAACCCAGGGCAAGACCCTTGCTGTGCTGCAGGTCTGCGGTGGTTCGCAGTCGTTCAACGTGGTGAACCAATTGCGCGTACTGGGCCGCTGGATGCGGATGTTCACCATCCCCAACCAGTCCTCGGTACCCAAGGCGTTCCTGGAGTTCGACGATGCCGGGCGGATGAAACCGTCCTCCTACTACGATCGTCTGGTCGATGTGATGGAAGAGCTGACCAAGTTCACCTTGCTGCTGCGCGATCGCCAGGATTACCTGGTGGACCGCTACTCCGAGCGCAAGGAGTCGGCGGAAGAGCTGTCCAAGCGAGTCAATCTGCGGTCCATTTGAGGTCATGAGCATGTCGCATCCCTACTCGATGAAATCGCTGCCCCATGCCCCGGGAGCGCTGATTTTCACACCCTGCCCGGGTACCCAGGCCAGCGATCTCGCTGAAAGCCTGGAGACGCTGAAGCAGGCTGGCGCCGTGGCGCTGGTGACACTGATGTCGGATACAGAGCTTCAGGAAAACGGCGTTGCCGAGCTTGGCGTTGCGGCCAGGCAGCATGGTTTGGAGTGGTACCAGCTGCCGATCGAGGATGATCAGGCTCCTGATCAAAACTTCGAGGCTCGGTTAGGAGAGATTCGCCACCAGTTGGACGCTTTGCTCGCGTCCAACAAGGCCCTGGCCATCCACTGCAAGGGCGGCTCCGGCCGCACCGGGCTGTTCGCTGCCCGTCTGCTGATCGAATCCGGAATGCCGCGCCGCGAGGCGATCGCATGGGTGCAGGGGCTTCGCCCACGGGCGATTCAGAAGCCTGCGCACATCAACTACATCAACCAGTTCGGCGAAGACTGAGCGCTCCAGCCAGACAGGAGAAACCATGGCCACCGAAGGCGAACTACTCGATGTCATCGTGATTGGCGGCGGGCAGTCCGCGCTGACGGTGGCCTATTTTCTCAAGCGGGCCAAGCTGTCGTTCCTGCTGCTCGACGCCGAAGAGGCTGCGGGCGGGGCGTGGCGCCATGGCTGGGACTCGCTGACGCTGTTCTCGCCCTCCGCATGGAGCTCGATCGCGGGCTGGCCGATGCCGCCAGTCACGGAAGGTAATCCCGATAGGGATCACGTGGTCAGCTATCTGGAGCAGTACGAGACACGCTACGGGTTTCCAATCGTTCGCCCCGTCAGCGTCACTGCGGTGGAGCGAACCGGGCGTGGCCTTCGTGTGCGCTCGAAGGACCGCGACTGGGAAGCCCGTGCCGTCATCAGTGCGACGGGGACCTGGAGCAAGCCCTATGTTCCGGCCTATCCGGGGATAGAAGTGTTCCAGGGGCAGCAGACTCACTCCGCCCATTACCAGTCGCCAGAGGCTTTCCGAGGAAAGCGGGTGCTCGTCGTTGGTGGTGGCAACTCGGGGGCGCAAATCTATGCGGAGTTGTCCGAGGTCGCCGACGCAACGTGGGTAACCACCGAGGAGCCGGCGTTTCTGTCTGATGATGTTGATGGGCGGGTGCTGTTCGAACGCGCGACCGAGCGCCTCAAGGCCCAACAGGAAGGCCGTGTTATCGACGCACCAGTCGGTGGGCTTGGCGATATCGTCATGGTGCCCTCGGTGGTTCGAGCCCGTGAGCGAGGAGCTCTTCGAGCCGTAAGGCCCTTTGTCTCATTCACTCCTGACGGGGTCGCTTGGCCCAACGGTGAGAAAGCCCAGGTCGATGCCGTGATCTGGTGTACCGGCTTCCGGCCGGCGCTGGATCACTTGCAGGCGCTGGGCGTGCTGGATGACGACGGCAGGGTCGAGGTGGACGGGGCGCGCTCTACTCGCGAGCCGCGCCTCTGGCTGGTCGGATATGGCGACTGGACCGGCCTGGCCTCGGCGACGCTGATCGGCGTCACCCGTACCGCGCGCAGCACAGTCAACGAAGTAGTCGAATACCTGAACAGCTTGGAGCAGCCGGATGCGTAGCGGAATTGAGATTCGTGTGGCCAGACCAGAGGATGCAGAAGAGATCCAGGCCATCTACGCGCCCATCGTGCTCAACACGGCCATCTCATTCGAAGAGGCAGTGCCGAGCGTGGAGCAAATGCGGGAGAGGATCGCCACGACGCTGCAAATCTACCCGTATCTGGTGGCGGTGCAGGAGGGACGGGTAGTCGGCTATGCCTACGCCAGTCAGCATCGGGCGCGTGCGGCTTATCGCTGGGCGGTGGATGTGACGGTGTATGTCGCCGAGGGCCAGCGCCGCAGCGGAGTTGGTCGGCAGCTCTATGACGTGCTGTTGCCGGTTCTGAAGCGTCTGGGCTATCGCTCGGCGTATGCCGGAATTGCCTTGCCGAATGAAGGCAGTGTCGGGCTGCACGAGCGACTCGGTTTCCAGCACATCGGGACGTTTCCCCAGGTCGGGTTCAAGCTCGATGCTTGGCATGACGTGGGGTATTGGAGGTTTGATCTGGGTGGTGACAACCTTCGTCCTGATGATCCCGCGTGTTTTCAAGCAATCTGCTGAAGCGCGGGGTCATGCTTGCGGCGGGCGAATTCAGGGCGCTTCAGATGTCACGTGCTGTTGGGCCATTTCCGCAATGGCCTGGTGGACACGGTTCTCGATGATCTCTATCAGTTCGAGGTGCTTGGGAAATTCCTGCTTGAGCCAGGTGCTGCAGACGAAGTAATGATCGAGGTGTATCGCAAGAGGTTGCCGGTCACCCTGAGCGCATAGCATCACATTGAATTCTGTCTCGTCTCCTGCCATGGCGGCGGGCACGAAAATTGTCCCCTTGTCGCTGAAACCGCATGAGCGGCGCCATTCAGGGATGCGTTTCTTCTCGGGGTTATCTGCGGCAAACCAGGTGATTCTTTCCATTTAATCGACCTCATAGATGAGCAATGCGCAATGTGCGTCGTGTCTGATGCGGGTGTTTGGTTCAGCCCGAATGGAGACCCGCTAGAAGCGTTGGATCGTTACCTGGCTCGGGCGTTGGTAGGGCAGGCAACTGGTTTGTTATCAGCCGCAGGATGACTCACCGGCCACCGGCGCACTTGGCAGCCACCAGGTGACGCTAGAGGCTTGCATCGACCAACAGCTCGGACGGTTTGCATTCCACTGCAACGGCGATGCGCAAGATATTCAGGAAGGTGACATTCCTTTCCCCCCTCTCGATCTTCCCCATGTGAGAACGATCCACGCCTGCCGCATCGGCTAGTGCTTCCTGAGAAAGCGCGAGCGCCAGGCGGCGGGCCCGAATTGCTGCACCGAGCTTTTTCAGACTGCCGTCGTTGTCGAGGGTTGCGGAGATTCTTGCCATGGAAAGAATCGTCCCGTTATGATGCCTATACGGCCACGGTATTTACGACCCATTTTGAGTTTGACTTGTTGGGCCCAGTTCGCGGTTAACCGTCATTCGACAAGAGAGAGCATCCATGGATGGGGCGCGGAGAGGCGTGCTGCTTGAGCATGAGGGCAGGCCGGCTGGTGAGAAGAAGCATTTCCAATCCAGGTTTGGCATCAGACGTTTCTGGTTCGGTTGGCTCAGCGTGAGATTTGATGGCGGCCCGGTCTATTTCGACATGGTTGAGTCACTTCAACAGGCAATTGCTGATTTCGGATATCTCGTGAGGCGTGGTGAACGGTTGAGTTCTGAAGAGTGGCTCCACCGAATCAACACTCTCGATCTCCGTATTACCCCAGCGCAATTGACGGCGATCGAAACGCTCATGCGGAATTACTAAAGCTGCAAGTGTTGCGCTTCAATAGGGGGGGGGAGGGTGAACCTGTCGTCTTTGAATGACAGGCTCACCACAGCTATGCGGTATCACAAATCTGGCAGCAATTGGTCTAGGTTTTGCCGAAGCAGCGTTCTAGCCATTCTTCGTTTTCTTGAAACTTGGGAGGCGTTTCCTGCGTCGGAAAATGGTGTACCACACCCCTGCTCCTGTTTACCGCTTTACCGTGCGGCGAGCTGCACGTGTTTAATCTTGCCTGTGAGCCTTGTTTCCCGTGGCCTGGAGCGAATTCCTTGTCTGGCAGGTTTGTCCGGAAACTGTCTGCCTTTTGGCTGGACATTGTCAGGCTGTTGTCTGCTAGCAAGGCCCTCTCTATCTCCTCAGCAGTTACCGAGAGGGGGCGCAATGTCTTTTTATCGAGGCGTTCGGAGCCACTGTCGCTACCGTCGGCGATGAACAGAATTCCCTTCAGGTTGCCCATGTAGTCGTGGAATGAGGATAAGCGCGGGGGGAACTTCAGACCGGAGCGCTCCCAGAATTTGTGAAAGCCCCACCGCTGATTTTTAATTCGAAACTGCCCAGGAGGTAATCTCCCACCCTTTTGTCCTGTCACCGTATTTCTAGACCGAGATAGATCAGCGTTGTAGATCACATAGGCGTGGGTCCGTTTCACCACGGAGCGAAAATGGAGGGTCACGCCGGGTGAACGTTTCGGTCCGTAATAATCTGCTCCATAGTCATAATACTGGTATGCGTCTATTTCTAAGACAGAAAGAATATCTTTTATAATCTCTTCTGAATGTTCATCCAGCCATTCTTTAGGTACTACCTTCTTACTTTTCGGGCGGATAGCTAGTCGTCCAACATCAATACTAACCTCGTCGCCTTTGTTAAGTAGTCGAATGAGCATGCTTGCCATTGAGCTTATGTACTTGTCGGTGAGATGCAGTAAAAGTCGATTCGTGCAGCGCTTATGCGCACCTCGGAGAGGTGCACAAGCGGTACGGTGAAAGCGCGCCGAGAAAGCCGGCTGCGCTCAGAGGGACTTTCCGGTGTGGTCGGCAGTGCGGCGGGCCAGGAATTCGGCCAGGCCGCTCACTCGATAGCGCACCAGACGACCGACTTTGAGGAAGGGGAGGTTATAGCGACCGGTAGAGCGCCAGACGGAGAGAGTGCTGACCTTCACGCCCAGGATCTGGGCTGCTTGCTTGTCGTCTACATGGACGGGAGGGGTTTTGGGGTCGTAGCCAAGTTGCGCGGCAATTTCGGTCTTGATTGCCTCGATTTGATTGGTGGTCGTGCCTTGCATGGAGAAACCCTTTACGGAATTAAGCTAGGCAGGACTACATGGTGTCCTGCAGGTTTTGACCGGTCAGGGATAGTCTCTGGTAAACGAATCTGGATGTCGTTACACCGAAGGCGCTTGGTGTCCTAGAATTTTTTTTACCCATTTGACGACAGTTGGTGGACGATTTAGCTCCTTATAAAAAGTACACATCTCCTCCGCAAATTTCCCGGGAGCCCTTTTGTCATTGATATCAAACTCTCCACTTTTTATCCGCTCTATCAGCAGTCGCTCCACTGCTTCACGCTTGGCATGGTTTTGGGTAGGACGAGGTCCCTTGCTGGCTGCGCTAGCTTGCCTGGATTGCATTTCTCGATAGGCGTGCGTGCGAACCGCATGCGCGTTTTCGACAAATCTTGACGGCAGAAGCTCCCCCAAGTCCTCGGGGCGGGTTGTTTCGGCAAGCGCTGTAGGTTTTCGTATCTCATGAAAAGATTTTTGTTCAAGGCGTTCGAAGAGTTGCATAACGAGGATCGGCGACAACCCTTCTGATAAACCTAATTCAGAAAAAAGCCGTTCGAATCGCTCCAGGAGCTGGTCGGGAGTTGCGGGGACATCTGCCCAAAGGAAACCGAGGAATTCTTTTTCCAGCAATTCGACCGCCGCAAGCTGTCGTTTGAGTTGGTTTTGATGATCAGCGATTTCGACAGTCATTGCGTCTCCATTCATTTGCGATGGTTCTGGTGTAGATCAAGCACCTTGGCGGGCTCCTTCAAACCCGCAGCCTCAAGCATCGCTTGTGTTGCGGTGTTGACCGATTGGCGAACTGGGTCCAGGTCTAGGCGAGCATAAATCTGCGTCGCCTGATGGGTCTTGTGGTTGAGGCTTTTGCCAATGATCGCCAGCGAGGCGCCGGTTTTCGCTTGCCAACTGCCAAGCGTGCGGCGCAGATCGTGAATGCGTAGATCGGTCATGTCATACGAAGCCTTATCTATGGCGAGGCTATCTGCCAGTGCCCGGTATTTCCTTTCTGCTTTTGCCGAAGCAGTCAGAAGTTCGAAGTCGGCGGTCTGGCGTTCTTCGGTGTTCAGCTTCTCCTCTTTCTCCAGCAGATCCAGCAAGCGTCTCATGCTGGCACGGCGTAGCACGGTTGCCCACGCCTTCTTTGGCTCGACCAGGTGTCCAGTTTTCCCCGTTCCTGGAAAAACAAAACTGGAGCCCTTCTTTTTCGGTTGCCGGTTCTTCAGTGTGGCTACGGCTTCCGGGGAGAGGGTGACGTTTTGCGGGGTTCCGTTTTTGGTCATGCCAACACGCCAGATGCCCGCGTCGAGGTCGAGATCGCGCCATGCCATCTCCTGCACGTTAGAGCGGCGTGCGCCGGTCAACAGTGACAACAAAAAGAAGTCGCAAAGATCTGACTCTGCGATGGCCTCCATCAGATAAGGAAGCTCGGGGGCCAAGGCGAATCGATCCCGTGATGGAGCGGGGTTCTTTTGGATGCGGCTTGCAGGGTTGGCGCCGGTAAACAGTTCGAGATCAGCAGCGAAGTTGTAGACCGACGACACGACGATGATTGCGCGATCAGCTTGAGCGGGGCTTTTCTTCGTCGTCCTGGAGTGAATCGTCTTGATCTCGGACCGTGTTATCTGCGACAGCTTGCTGCTATGGATTGGGGCCAGATACATGTTCACCACATCCGTATAGTCGCGCTTGGTGCGTTCGCTAAGTGGGGAGCCGTCGCGCTTTTTCTTTTCAGACAGGTACTGCTGGAACACGTCGAGGAAAGTGGGCTCTTCTCGGATCGCTCGACGGACGGCTGCTGGATTGGCCCCGGTGGCGAATTCGCTGAGCACCTTCTGTGCATTGGTGCGAGCCTGCTCGACCGTCATCTCGGGGAAGGATCCGAGTTTGATCCACTCCATGGCGCCAGCAACCCGCTTGATCACATAAAAGGTACGGCTGCCTGCTGCGGTAATGCGAAGTACCAGCTTGGGGATCTCGGTATCGTAGACATTCAAGCGGTTAATGGCCGGCGGCTCGATGGCCATCAGGGCGGTCTTGGTGAACTTCAGCTTCATCGTGGCTTCAACCTGAATCGCTTGGCTAGCACTGGGCTAGCACGGGCTATCAAAAATGGTCCATCTGGGTGATGGTTCGTTAAGCCAAGACTAAGCTGAAAGGCCCATTCTGAATAGGTCTGTAGGGGGTTGTGAAGATTGGTAAAACATAAGAGCATCTAACTCGTAACGCGAAGGTCGCAGGTTCGATTCCTGTCTCCGGCACCAGTTCAGGTTCCAGCGAAGGCTACCAAAATCTCTGGAACCCCCGTAAAACCCGCCTTCTGGCGGGTTTTTTCGTTATGGCTTTGGCATTTGTGGGAAGCGCATCTTATCCAATTGAGATTGCTGAAAATCCAACAGCGGACAGATTGATTTTTCTGTCGTTAACTCGCTAGAAAATATGCCTTTCCCTTTTTCGCATACAAAAACGAAAAGGCCCGCACCGATGTGCGAGCCTTTTTTGTCACTGATGCGCGCAGGTCCGTATCCCCTCAAGCCCTATTCCTGCAAACCCGAGTTCGCCATCAACGTGAACATTCTCAGATTCCTGGCCATGGGATTCTCGATCGTTGCCGGGAACATCTGCAGCAGCATCCCGTTGTTGAACCGGTCCAGGCTGGTGGTCGGCATGAATTTCCCCGGCTCTGGACGGTCGTTCGTGCTGAATCGCAGAGGCTCGTGGTTGCTGGTCATGGTGTAGGTCAGCCGCTTGTTCGTTCCGGGTTGGTCCATGACCAGCGTCCTGCTCTGTGGGTCATAGCTGGAGTGGTCAGCCTCCTGCACGAGCAAGACCTTATTGGTTTCTGGGCTGTACCAAAGGATGTGTACCTGTCCCCCGTGCAGGTAAACGAACTGGAGGGCATTCATCTGCCGGTCCACGACGCCACGGCTCAAATAAAGCCCGTCAACGGGAGTGAAAAGCTCCAGTTCAAGAAAGTCCGTCGCGGCCCCAGGTTCCTGGCCGAATTTTGCGTACAGGTCCGACATGATTCCTTTGAGTGGCACCCAGAGAGAGTTCTCCAGTATGTCGCCATCAAATTTGACAATGCCGTCATGGGCTGTAGCCAGGTCGATCGAATACGTCAGGCTTTCTCGTGGCGGAATCGACGAGCAACTGTCACGGTGCTCGACTACGAAGTCATCTGCTGCTGCGTAGCCACCTCGCGCCCACGCTTGGGCGAGCTGTTTGGCAGACGCTTCGTTAGTGCAGTTCATGATTCCTTCTACTTGTTCGATATCTTCGACCGTCCCTATCTTCGCTGCCAGGGAGTTCGTAGATAGCGCGGCAAGCAGGCTCAGAAGCATAAAACGGCGTTTCATCGAGGTCGTCCTTAGTTGTTGATAGCCTGGTATCGGCGAGCGGCCGAACGGCTTTAATGGAGGGTCAGGTTTCAGCGCCTACGCGTGAATTGCTGTTCTATGACAGTCGACCCCCATTGGCTTCCTTGCTCCTCATGAGCCAGTTCGAAACCCAACGATTCATAGAGGTGCCGGGCAGCATCCAGTCCCTTGAAAGTGTGAAGCTGGATCGCCGAGAAGTTTTGCCGGTCACAGAAAGCAACGGCCTCGGTCAGCAGGCGACGACCTACGCCACCACCACGGCAGCCATCGTCAAGAATGAACCAGCGCAGATGGGCTTCATTGTTCCCGAGATCCTCCCCATCGATAGCCACCGACCCCAAGATCCGGCCAGCGCTTTCAGCGACCCAGATGCCGTTGCGCGAATTGCCCAGGCGTCCCGCGAACTCAGCAATGCCAGTTGCAACCCTGCTCTCGAAGAACTGGCCAAAACCGGAGTGGCGCGAGTAGTAGCTTGCGTGCATTTCCGCTACGCGCCCGATCAAACCCGGGCGGTATCCGAAGCTGATCTGAATCCTGGAGGCCGCAGTTCCAGCGGGTTCTTGACGATAGGCCTTCAATGCCTGGGCATAGGCGTTCAGCCCCAGAGCGATGGCCTGCTGCTCCTGAGTGGGGAGCGAAGCCAATGTCGAGCTGACCTGCATTTGTCCGTAAGCATGGATTCCTTCAAGGGTGCGCTTCCCTTGCTCAGTCAGGCGCAGTTGCTTCGTGCGGGCATCCTGCTCGCCTTCGCTTTCTTCCAGCTCACCCAACTGCACCAGCTTGGCAACCATACGACTGACACTGGACTTCTCAAGCCCGAGGGTTTGCACAAGCTGAGCCGCCGTCAATGCGCCGTGCTCTCCTAGTTCAAGCAGCGTGTGGACGGCAGAGGGGGAGTACTCCGTGCCTGCCAGCGTGGTGCGCATGAAGCCCAGCTCACGAACCATCGTGCGTGACGCGGAGCGGACTGTTTCCACGACTGAAGGGTCGATCATTTTTTGAAGTCTCATGTGCAATGGTTGCACAATACAACCATTATTGGTTGTGCTGTGCAACCATTCGCTCCGCCACCCATCGATCTGGCTATTGGACGACGGTGACGTCTAGCTTCCAGAGTGTGTTGTTGTGGTCGTCGTCTGGACTTAGAGGGACGTGGAGGCTGGGGTATTCGATCAGCCCAGTACCGAATAAACCTCCCCAATCACCCCATGCGGATCTATCTCCAAGCTCCTGGCAATCACCAGAAACTCAACTACATCCAGCCGCCGCTCCCCCCGCTCAAATTTCGACACATACGACTGCGGCCGTCCCAGGCGCTCTGAGAGCTCCTGTTGGGTGAGCCCGGAAGCCTTGCGTGCCTCGACCAGCAAGACAAGGAGATGTTGGTACGCTGCGGTGTGAATCGTCTTCATGAAGGTGTGCCGGGTTGAAAGCCGACCTACCTAATAAACCTGAAACAGGTTTATCCCAAAATGGGTTTTTGATAGGCTCGGCTGACCTTCATGAAGATGTCGAGGCTTCCATGACTTCCCAGATGAGTTTCAGCCCGGTAATCACCACCGCTGGTACCGCTACATTCAGCAAGTGCACTGCCGTGAGTGCACCTCTGTTTCGCGTGAATCCGGGCGTTCCTTGCGCGGATGCTCTGGCCCAGGCCTCGGTCCTCATGGACTGCATCAATCGCCTGACCTTGCTCGGAGGCGCAGACACCGCAGACGGCGCTCCTGTCTGGGCCGCCCATTATCTTGGCGAACAGGTCAAGGCGATCATCGACGATGTGGCAGTGGGAATATGTGGTGGGAGAGGGCAGGGATGATGAACTAGCTGACGCCGTGCTCCCTGGCCCGCGCAATATCCCGATGGTTGTCCCGGACCAGCCCGATAACCGTCTCGAAAATCGCGCGGGTCGTCGCATCAGGCAAACCATATTGCCGCGACAGCTCAGTGAGCCGCTCCAGTTGTGCCGCCTCCCGCGCGTTGTCGACGGGCTCGACGGCATGCATGGCATTCAGCTCACCGACTTTCTGGGTCACGGCAAAGCGTTTCGCAAGCAAGGCCACTATCTGCTCGTCG
Source organism: Pseudomonas ulcerans (assembly GCF_036324125.1). Classification (NCBI taxonomy): domain Bacteria; kingdom Pseudomonadati; phylum Pseudomonadota; class Gammaproteobacteria; order Pseudomonadales; family Pseudomonadaceae; genus Pseudomonas; species Pseudomonas ulcerans. Next base: position 86,132 of record NZ_JAZDQN010000016.1, on the reverse strand, counting down.
AGCACATCCAGCTCCTGGCGATAAGCACCAAGGGTTTCCTGGAAGGACGGGGGAGGACTGCTCATATGTTCGCACCTGATGTTCGAAAACCCGAAGATACCGCAGCAATACATACGCAATAAGAATTTTGATTTCTATCAATATGCGCTATGTGCATTTCGATTGCCCGTATTTGTCCAGCAACTCCAATCAACGACTAGCCACCAGCCACGCCCCGCCCACCAGCAATATCACCCCCAGGAGCGGCGAAAGTCCGCTCCATCCGGACCTGAACATGTCCACGCCCAATCCCACCACCAACTGACTGGCGATCAGCACCGAAATTGCCGCTGCCGCGCCCAGCCGCTGGTAGCCCGAGATGCTTGCAAAGACGATGAACGACCCGAGCACACCGGGCAGCACGCTCCAGTAACGCAGTGTGGCAAACATTTCGCCCAGCCCGGCCATCCCCGAGCGTGCCAGCAGCAGCGTGAGCAGGACGACGAGCCCGACCGCCGAGTTGAGCAGCAGGGCGACGAGTACCGTCGAGACGCCACTGCTGATGTGCACCATCAACAGGTTCTGCACTACCAGCGCGGCACCGGCAGCGATGAGCAGGGCTACGACCCAGGCCATTTCCTTACTCCGGCGCAGTGCGTGGATCGAGAGTGAGCTGGAGAAACACCAGATCGAGCCAGTTACCGAACTTGGCGCCGACTTCACGCAGGTGACCGACCTGTTCGAAACCGAGCTTTTCATGCAGGCGGATGGAGCCAAGGTTGCCCGCTTCGATGCCGGCGACCATGACGTGTTTGCCAATGGCACGGGCCCGTTCGATCAGGGCTTGCATCAAGGCTTCGCCCAGCCCTTTGCCACGCTGGTTGGCACGGATGTACACGGAGTGCTCGACGGTGTGGCGATAGCCGTCCCAGGCCCGCCAGTCGCCGAACGAGGCATAGCCGAGGACGCTGTCGGCGTCATCGACCACCACCAGCACGGGATAGGCGGCGCGCTGGCGCTCGGCGAGCCAGGCGAGGCGGTTGGCGCTGTCGACCAGGGTTTCGTTCCAGATGGCGGTGGAGTGGGCCACGGCGTCGTTGTAGATGGCAGTGATGCCGTCGATGTCGTGCGGGCGTGCATCGCGGATGGTCATGGGTTCTCCGGACATGTCTTGCAACTATGATGGATGGATAATCCAATATAGTGGACTGTCGTGGCAAGCCCGTCTGCTGTCGCGGGCGACGACCGTGCTCAGCGCTGCTTCAGCAGCGCGATGGCGTAGATGCAGTCGTTGTCGCTGTCGTTGCGGAACACGCAGTCCACCGGCGGGCCCAGTTCCAGGCAGTCGCCGGGCCCCATGTGGTGGTGCACGCCGCCTTCGTCGAACACCAGCGCGCCTTGCAGCACCCAGATCAGCTGGCGCTGGAAAGCGTAGGCAGCAGCAGGCATGGGCACGTGCTTGCCGGCGGGGAGGGTGATCTGCAGCAGGTCGACGGGCAGGTCCGATTGTGGCGATACATGTCGGCGCAGGTAGCCGGTCTCGGGATCGGTCCAGGCCGGTTGGTCCTGGGCCCGCAGCAGGCGGCCCTGCCGGGTTTCCGCACGGGCTATCAGGCTGGAGATGCTCAGGCCGAAGGCACCGGAGAGCTTGCCCAGCAGGTTGGCGGTAGGGCTGCTTTCGCCGCGTTCGACCTTGTGGATCATCGCCCGGGAAACTGCAGCGCGCTGCGACAGTTCAGTGAGGGACCAGCCTCGGCTTTCCCGCTCGGTGCGGATGCGGGCGCCAATACGGGCATCGAGATCGTTTTCGGTAGTCATGCCGCCACTATAGTGGACGCTCTGGGACGGGCTCAACCCGCATGACCCACGCCGCCCCTACCACCTTTCCGGATTTTCAAACACTCGAAAACATCTGTTCGGTCAGGTTTGTAACATTTAGAAATAATTTAGATTTTCCGATCTTTCTGAAAAAAATTTCATTTCACTCCGACCGTTCGTCAGCTCAAGCCCGCGTGCCGTATCGGTTCCGCCCCGCGTTTCCGGGGATTATCACTAAAGGATTAATACTAAGCGCGTGTACGAATTGTCCGGCGTGGATCCAAATTTTTGGCTACAAATCACCCCCATCAAGGAACCTGTATTCGCCAGGGTCAGGCAGTTCGACATGCAGTGTGTGTAGTTCCTGAGGGGGATGGCGCGAGCGCCAGCACGCATTCAAAAACGGATTCGCCTGATCCACGAAGGAGACGCTCGTGGACAGAAGAACCGCCAAGAAGACCTTTACCGCCCGTTTCGCTCCCTTACCGCTGGCCATCAGCCTGGCGGCAGGCGGGATGCTTTCCAGTCTCTTCAGTCCAGAAGTCCAGGCCGCGTGCGTTCTCAACTTCCCGACCGTTAGCTGCAGCGCCGCGACCATCGGCAACCAGTCCTACGCCAACAGCAACCTGACCTTCAACGTGGGGACTGGCGCGACCATCACGCCGACGATTCCGGGCTCTCCGGTGGTCAACCTCACGGGCACCGGGATCACCGTGAACAATAACGGGCGGATCGACCCGGCCTTGCTCGCCAACCTTTCCATCGTGACCACCGGCCTCAGGATTTCCAACGCCGCCGGCAGTACGGTAACGGTCAGGAACAACCTGTCCGGCGTACTGATGGGCTCGACCCTGACGCTGCCCCTCGGCCTTCTGGGCAGCCTCGATGGCAATGCGCTGGTCCTCGAAAACGGTGCCGGCGGCACTTCCACACTGCTCAACGATGGCACCATCGGCGGCAACGTCCTGCTGGCACTCCCTGTGCAACTCGAGGATGTCCCGGTCATCGCAATGCGCGGCGGCGCGCGGAACATCATCACCAACACCGGCACCATTACTGGCCGGGTGGCGATGCAGGCGGTTTCCATCGGCGCCACCGGCAACACCTTCACCAACAGCGGCACCATCAACGGCAGCGTCAACCTGGGCGCCGGCGGCTACTCCAACAGTTTCTACGCCAGCACCGGGTCGTCGGTGAACAAGGGCAGCGGCGTCGCCCTGGACCTGGCGGGCATCATCAGCCTGGGCATCACCTATGCCGCCACCGGCTTTGTCGACGGCGGTACCCTGAACAACAGCACCGGCGGCAACACGCTGTACCTGCAACTGAACCCGGACGGTACCAAGCCCACCACCGGCACCATCAACGGCAGCAACTACCTCAACTTCAACAACCTGGTGGTCACCGGCGGCACCTGGTCGCTGACCAACCAGTTGTTCAGCGGCAGTGCCACCAACACCACCGTGCTGCTTAGCGGCGGCCTGCTCAATGTCGACTCCGCCGCACTCACCGGCGCCAACATCACGGCAAACGGTGGTGCCCTGGGCGCAGCGACCGCCGGGACAGTGGTGGCCAGTGGTATTACACTCGGCACCAACGGCCTGACGGTCAACAACAGCATCAATGCCCTGACCCTGAACGGCGTGCTCACCGGCAGCGGTGCCTTGACCAAGACCGGCACCGGCACCCTCACCCTCGGCGCAGCCAACAACTTCTCCAGTACCACCACGCTGGCCGGCGGCACCATCAACCTTGCCAACGCTGCGGGCCTGAGCAACCAGTCACTCAACGTCACCGGCGCCAGCACCCTGGCGACCACGGGGGCGATGACGGTGGCAAATGCCATTGGCCTCAACGGCGCCAGTCTCAGCGTGAACAACACCGGGGCGGTGACCCTTGGCGGCGTTATCAGCGGCACCGGCTCGCTGACCAAGGCCGCAGGCAGCGGCGACCTGACCCTGAACAACACCAACACGTTCGACGGTGGTCTGTTCATCAACGGCGGCAAGCTGACCCTTGGCAGTCTCGGTTCCATCGCTTCCGGCAACACCATCACCGCCGGTGTCGGCGGCACGGCGGCGCTTGATACCAGCACCGCCCAGACCCTGACCAACCTGGTCCAGCTCAACGGCAACCTGACCCTGACCGGCGGCAGCAACCTCACCCTGGCAGGCAAGATCTCCGGCACCGGCGGCCTGAACAAGACCGGCGCCAACACCCTGACCCTCAGCGGCGCCAACGACTTTACCGGCAACTCGACCCTCGGCGGCGGCACCCTGGTGCTGACCAACAACACCGCCCTGGGCACCGGCCAGCTGACCCTGACCTCCAGCTCCACCCTGCTGGCCGATGGCCTCACCGTCGGCAACGCGATCAACGTGGGCACCCGCGTCCTGACGCTCACCAATACCGCGGCCAGCACCCTCAGCGGCGTGCTCAGCGGTAGCGGCGCGATCATCAAGAACGGCGCCGGCGACCTGACCCTGACGGGTGCCAACACCTTTTCCGGAGTCCTGTCACTGGCGACCGGCAAGCTGATCGTCGGCCACAATAGTGCGTTGGGGGTCGGCAGCCTGCAGGCTGGCGCCAACACCACACTGGACGCCGACGCTGCGCGCAGTGTCAGCACCAATGTGGTCCTGCTCGGCAACCTGACTATCGCCGGTAGCAATGACCTGGCCCTGAACGGCCAAATTACCGGCATCAACGGCAGCCTGACCAAGAATGGCTCGGCCACCCTGACCCTCGGCGGCGACAACCTGTTCCAGAATGGTGTAGCGCTCAACGCCGGTACCCTGGTCCTGGGCAGCGTCCGTGCAATGGGCACCGGAACGCTTTCCACCGCCACCAACACCACTCTGGATGCCAATACCGCCGTCAGCGTGAACAACGCGGTCAACCTTGGCGACAACCTGATCATCGGTGGCACTTCGGCCCTGGGCCTGAACGGTGTCATCAGCGGCGTCGCCGGCGCCGGCCTGATCAAGAACGGCACTGCCGACCTGATCCTCAACGGCAACAACACCTACACCGGCGATACCCAGCTCAATGCTGGCCGCCTGGTGGTCGGCAACGCCAACGCGCTGGGGCAGGGCAACCTGATTGTCTCCGCTGGCGCGACCCTGGACTCGAACACCTCGCTGAGCCTGGGCAACGGCATCACCCTCAACGGCGCAGTGAACGTCGGCGGCACCGGCAACCTGACCCTGAGCGGCCTGATCAGCGGTACCGGCTCCCTGGTCAAGGTCGGCGCGAGCAACCTGACCCTGTCCGGGGTCAACACCTACGCCAGCACCACGCTGCTCGGCGGCGTGCTGGCCCTGACCAATGCCGGCGCCATCGGCGACGGCGCTATCACCGTTGGTGGCGCATCGACCCTGGCGGGTACCGTGCCGCTGGCGCTGGCCAACAATATCCATCTGAACTCCGTCCTGACCCTGCCGGTTGGCGGCAATGCCCTGACCCTCGGTGGCGTGATCGATGGCGCCGGCAGCCTGGAAAAGACCGGCAGCGGCACCCTGACCCTCAACGGAGTCAATACCTACGGCGGCGGTACCACGCTCAGCGCGGGCACCCTGCTGCTGGGCAACGCCAGCGCCCTCGGCACCGGTACCCTGAGCACTGCGGCGGGCGCAACCCTCGACACTGCCAGCGCCATGACGCTCGGCAATGCCGTGAGCGTGATCGGCCAACTGAACGTGGCCGGCAACAACGCCCTGAGCCTGACCGGCAACATCAGCGGCGCCGGCGGCCTGAACAAGAACGGCACCAGCGCCCTGACCCTGAGCGGCACCGGCAGCAGCTACTCCGGGCTGACCAACCTCAACGCCGGCACCCTGGTCCTGGGCAGCAACGTCGCCCTCGGCACCAGCGTGCTGAATGCTGCCGACGGCACCGTGCTGGATGCCAGCACCGCCGTCTCCGTGGCCAACCAGGTCAACCTGGCCGGCAATCTCGGCATCGGCGGCACTGCCGACCTCGGCCTCAGCGGCCTGGTCACCGGCACCGGCCGCCTGACCAAGAATGGCACCGGCGCCCTGGGCCTGAGTGGCGCCAACACCTTCCAGGGCGGCGTCGTGCTCAATGCCGGCAGCCTGGTGGTGGGCAGCAACACCGCCCTGGGCATCGGTACCCTGACCGTTGCTGGCGTTTCGGTCCTCGACAGCAGCGCCTCGGCCATCCTCGCCAACCAGATTGCCCTCAACAGCGACCTGACCATCGGCGGCAGCAACAACCTGGGCCTGAGCGGCGCCATCACCGGCAGCGGCAAACTGACCAAGGAAGGCGCGGGCAACCTGCTGCTCAACGGCACCAACACCGGTTTCTCCGGCAATATCGCGCTGAACGCCGGCCGCATCGTGGTGGGTAACTCCAGTGCAGTGGGTTCGGGCACTGTGACTGCCGCAGACGGCACCGCGCTCGATGCCGCCAGTGCAGTCACCCTTGCCAACGCGATTATCGCCAATGGCGCGCTGTCCCTCGGTGGTACCGGGAATCTCAGCCTGACCGGGGCGATCACCAACGGTCAGAGCACCGGCAGCCTGGTCAAGACCGGCAACGCCACCCTGACCCTGTCCGGCGTCAACACCTACACCGGCGGCACCACGCTCAATGCCGGCACCCTGAACATCGGCAGCGGCACCGCCATCGGCACAGGCGACCTGACCGTCGGCGGTGCCGCCAACCTGAGCACCACGGGCGCGCAGATCCTCGCCAACGCCGTGCACCTGAATGCCGGCCTGACCCTGCCGGGCAGTGCCAACCTGACCCTCAATGGTGTAATCGACGGTGTCGGCGGCCTGACCAAGGCCGGTACCGGCACCGTCACCCTGAACGGCGCCAACACCTACAGCGGTGGCACCCTCCTGTCCGCGGGCACCCTCGTGGCAGGTTCCAACACTGCCTTTGGCAGCGGCACCCTGACTGCGGGCGCTGGCGCCGCACTGGACGCCAACAAGGCGGTGAGCCTGGCCAACGCCGTGACCCTCACCGGCAATGTCAACGTGCTCGGCAGCAGCGACCTGGCCCTGACCGGCGACATCGCCGGCGCCGGTGGCCTGACCAAGACCGGCAGCGCCAAGCTGACCCTGTCCGGCAACAACACCTTCGCCGGCCCGGTCAACCTCAGCGGCGGCACCCTGAGCGTGGGCAGCAACAACGCCCTCGGCCTCGGCGCGCTGAATGCCAGTGGCAACGCGATTCTCCAGGCGGCCACCGCCGCCAGCCTCAACAACCTGATCAACCTGAACGGCGGCCTGGTCCTGGGCGGCAGCGCCGACCTGTCCCTCAACGGCCTGATCACCGGTACTGGCGGCCTGACCAAACAAGGCACTTCGACCGTAACACCTACACCGGCGGCACCACCCTGGCCAGCGGCACCCTGGTGCTCGGCAACAGCCTGGCCCTGGGCAGCGGCGTCGTGACCGTGACCGGCCCTGGCACTCTCGACAGCAACACCACGATCAACCTGGGCAACAACATCATCCTGAACGGTGCACTGAGCACGGGCGGCACGGCCGACCAGACCCTCAGCGGCGTGATCAGCGGTGCCGGCAGCCTTACCTCCAATGGCCTGGGCAACCTGACTCTCACCGGAGTCAACACCTACACCGGCGGTACCACGCTCAGCGCGGGTACCCTGACCCTCGGCAATGCCGGCGCCATCAGCAGCGGTCGCCTGACCGTCACCGGCGCCTCGAACCTGAACACCAACTCGCCGTTCGCCCTGGGCAACGCCATCACCCTCGGCGCCAACCTGAACCTCACCGGCCATAGCGACCTGACCCTCAACGGCGTCATCGATGGCGCAGCCGGCCTGGTCAAGAGCGGTGCGGGCAACCTGACCCTGAACGGCGTCAACACCTATGCCGGCGGCACCACGCTGGCGGCTGGCACCCTGACCGTCGGCAATGGCAGCGCCCTGGGCAACGGCGCCCTGAGCGTCACCGGCGCGGCGACCCTGGACAACAGCGCGGCCTTGGCCTTGGGCAATGCCATCGCCCTCGGCGCCGACCTGACGGTGGCCGGCAACAACGCGCTCAACCTGGGTGGCGTGCTCAGCGGTACCGGTGGCCTGGTCAAGATCGGCGCGGCCGACCTGATCCTCTCCGGCGCCAACACCTTCACCGGTGCGGTGAACATTCTTTCCGGCAGCCTGACCACCTTGAACACCGGCTCCCTGGGCAGCACCTCGGGCGTCAACGTCGCCACCGGCGCGCTGCTCAACCTCGGCGCCAGTTCCGCCATCGGCGGCCTGAGTGGCGGCGGTTCGGTCGCTCTGGGCAACAACACCAGCCTGAGCATCGGTGGCAGCAACCTCGGCAGCCTGTTCAGCGGCGTGATCTCCGGCAACGGCGGCCTGGTCAAGACCGGCAGCGGCAGCCTGGAACTGGGCGGCACCAATACCTACACCGGCAACACCCAGGTCAACGGCGGCACGCTGAATGTCAGCGGCGCCCTGGCCGGCGGCCAGGTGCAGGTGAATACCGGCGCGACCCTGACCGGCAGCGGCACCATCGCCGGCCCGGTGAACATTGCCGACGGCGGCCACCTGGCGCTGAACAGCGGCACGAAGCTCAGCACCGGCGCGCTGACCCTCAACGGCAACTCGAACCTCGACGTCGGCCTCGGCTCGCCGTCCACCGGCGGCAACGCGCTGCTCGCCGTGGGCGGCAACCTGACCCTCGACGGCAATCTGAACGTCAGCGATATCGGCGGCTTCGGCGCCGGTATCTACCGGCTGATCGACTACACCGGCACGCTCACCGACAACGGCCTGGTGATCGGCAGCGTACCGGGCAGCGTCCTGCCAGGCGACCTGCAGGTGCAGACCGCGATCGGCGCGCAGGTCAACCTGCTGGTCGGCGGCGCCAACGGCAGCGTGCTGTTCTGGGATGGCAGCAGTACCGTCAGCGACGGCGTGATCCAGGGCGGCAGCGGCACCTGGGATGCCACCACCACCAACTGGACCACGGTCAACGGCACCGGCAACCGCGACTGGAGCAGCAACTTCGCCGTGTTCCAGACCCCGGCAGGCACCGTTACCGTCAATGGCACCCAGGTCATCACCGGCCTGCAGTTCACCGTCGACGGCTACGTGCTCAACGGCCCTGGCGCACTGCAACTGGTCAACAACGGCAACGGCACCGCGACCTTCCGCGTCGACCCGAATGCCACCGCGACCCTCAATGTCGGCCTGACCGGCAGTGGTGTGCTGAACAAGGTGGACGCCGGCACCCTGGTACTCAACGGCGCCAACAGCTACACCGGCGGTACCTTGCTCAATGGCGGCACCCTGGTACTCGGCAACGACTCGGCGCTGGGCAACGGCACCCTGGTGACTGCGGCCAACACCACCCTGGACAGCAACACCGCCGTCACCCTGGCCAACAACATCGGCACCTTCGGCGCCCTCAACCTGACCGGCAGCAATGCCCTGACCCTGAATGGCCTGGTCACCGGCGGCGGCAGCCTGGTCAAGAACGGCGCCAGCACCCTGACCCTGAACGGCGCCAATGCCTACACCGGCGGCACCACCATCAATGCGGGCGCGCTGGTACTGGGCAACAACACCGCCCTGGGTAGCGGCACCCTGCATGTGGCGGGCGCCGGCATCACCCTCGACAACACGCCGGCACTGTCGCTGGCCAACGCCGTCGACCTGGCCAACAGCCTGACCCTGCTGGGAACCAGCGACCTGGCCCTGGGCGGCGTGATCAGCGGTGCTGGCGGCCTGGTCAAGAACGGCGCGGGCAACCTGACCCTGAGCGGCCTCAACACCTACGCCGGCGGCACCACCCTGGCTGCCGGCAGCCTGACCGTCGCCAGCGGCGCGGCGCTGGGCAGCGGCGCGCTGAACGTCACCGGCGCTTCCAGCCTGAACAACAGCGGCGCCGTCGCCCTCGGCAATGCCGTCAATCTCGGCGCCGACCTGACCCTGCCAGGCAACGCCAGCCTGACCTTGAACGGTCTGGTTGCCGGTACCGGCGGCCTGAACAAGGTCGGCAACGGCACGCTCACCCTCAACGCTGCCAACACCTACCAGGGCGCGACCAGCCTTGCCGGCGGCACCCTGGTGGTCGGCAACAATGCGGCACTGGGCACCAGTCACCTGACCGCTGCCGACGCCACCGCGCTCGACAGCAGTGCAGCACTCAACCTGGCCAACGGCATTACCCTGCTCGGCGGCCTGAGCATCGTCGGCAGCAACAACCTGACCCTGAGCGGCAACCTCGATGGCGCTGGCGGTCTGATCAAGAACGGCGCCGGTGTCCTGACCCTGACCGGCAACAACGGCAACACCGGCGATACCACCCTGAACGGCGGTACCCTGGTGGTCGGCAGCAACACGGCGCTGGGCGCGGGCGCCCTGAATACCTTGGATGGCGTGACCCTCGGCACCCTCGGCACCACTTCGCTGGGCAACGCGTTCAACCTGGGCGGCAACCTGAACCTGATCGGCAACTCCGACCTGACCCTGTTCGGCCTGGTTGCTGGTGCGGGTGGCCTGACCAAGAACGGGACGGGCAACCTGACCCTGCTCGGCGTCAACACCTACACCGGGCCGACCAACCTGAACGGCGGCACCCTGACCGTCGGCAACGATGCCGCCATCGGCACCGGCGCCCTGAATGTCGGCGCCGCCTCGACCCTGGCCGGCACCAGCACCTTCAGCCTGGCCAACGCCATCAACCTCGGTGCGCTGCTGACCCTCGACGGCAGCAACGACATCACCCTCAATGGCAGCCTGGCCGGTACCGGCGCACTGCTGAAAACCGGCGCGGGGACCCTGACCCTCAATGGCTCCAACAGCCACGGCGGCGGCACCACCCTGGCCGACGGCACCTTGCTGCTAGGCAACAACAACGCGCTGGGCAGCGGCGCCCTGAACATCACCGGGGCGGCGACCTTCCTCGACGCGGCCAACAACAGCGGCATCGCCATTGCCAACGCCATCGCCCTGGGTGCGAACACCCTGACCTTCAGCGGCAGCAACCAACTGGCCGTGAACGGCAACATCAGCGGCACCGGCAGCCTGCTCAAGAGCGGCCTGGCCGAGTTGACCCTGGGTGGCAACAACACCTTCAGCGGCGGCGTGCGCCTGAATGCCGGCACCCTGGTCCTGGCTTCTGCCACCGGCCTGGGCAGCGGCGCCCTGACCGCAGCGGGCGGTATCTTCAACAACACCGTCGCCGCCAACCTGAACAACGCCGTGCACCTGCTCGGCAGCCTGACCCTGAACGGCGCCCAGAGCCTGGCGCTCAATGGCGTGATCGACGGCACCGGCAACCTGGCCAAGACCGGCACCGGCAGCCTGTTGCTGACCGGCAACAATACCTACACCGGCAATACCTTCCTGCTCGGCGGCACCACCACCGTGGGCAGCAATACCGCCTTCGGTACCGGCAACATCACCACCGGTGTCGCAGGTCTGGACAGCTCCACCGCTGTGACCCTGGCCAACAACTTCAGCGTGCTGGCTGCGCTGACCATCGCCGGCACTAACGACCTGACCCTGAACGGCACGCTGAACGGCGCGGGCGGCAGCCTGGTCAAGAACGGCGCGGGCACCCTGACCCTGAACGGCAGCAACAACTACAGCGGTGGCACCGTGCTCAATGCCGGCACCCTGGCCGTCGGCCAGAACGGCTCGCTGGGCAGCGGCAACCTGACCGTCTCCGGCTCGGCCAGCCTGGTGGCGGCAAACAACGGCGTGGCCTTGAGCAACGGCATCCAGACCGACAGCAGCCTGACGATCGGCGGGGCCAACAACCTGACCCTGAACAGTGTCGTCAGCGGCAACGGCAGCCTGGTCAAGACCGGCACCGGCACACTGACCCTGACTGGCGCCAACACCTACAGCGGGGACACCACGCTCAACGGTGGTGTCGTGGTGGCCGGCAACGACAGCGCCTTCGGGACCGGTGCGGTGGTTGCCAACGCCGGTAACACCGCAACCATCGTGCGCAATACCCAGTCGCGTACCCTCTACAACACCTTCGTGGTCGACGGCAACATGACCCTGGATACCCCTGCCGAGCTCATGTTCATGGGTGCGCTCAATGGCAGCGGGACGCTGACCAAGACCGGCAGCGACGAAGTGCTGCTTTTGACCACCGGCAACTTCAGTGGCGACATCGATGTGCTGGCCGGTTACGTCACCGGGGCCTTCCCCAATGCCCTGGGCGACCTGAGGTCCGCCAGCCTGGCCGCAGGCGCCGGGCTGACTATCGACGGCAACATCAATATCGGCAGCCTTACCGGCCAGGGCGTCATGCGCATCACCAACGGTGATGTGAGCGTCGGCGGCAACAACCTCGACAGCGTGTTCGCGGGTACGGTGACCCAGAGCGGCGGCTTGAACAAAGTCGGTACCGGCGTGCTGGAATTGGCCGGCACCAGCGACAACACCGGGCTCAACACCGTCAGCGCGGGTACCCTGAAAGTCACCGGCGCCCTCAATGGCAGCGGTGGCCTGAATGTCGATGGCGGTGCGACCCTGACCGGTAGCGGCAGCATCAACGGCACCACCACGATCGCCGATGGCGCCACCCTGGCGGGCTACAGCGGCCAGACCCTGAGCTTCAACAACCTGGTGCTCTCGCAGAACAGCGCCGTCGACTTCAACCTGGGCTCGCCGCTCACCGGGGGGACTGAACTGTTCCACGTGGCCAGCGCCCTGACCATGGCCGGTACCTTCAACATTGCCGACTTCGGCGGCCTGGGCAACGGTGTCTACAAGCTGTTCAGCTACGGCGGCAGCCTGACCGACAACGGTGTCACCTTCGGCGACCTGCCGACCGGTGTCGATCTCAGCGAGCTGACCCTGCTCACCGGCACCGCCAACGAGGTAGGCCTGCTGGTAGGCTCCCAGAACCTGGTCATACAGTTCTGGGACGGTGTCGACACCACCAGCAACGGCCTGATCGAAGGCGGCAGTGGCGTGTGGGACGCCACCACCGCCAACTGGGCCTACTACGACGGTTTCACCAACCTCGACTGGCAGGGCCAGTTCGCGGTATTCCAGGGCGCCACCGGCACCGTCACCGTGGATGGCCAGCAGAACGTCAACGGCATGCAATTCATGACCGATGGCTACCAACTGGTCGCGGGTACCAACGGCTCGCTGAACATCAGCAACCGTAACGGCACCTACTTCGGCGTACGGGTCGACAATGGCGTCACCGCCACCCTGGACCTGCCGCTCGAAGGCACCGGCACCCTGACCAAACTGGATGTCGGCACCCTGGTGCTCAACGGCGTCAACACCTACTCCGGCGGCACAGCGCTGAACGGCGGCACCCTGGTGCTCGGCAACGACAGCGCCCTGGGCTCCGGAGCCCTGACCACCGCAGCCGGCACCACCCTGGACAGCAACCAGGCGGTGATGATCGGCAATACCGTCGACGTGACCGGCGCGCTCACCCTGGCCGGCACCAACGACCTGACCCTCAACGGCGTGGTCAGCGGCAACGGCAGCCTGGTCAAGAACGGCAACGGCTTCCTGACCCTGGGTAACAACAACACCTTCCTGGGCGGCCTCAGGCTCAATGCCGGCCGCCTGATCCTGGGTACCGATGCGTCCCTGGGCGCTGGCGCCCTGACTGCCGCCAATGGCACCTCGCTGGATACGCAGGGCGCAGTGACCCTGGGCAACACCCTCAACCTGGCGGGCAACCTGCTGCTGGTCGGCACCAACGACCTGACGCTGAACGGCCCGGTCAACGGTGTCGGCAGCCTGACCAAGCAAGGCATCAGCACCCTGACCCTGAACGCCGTCAATGCCTTCACCGGCGGCGTGAACCTGGCGGCCGGCCAGCTGCGCCTGGGCAACAGCGCAGCGCTGGGCAGCGGCACCCTGTCGGTGACCGGTGCGTCCCAGCTGGATACCAGCAGCGCGATGGCCCTGGCCAACAACGTGCAACTGGGCTCCGACCTGACCCTCGATGGCACCTACGACCTGGCCCTCAATGGCGTCGTGGGCGGCAACGGTCGCCTGCTGAAGAACGGCCTCGGCAACCTGACCCTGAACGGGATCAACAACTTCGCGGGCGGCCTGACCCTGAACAGCGGCAACCTGACCCTGGGCAATGGCTCGGCACTCGGTACTGGCCAGTTGCGGGTCACCAGCAACTCGCTGCTGAACAACACCAGCGCCATGGTCCTGGGCAACGATGTCGATATCAGCGGCACCCTGTCGGTCGCCGGCATCAACGACCTGACCCTGAATGGCGTACTCAGCGGCGTCGGCACCCTGGACAAGAACGGCCTGGCGACCCTGACCCTGGGTGGCAACAACACCTTCACCGGTATCTTCAACGTCCTGGCCGGTACCCTGAGAACCACCAGCAGTGGTGCCCTGGGCAACCCGGCCCAACTCAACGTCAGCAGCGGCGCCAACCTCGACCTGGGCGGCAACCTGAGCCTGACCAGCCTGCAAGGCAGTGGCGGCGTGGAAGTCGATAGCGGCGTCACCCTGGCGGTGGGCGGTGGCACCTTCGCCGGTGCCCTGAGTGGAACCGGTAGCCTGAACAAGGTCGGCACCGACACCCTGACCCTCACCGGCACTAACAGCATCACCGGTACCACCACCGTCAGCGGCGGCAACCTGGTGGTCGATGGCAGCCTGGCCAGCAATACCGTCAGCGTCGGTGCCAACACCGGCCTGGGCGGTACCGGCGACCTCGCCGGCGCAGTCACCGTGGCTACCGACGGCAACCTGAACCTGCAGAGCGGCAATACCCTCAACGTCGGTTCGCTGGTGCTGGACAGTGGCTCGAACGTCAACGCATCGCTGGGCGCCCCCCTGGTCGGCAGTTCGTCGTTGCTGAGCGTGGCCGGCGACCTGACCCTGGACGGCAACCTCAATATCACCGACGGTGGCGGTTTCAGCCGCGGTGTCTATCGCCTGGCCTACTACGCCGGCAACCTGGTCAACAATGGCCTGGCCATCAACACCCTGCCTGGCACCGTTGATCCCGCCAACGTAGTGCTGCAGACCTCGGTCAGCAACCAGATCAACCTGGTGGTCGGTGGTTCGGACACCACCTTGTTCTGGGACGGCAACCAGACCTCGGGCAACGGTTCCGTGGACGGTGGCTTCGGTGTCTGGGACAACACCAACACCAACTGGACCAATACCGACGGCAGCATCAACCAGGCCTGGAACGGCACCTTCGCGGTGTTCCAGGGCACTGGCGGCACCATCACCGTCAACGGCTCGCACGCCATCACCGGCCTGCAGTTCATGGATAACGGCTACACCCTCAACGGTGGCATCGGCGGTGAGTTGGTACTGAGCGCCGGCAGCAACATCCTGCGGGTCGATCCCGGTGTCACCGGGACCCTGGGCGTAGCGATCAACGGTGCCGGAACCCTGGTCAAGGAGGACGGCGGCACCCTGGTACTCAACGGCGCCAACGGCTACACCGGCGGCACCGCCCTCAACCGCGGCACGCTTGTGGTGGGCAACAACGGTGCCCTGGGCACGGGCGACCTGACCGCTGCAGCCGGCACCACCCTGGACAGCAACACCGCCGTTACCCTGGCCAACAACACCGTGCTCAACGGTGGCCTGAGCATCGGCGGCAGCAACGCCCTGACCCTCGATGGCGTGGTCAGCGGCGCTGGCAGCCTGACCAAGAACGGCAGCGCCAACCTGACCCTGAACGGCGTCAATACCTACACCGGCGGCACCGTGCTCAACGGCGGTAGCGTGACCCTGGGCAACAACGCCGCCCTGAGCAGCGGCACCGTCAGCGTGACTGGCGCTTCGCTGCTGGACAGCACCGGCGCCCTGCAACTGGCCAACGCGCTCAACCTGACCTCGCAACTGACCCTGGCCGGCAGCCAGGACACCACCTTGAGTGGTGTCATCAGCGGCACCGGCAGCCTGGTCAAGAACGGCAACGGCTCGCTGCTGCTCAGTGGCGCCAACACCTACGGCGGCGGTACCACCATCAACGCGGGCAGCGTGACCGGTGATACCACCAGCCTGCAGGGCGCCATCACCAACAACGGCGCGCTGACGTTCGCGCAGAACGCCGACGGTACCTACAGCGGCAACCTGAGCGGCGCGGGCACCCTGACCAAATCCGGTACCGGGCAACTGCTGCTCACCGGCACCAGCGGCTTCACCGGCAACACCCTGGTCAGCGCCGGCAGCCTGGTGAACAACGGCACCCTGGCCAGCGCCAACGTACAGGTCGCCAGCGGCGCCAGCCTCGGCGGCAGCGGCACCTACAGCGGCACCGTGACCATCGCCGATGGCGCCAGCCTGAACGCCGGCACCGCAACCGCACCGCTGAGCGTGGGCAACCTCAACCTGTCCTCGGGCAGCAACCTGAACTTCGCCCTCGGCGCGCCAGGCGGCTCCACCACCGTGGTTGCGGTCGCGGGCAACCTGGTACTGGACGGTACGCTGAACATCAGCAATGCCGGCGGCTTCGGCCAAGGTGTGTACCAGCTGTTCACTTACGGCGGCAGCGTCACCGACAACGGCCTGGCCTACGGCACCCTGCCAGCCGGCACCACGCTGGCGGACCTGACCCTGCAGACTGCCATCGCCAACCAGATCAACCTGGTAGTGGGCAGCAACCTGCTGTTCTGGAACGGCAGCAAGACCACCGGCGACGGCACCGTCAGCGGCGGTACCGGCACCTGGGCCAGCGGCACCACCAACTGGACCAACACCGCCGGCACCAGCAGCAATGCCTGGAACGACACCTTTGCCGTGTTCGGCGGTGACGCGGGCACTGTCACCGTGGCCGGCCAGCAGTCCTTCACCGGTCTGCAGTTCCTCACCGATGGCTATACCGTGCAGGCCGGCACCGGCGGTGCCCTGCAGGCGGTCAACTCGGCCGGCGGCGACCTCGCGGCAGTCCGCGTCGGCACCGGTACGGCGGTCATCTCGGCGCCACTGGTGGGCACAGGCGGCATCGAGAAACTGGATGCGGGCACCCTGTACCTCGCCGGCGCCAACACCTACACCGGCGGCACCACCGTCAGTGGCGGTACGCTGATGGGCAACACCACCAGCCTGCAAGGCAACATCACCAACAACGCCAATCTGGTCTTCGCCCAGGGCAGCAGCGGGCAGTTCAGCGGCATCCTCAGCGGTAACGGCAGCATCAGCAAGCAAGGCACCGGCGACCTGCTGATCGTCGGCAGCCAGCCGTTCAACGGCGCCTTCAGCGTCGACCAGGGCAGCGTGATCGTTGGCAACGCGGCCAACCCGGGTACCGTGTTCGGCGCCCAGGTCACCGTCGGCACCAATGGCACGCTCGCCGGTACCGGCAGCGTCGGTTCGCTGGTCAACAACGGCAGCGTGGTTACCGGCCTGGATGGCGGCAACCTCTCGGTGGCGGGCAACTTCAGCAACGCCGGTACCCTGACCATCGCACTGACGCCAAGCCTGACCAACTACCTCAACGTAGGCGGCACGGCGAACCTGGGCGGCACGCTGAACGTGGCCAACCTCGGCTCGTACAGCGGTGACACCCAGTACACCCTGGTCTCGGCCACCGGAGGCGTCAGCGGTACCTTTGCCAGCAACAACCTGACCCAGCTGGCGTTCCTCGACACCACGCTGAACTACGGCGCCAATGCCGTGACCCTGGACGTGGCGCGCAACGGCACGGCCTTCGCCAGCGTGGCGCAGACCGACAACCAGCGTGAAGTCGCGGCAGCCCTGGAAAGCGCCGCGGCGCCGGCCTCCCTGCGCAACGCGGTGATCAGCTCCACCGCCAGCAGCGCCGTGGCGACGTTCGAAAGCCTGTCCGGCGAGATCTACGCCAGCACCGCCACCGTGCTGATCGAGGACTCGCGCTACATCCGCGACGCAGTCAACGACCGTATGCGCCAGGCCGGTTGCAGCGATGAACAGGATCCGCGCAACACCCTGGCACCGACCAGCAACCAGCAGACCACCGGTCGTGGCTGCAGCGGCGAGGGCGTGGGCTGGATCCGTGCCGTGGGCGGCTGGGGTGATTTCGATGGCGGCCACAACGCGGCCAACGTCGACCGCGACCTGTCCGGTTTCCTGATCGGCTTCGACAACAACCTCAACGACCAATGGCGCGCCGGTATCGCCGCCGGTTACACCAACAGCAGCATCAACGCCAAGGGCAAGGGTCAGGATGCGTCGGTGGACAGCTACCACCTGGCGACCTACCTGAGCTACCAGATGGACGCTTTCGCCGCCCGTCTCGGCGCCGGCTACACCTGGCACGACATCGACAGCAAGCGCTACGTGCAGGCTGGCGACTACAACGATCGCCTGAAGTCCAGCTACAAGGCGCGCACTGCACAGGTGTTCGGCGAAGTGGGCTACGCCATCGATGCCAACGGCGTGGCGCTGGAGCCGTTCGCCGGCCTGGCCTACGTCAACCACGACAGCGACAAGGCGCGTGAAAAAGGCGGGGTAGGGCGCCTGGAAGCCAACACCGATCAGGACGTGGTGTTCTCCACCGTGGGCCTGCGGGTCGGCAAGTCGTTCACCCTGGACAACGGTGCCACCCTCACTCCGCGCGGCAGCATCGGCTGGCGGCATGCCTTCGGTGATACCAAGCCGGATGCCGACCTGCGCTTCGTCGAGGGCGGTGCCGGGTTCAGCAACTCGGGCGTACCGATCGCCCGGGATGCCGCGGTGGTCGAGGCGGGCGTGGACCTGAGCGTCGGTGCGAAGGGCAAACTGGGCCTGGGTTATTCCGGTCAGTTGGCCAGCGAGAGCCGCGACAACGCGGTGACCGTGAGCTTCAGCCTGGAGTTCTGATCCGGGGTTGATGGCCCCATCGCTGGCTTGCCAGCGATGAGGCCATCAGCATCTCCACAAACTGTTGTATTGTCCGGGCTCATCTCCTGTACCCAAGGTCGCCGCATGGCGCGTCTCTACGTCACCCTCAGCCTTCTTTTCTATCTCCTGGCCCTGTGCCTGGATGCCGTGAATCTCGGCGGCGGCAACGTCGTCACTGCGCTGCAGGCCCTGTTCCAGGGACCCTGGGGTGTGGTCTTCGGACTGTTCGGCTGGTTCGCCAATCCCTTGTACGGCATGGCCCTGCTACTGCGTCGGCGGCTGCGCTGGCTGTCGCTGTTCCTCGGCATCTGGGCGCTGTACCTGGCTGCAGTCAGTCATGCCATCCAGCGTCTGCCGGACAACATCAACTACAGCTTCCACGATGTCACCGGTTTTGCGCCCGGCTATTACCTCTGGGTCGTCGCCATCGGCGCATTCTGCGTCGGCCAGGCCTGGTGGTGCAGCCGCGGGCGCAACGCCGAGGTCCCGCGCTGGGGCGTGCCGGAGGGCGGACTGGCGTTGTTGCTGCTGTTGGTGATGGTGCTGGGGCTGCGGGACGAAAACCTGCGTTTCGACCTGGACAAGCTGTTCGACATGCCGCCGTCGGTGTGGGAACTGCCGCCGCCGGCCCGGGACGAGTCGATCTGATGAGCCAGCTGACGGCACAGACATTGGTCGCCATGGCCATGAAGAACCCGGTCAATGCGCGGCTGATGGACCTGCTCGTCGGCCTCGACCTGCCGCATTGCATGCTCACCGCCGGCTGCCTGTTCCAGGCCCTGTGGAACCTGAAGGTCGGCCGCGAGCCGGGCTGGGGCGTGAAGGACTACGACGTCATCTACTTCGACCCGGACCTTTCTTGGGAAGCCGAGGACCGGGTGATCCAGCGGGTTCGCGCGGCCTGCGGGGATTTCGCCGACCAGGTCGAGGTGCGCAACCAGGCGCGGGTACATCTCTGGTACGAAGAGAAATTCGGCGTGCCCTATGCGCCGCTGCTCAAGGTCACCGACGGTATCGACCGCTACCTGGTGCGCTCGACATGCGTCGGTCTCGATGTGCGCAGCGGCGAGTTGTACAGCACCTGGGGGCTGGAGGATCTGCAGCAGGGCGTGCTGCGCAGCAATCCGCTGAATGAGCAGCCGGCGATGTTCCGGCGCAAGGCCGAGAGTTATCGCGAGCGCTGGGAGTGGTTGCGGATCGAGACGTGAAAGTGTTTTCTCTGGCCTCATCGCTGGCAAGCCAGCTCCCACAAGGTTCCTGGCTGTCTTCAATCTCAAGGACAGGCACAAGACCCTGTGGGAGCTGGCTTGCCAGCGATAAGGCCATTCGCTACATCACAAGACTCAAGCCTTGCGCTTGAGCGGCTCGCCTTCGAACTTCACCCCGGCCAGGCCATGGGCGATCAGGGCGCGGATATTGCCGTGGTCGCTGCCTTCCGGCGTTGCCACCACCGAGCGGTAGTGCTCGCCGAAGGCCAGCAGGGCTTCCTCGTCGCTCAGGCCTTCCAGCAGGGCCAGGCCAAGGGTCTTGCAGGACCCTTCGTTCTGCCCGGCGGCGCTTTTCACGCCGCCGTTGTCGAAGGCGGTCTGGGTGTAGTCGTAGTGCTCGGCGACGAACGCCAGGGTATCGGCGAAGGCGTGCTCGCCGCTGGCGAGGCTGCGGCGCAGGGTGTTCAGGTCAGTCATGCGGTTTTCCTTTGGCGAACGCGGCTTGCTGCTCGGCGCTGGCTTCTTTCTGGTATTGGCTTTTCCACTGCTCGTAAGGCATGCCGTAGACCACCTCGCGGGCGTCATCCAGGCTTACCTCGATCTGGCGTTCGTCCGCGGCGGCCTTGTACCACTTGGACAGGCAGTTGCGGCAGAAGCCGGACAGGTTCATCAGGTCGATGTTCTGCACGTCGGTGCGGTTGCGCAGGTGATCGACCAGGCGACGGAAGGCCGCCGCTTCGAGTTCGAGTTGTTCTTGCGGAGTCATGGCGTTCTCGTTATCAGGCGATTCGGTTCTTCAGGTGGCGGCCACCGTTGATGACCACGTTGCTGCCGGTGCTGTACTGGCTTTCAAGGAGGAAGCACACCGCATCGATCAGCGGCTGGGCGCCCGGCTCGAACTCCAGCAGGGCCT
Organism: Pseudomonas ulcerans; assembly: GCF_036324125.1. Lineage (NCBI taxonomy): Bacteria > Pseudomonadati > Pseudomonadota > Gammaproteobacteria > Pseudomonadales > Pseudomonadaceae > Pseudomonas > Pseudomonas ulcerans. The sequence goes on along the minus strand of NZ_JAZDQN010000016.1, from coordinate 65,422 downwards.
TCTTCAGGGTCTGCTGGCGGTACTGCTCGTCACCGCCTTCCTTGAGGATCAGCAGCCCCGGCAGGACGCCGTTCACGCGCACCGTCGGCGCGTACTTCTCGGCGAACGACAGCACCATGTTCTGCAGCGCGGCCTTGGTCGCGGCATAGCCGATATGGCTCTTGCTGCCGCGGGACGAGGTTTCGTCGCAGATATGGATGATATCCGCCTTGTCCAGCTTCAGCAGTTGCTCGCCCAGGGCCAGGTTGAGGTGATAAGGCGCCTCGACGTGCAGCTTGAACATGGTGTCGAGGTTGTCGAGGTCGTCGTCGAGCCACAGCGAGGCGTTGTGGATGATCGCCCGCAGGCCGTCGTAGCCGCGCAGGTGGTCGATCAGCGCTTCGCGATCGTCGGCGCGGCACAGGTCGGCCTGGAACGGGATGATGTTCGGGTGCGCCGGGTGGGTGATTTTGCTACGGCTGGCGCTGACCACCGTGTGGCCGGCCTGCGCCAGTTGCGTGGCCAGCGCCAGCCCGACTCGCTGGCTGCCACCGGTAACTAGGATTGGGCTGTTCATATGCGGGGACGATCAACTTTTTCAGGTTCGCGGTCAGCCGCCAGCATACCCGAACTCACCTGGAATGACCGCCCCCGGCGGGTCAGCGGCCTTCCAGCGATTCGCCGCCGTTGGTCGGCTGCTTCGGCACGGGCGGACGGGCATTCAGCCAGCCGGCCAGGCAGCGGGTCGACAGCGGGATGAAGAAGTACACCATGAGCGGCGTCAGGCCCAGGGTGCTGAGCAGGATCCGCGGCAGCAGGCTCAGCTCCGCCAGCCAGTGGCCGAACAGCAGGTTGAACGCCAGCGACACCGGGAAGAACGCCAGCCAGATCGCCACGGCCTGCTTCCAGCGCGGCGGGCGCTGCGCGGCGTCGTTGCCGAACCAACCCTCGATACCGCTGACGCGCCGTTCCGTGGGTTGCTGGAACAGGCCATTGCCGCGGGCCAGCCAGGCGCTGCGCGAGGCGGAGAACTCCCAGGCATGCAGGGTCTTTTCATCGACGAAGCGGAAGATGATCTGGAATTCGTCGCCCTGGGGCGGCGGGGCGAGCACCCCGGAGCCGAGGTAGCCGGGAAAGTCGGTGGCGAGCTGCTCGCCTTCGTGCAACCAGGCGATCATGTCCTGATAACGGCCTTCGGCAACGCGCCGCGCGACCATCAAGGTAACGGGTGGGGTAGACATCGTGTATCTCCTGGCAAACGGTCGCGGCGGGTAGCCCTGACCTTGAACGCCGCCCGGGGTGCTGGGCGACGTCTGAAAACAAGCAAGGATTATTCCGTAAATAGTGTGACCCGTCAGTGTCAGCTTTGACGGCGTTCACGCCGATGTTTGATCCGACCGCTGGGGTCCGGGCTAGAATGGTCATCCGTTTCCTACAAATCTGCGGCGTGTCAGGCGATGATCGAGCTTTCCCCGGCGTCACTCAGTGAACGCGGTCTGGACCATGAGGAACTGTTTCCCATCCGTGAGGTGTCGCGGCTGACGGGCATCAATCCGGTCACCTTGCGTGCCTGGGAGCGCCGTTATGGGCTGATCCAGCCGACGCGCACCGAAAGTGGGCATCGCCTGTACTCCCGCGCCGATATCGACGAAGTCCGCCATATCCTCGGCTGGATCGAGCGCGGCGTGGCGGTGAGCAAGGTCGGCAAGATCCTCGCTCGCGACCGCGCGCCGGACAGTCTGCCGCCTGAACCCGCGAGTGCATCCGGCTCCAAGGATCACGACCACTGGCGCAACCAGGTGCGCCAGGCCGTGCAGATGTTCGACGACCTGCGCCTGGAGCGGCTCTACGGCCAGGTGTTCGCCAGTTATCCACTGGCCGTGGTGTTCCAGGACATCCTCATGCCGCTGTGGCTGGAACTGCGCATGGCCCACGACGGTTTCGGCCGCGCCAGCGAATGGCTGTTCCTCGATGCCTTCCTGCGTTCCCGCGCCTGGCAGCGCCTGCAACTGGCTCGGGAAGAGCAGTCCAGCCGCGTGCTGCTGGCGGGGCTGCCGGAGCAATGCCGCGAACTGGAGTTGCTGGTGTGCGCGCTGTTGCTGGGCAGCAGCGATGTCGAGGTCGCGGTGCTTGCCCCCGGGCAGCCGCTGGAGGAGCTGACCCTGGTCTGCGAGCGCAGGGCGCCGGATGCGCTGGTGCTGTTCTCCAATCACGCGCCGGCTGGCGACCTGCCCAAGCGCCTGGCGCGCCTGGCGCTGGCACTGGACTGCCCGCTGCTGTTCGCCGGCGAGGCGTCGGAGATGGCCCAGGACAGCCTGGTCGGGTCGCAGATCACCTGTCTTGGCGGGGAAGGGCGGTTGATGCGGCGGCGGTTGCAGCAGTGCCTGGACGGCCACCTGGACAGTTAGGTGAAATGCACTTCCGGATGGGCGCGGCGGTGCTGTTGCAGCATGTACTGGCGTAACCGCTCGATCTCTTCCGGCTGGCGCTGGCTCAGCTTGTAGGCGGCCAGGCCTTCGACGGTAAGCCGTTGCAGGGTGCCACGCAGGGCGATGGGGGCGATGCCGTCGGGGGCGAACCAGAGGCTGAAGGTCTTCGGCGCCTTGCGGCCTTCCGGCAGTTCCAGCAGCACGCCCTTGAAGGAAATCTCCCGGACCTTCAGTCCGCTGCTCAGGCCCAGTCGATCTTCCAGCATGACCGGCTGCTCCAGGGCCATGCGCCAGGGCCGGACCACTTCGCCTTCCTCATAGATGCTCGGCGCGCCCAGTTGCAGGTGCAGGGCATGGAATTCGTCCTCCACCAGTTGCAGCGGGAAACTCATCTGCTGGTTGTCCAGCCGCGCATGCACCGTGACCTGCTCGTTGGCCACCAGGCGAGTGAGCAACTGTTGCACGTCGCGGCGGCCATTGAGGCGCAGCGTGGCGTTGGGGTCCACGCGGTTGAGCTGGGGCGAGCGGTGCACGCTCTGGATGAAATCCAGCTCGTCCTGGGTCAGAAGGGCATCGGCTTGCATGGGAATGACTGCTGCGATTTTCCGGGTGATCGATGGACCGCGAAACGGTGCCTTTGTTACGACCGTTGGTCGTTTTCCAGGCGCTGGATATGCGCCCGTGCCTCGGCCAGTTGCCGTTCCAGTTCGATCACCCGCTGCTCGGCCTCGACCTGGCGGGTGACATCCTTCTGGATGCCGATGAAATAGGTGAGCTGGTCGGCCTCGTTGAACACCGGGGTGATCGACAGCTCGTTCCAGAATGCACTGCCGTCCTTGCGGTAGTTGCGCAGGATCTCGCGGCAGGGCTGGCGGCTGTCCAGGGCCTGGCGGATCAGTGCGCGGGCCGGCTGGTCGCGGTCCTCGCCCTGGAGGAAGCGGCAGTCGCGGTAGAGGATGTCGTTGGCCTCGTAGCCGCTCAGGCGCTCGAACGCCGGGTTCACGTAGATCAGGATGGTGTCTTCGTCGCCTTCCTGTTCGGCGACCACGATGCCGTCGTTGGAGGCATCGATCATGCGTTGCAGCAGTGTGGCGTTGATCATCGGCGGATCCGGCGCTAGGGCGAGGAGGATGGGCGATTCTAGTGCATGTAGGCCCAAGGGATAAGGCCTTTTGCCAGCCATCGGTGCTAGTATCCTACGCTTTTGCTCAGATACGGAATCCGTCATGAAAGTGGTCATCCTGTCCGGTTCGGTCTACGGCACCGCCGAAGAAGTCGCCCGTCACGCCCAGTCCCTGCTCAAGGCCGCCGGTTTCGATGCCTGGCACGCTGCCCGCGCCACCCTCGCCGATGTCCAGGCCTTCGCCCCCGAGGCGTTTCTCGCCGTGACCTCCACCACCGGCATGGGCGAGCTGCCGGATAGCCTGGTGCCGCTGTTCAGCGAGATCCGCGACAGCCTGCCCGCCGCCTGGCGCGGCCTGCCGGGTGCGGTGCTGGGACTGGGTGATTCCAGCTACGGCGACACCTTCTGCGGCGGTGGCGAGCAACTGCGCGAGCTGTTCGCCGAGCTGGGCATCGAGGAAGTCCAGCCGATGCTGCGTCTCGATGCCAGCGAAACCGTCACCCCCGAAGTCGATGCCGAACCCTGGCTGGCCGAGTTTGCCGCCAAGCTGCGGGGCTGATTCCTCCCTCTCGGGCGCCGAACCATTCGGCGCCTGTCCTGCAAGGTCATCAAGCTGGCTGCCAAGGAAACTTCCGCTTCGCCAGTGGCTGTCTATGCTCTCCGGCAGAGCACAGAAAATGTGCCGCCACCCCGACACTCACCACAATCACCAGCCGAGAAAGCCGCAATGCCACTGGCAGAGATTCCTCTGTGCGTCTGGCGGACACGGAGCCTGGGATTCACGTTCCGCGGCCAGAGCATTCGCTACTGGACGGCAGGGCAGGGAGAGCCACTGCTACTTATTCACGGATTTCCAACCGCCAGCTGGGACTGGCATTACCTCTGGCAGCCGCTGGCCCAGCGCTTTCGCGTGATCGCCTGCGACATGCTCGGCTTCGGCGATTCCGCCAAGCCACCGGGGCACCGTTACAGCCTGCTGGAGCAGGCCGACCTGCAACAGGCCCTGCTGGCGCACCTGCATATCCAGGAGCCGCTGCATATTCTCGCCCACGACTACGGCGGCAGCGTCGCCCAGGAACTGCTGGCGCGACACAACGAAGGCCGCATCGACATCGCCAGTTGCGTCTTTCTCAATGCCGGCCTGTTTCCGGAATGCCACCGTCCGCTGCTGCTCCAGCGCCTGCTGCTCAGCCGCCTCGGCTGGCTGGTGGCGCGCACCTTCGACCGCGACGACCTGGTGCGCAACGTCGGGCAGATCTACGGTCCCGGCACCCAGCCCAGCGAAAGCGCGCTGGACGATTGCTGGAGCCTGATCGTGTCGAACCGCGGCAACCGCATCCTGCACCGCCTGTCGGCGTACCTCACCGAGCGCCAGGCGCACCGCCAGCGTTGGGTTGGCGCCCTCCAGGCAGCGCGCTTGCCCCTGCGCTTCATCAATGGTGCGGCGGATCCGCTGTCCGGCGCGCACATGGTCGAGCGCTATGAGGAGCTGGTGCCGGAGCCCGATACCGTGCTGCTGCACGGCATCGGTCACTACCCCCATACCGAGTCGCCGTGCCAGGTGCTCAGCCACTACCTGGACTTTCGCCACCAGCCACTGGCCTGGAGCCCGCAGAAGGTCGCCTGGTCCTGACCCAAGCGTCACTTATCACCCGCCATTCAGCGCCCCCCCGGTTCGTTGTCCGGGGCAGGGCACTGGTCGACACTGGCCCTTCCGTTCCCTGTTCAGTTGGAGTTGAGCCATGACCGATTCGGTGCGCCTGGAAGATAGAGTGGTGATCGTCACGGGGGCCGGCGGCGGCCTCGGCCGGGCCCATGCCCTGTTGTTCGCCCGTCATGGGGCGAAGGTGGTGGTCAACGACCTGGGCGGCTCGACCCACGGCGAAGGCGCCAACGCCTCGGCGGCCGATCGCGTGGTCGCGGAAATCCGCGAGGCCGGCGGCCAGGCGGTGGCCAACCATGACTCGGTCACCGACGGCCAGCGCATCGTCGAGCAGGCCCTGGACAGCTTCGGCCGGGTCGACGTGGTGGTGAACAACGCCGGCATCCTGCGCGACAAGACCTTCCACAAGATGGACGACCCGGACTGGGACCTGGTCTACAAGGTCCACGTCGAGGGCGCCTACAAGGTGACCCGCGCCGCCTGGCCGCACCTGCGCGAGCAGAATTGGGGGCGGGTGATCTTCACCTCGTCGACCTCGGGCATCTACGGCAACTTCGGCCAGGCCAACTACGGCATGGCCAAGCTCGGCCTCTACGGCCTGACCCGCACCCTGGCCCTGGAAGGGCGCAAGAGCGGCGTGCTGGTCAACGCCATCGCCCCGACCGGCGGTACGCGGATGACCGAAGGACTGATTCCGCCGCAGGTCTTCGAGCAGCTCAAGCCCGAACTGATCAGCCCGCTGGTGGTGTACCTGGGCAGCGACCGGTGCCAGGACAGCGGCAACCTCTACGAGGTTGGCGGTGGCTGGATCGGCCAGGTGCGCTGGGAACGCAGCCTGGGGGCCGGGTTCGATCCTCGGGAGGGCTTCAGCGTCGAGGATGTCGTGGCCAATTGGGGGCGCATCGGCGACTTCGAGAACGCCGTGCACCCCAAGGACAGCCTGGAAGCCTTGCAGCAGATGATGAGCAATTTGCAACGATTCGCCCTTCGTTGATTGAGGGCATTTCCTGTCGCGATCCGCAGATCTTTCCTAAGCTGCCAAGCCGTGATCGCGACAAGGAGTGCACCCGTGTACGAATCGAAGAACGAAGACGTCATTTCCACCGAACAATTCCGCAGCCGGCTCATGCTTCACGCCTTGGGGGCGGCATTGCTGCTGCTGGGCTCGATCCTGATCGGGGTAACCGGGCATCTGTATTTCGAAGAAAACGTGAAATGGTATGACGCGGCTTTCAACGCCACCCTGCTGCTGGGGGGCATGGGGCCAGTGGATCTGCCGGAAACCCCGGGCGGCAAGCTGTTCTTTGCCGTGTACGGGCTGTATGTGGGGCTGGTGTTCGTCGCCAGTATCGGCTTGCTCCTGGCGCCGGTGGCGCACCGCCTGCTGCATCGCTTTCACTGCGATTGAGGCACAAATAAAAAAGGCCGCTGCAAAGGCAGCGGCCAAACAAGACGCAGATCAAGGAGCTTCAAAATCAACGTCGGTGATGCTGAAGGGTGACACTTCACAACAACGAACGTGGAGCACTCTAGGGGGAGAGCATTAACCGTTCGTTAAGGGGTGCGAAGTGTCAACTTCGCGCCTTGGCGAACACCGGGTCGTCAAGGCAGGAGAAGGATAGTCAGGCGTAACCCGCGGAAAAATAGCGCTTTCTGACATTCACTGTTGCATCGACGGCAACAGTGCACCAAATCAGGTCACTGCGTCCCTTCATAGCCCATGCGCCAGCTGATGGCTTTGGTCGCCGCGAGCAGTTGGCGCGCCGCCGGGCCTTCTTCGTCGGCGTGGAAGATCGAGGTCGGGCCGACAACGGTGATCACCGCGACGATCTGGCCCATGGCATTGAACACCGGCGCCGACAGGGCATCGACCCCCGGCATCAGCAAGCCATGCACATGGTGCAGGCCACGTTCGCGAATGCTGGCGAACAGGTTGGCGTAGTGCTGGGCGTCGTGCCCCGAGTGCGCCAGTTCCTGGTCGCGCAGCTCGACGGTTTCCCGTTCCGGCAGGTAGGCGCCGAACACCAGGCCGGTGGACGAACTGAGCAGCGGCAGCACCGAGCCGATCTGGGTGACCACCGTCACCGCGCGCACCGCCGGCTCGATATTCACCACGGTGGCGCCCTGGTTGCCCCAGACCGCGATGAAGCAGCTTTCGTTGAGCTGGTCGCGCAATTCCGAGAGCGGCACCGCCGCGACCTTCAGCACATCCATCCCGCCCAGGGCCGCCAGGCCCACCCGCAGCGCCTCGCGGCCCAGGCCGTAGTGGTTGGTGGCCGGGTCCTGTTCGGCGAAGCCGCTGGCGATCAACGCCTGCAGGTAGCGGTGCACCTTGCTCGCCGGCATCTCCACGTGCTCGGCAAGGCGCGACAGCGAGGTGGCCGGTGACAGCTGTGCCAGGGCCTTGAGGATATCGGTGCCGACCTCCGCCGAGCGGACCTTCTGTTTGCCGTTGTCGGCGGGGGGCGTGGCTTTGCTCATGGTCGGTTTCACTGTGCGGAGCGGGGGGAGGGCGTCTTTATAGCTTGACGCCCTGCGGTGATCAAATTACGTTATGCGTAATCTAATTACGAATAACAATAACCGGCCTGTCGGCCAGGAGGCTCGATGAACTCCGATTACCCTTCCGCCCTCGCCTACCAGAGCGGCTTCGGCAACGAATTCGCCAGCGAGGCACTGCCCGGCGCCCTGCCGGTCGGCCAGAACTCCCCGCAGAAAGCCCCCTACGGGCTCTATGCCGAACTGCTCTCGGGCACGGCGTTCACCATGAGCCGCAGCGAGCAGCGCCGGACCTGGCTGTACCGCATCCGCCCGTCGGCGCTGCACCCGGCGTTCGTGCGCCTGGAGCGTCAGCTGGCCGGCGGCGGGCTGGGTGAGGTGACGCCCAACCGCCTGCGCTGGAGCCCGCTGGAGATGCCGGCGGAACCCACCGACTTCATCGATGGCTGGGTGACCATGGCGGCCAACTCGGCAGGGGAAAAACCGGCGGGCATCAGCATCCATTGCTACTGCGCCAACCGTTCCATGGAGCGGGTGTTCTTCAACGCCGACGGCGAGCTGCTGCTGGTGCCGCAATCGGGCCGCCTGCGCCTGGCCACCGAGCTGGGCGTGCTGGAAGTCGAGCCGCTGGAAATCGCGGTGATCCCTCGCGGCATGAAGTTCCGCGTCGAACTGCCGGACGGCGAGGCCCGCGGCTATGTCGCCGAGAACCATGGCGCGCCACTGCGCATCCCGGACCTGGGCCCGATCGGCAGCAACGGCCTGGCCAACCCGCGCGACTTCCTCGCCCCGGTGGCGCACTACGAAGAGCAGCAAGGGCCGGTGCGCCTGGTGCAGAAATTCTGTGGCGAACTGTGGGGCTGCGAACTGCAACACTCGCCACTGGACGTGGTCGCCTGGCACGGCAACAACGTGCCGTACAAGTACGACCTGCGCCGTTTCAACACCATCGGCACGGTCAGCTACGACCATCCCGACCCGTCGATCTTCACCGTGCTGACCTCGCCCACCAGCGTGCCGGGTATGGCCAACATCGACTTCGTGATCTTCCCGCCGCGCTGGATGGTGGCCGAGAAGACCTTCCGTCCACCATGGTTCCACCGCAACCTGATGAACGAGTTCATGGGCCTGATCAAGGGCGAGTACGACGCCAAGGCCGAAGGCTTCCTGCCCGGCGGCGCCTCGCTGCACGGCTGCATGAGCGCCCACGGTCCGGACGCCGAGACCTGCGCCAAGGCCATCGCAGTGGACCTTGCGCCGAACAAGATCGATAACACCATGGCCTTCATGTTCGAGACCAGCCAGGTGCTGCGTCCGAGTCGCCATGCCCTGGACTGCCCGCAATTGCAGAACGACTACGATAGTTGCTGGGCCACGCTGCCGAGCACCTTCAATCCGAACTGGAGACAAGCATGAACCAGACCGCCATTGCCCGCAGTTGGGTGGAAACCGCCAACGGGCATAGCGACTTCCCGCTGCAGAACCTGCCGCTGGGGATCTTCAGCCGCGCCGGTGGCGAACGCCGCTGCGGCGTGGCCATCGGCGATGCCATCCTCGATCTGGAGGCGGTATTGGCCGCCGGCCTGTTCGAAGGTGAAGCCCGGGCCGCTGTCGAAGCCACCCGTGGCGGTGCGCTGAACGCCTTCTTCGCCCTGGGGCGCGGTCCGCGCGTGGCCCTGCGCGAGCGTCTGCTGGCGCTGCTCGGCGACGGCAGCGAGCACCAGGCCGCGCTGCAGGCCGCCCTGTATCCGGCCGACGCCTGCGAACTGCACCTGCCGGCCCGGATCGGCGACTACACCGACTTCTACGTCGGCATCGAGCACGCGAAGAACGTCGGCAAGCTGTTCCGCCCGGACAACCCGCTGCTGCCCAACTACAAGCATGTGCCGATCGGCTACCACGGCCGTGCCTCGACCATCCGTGCGTCCGGTACCGAGGTGCGCCGGCCCAAGGGCCAGACCCTGCCGGCCGGGCAGACCGAGCCGAGCTTCGGTCCCTGCGCACGCCTGGACTATGAGCTGGAACTGGGGATCTGGATCGGCCAGGGCAACGAACTGGGCCAGCCGATCCCGGTGGGCGACGCCGCCGAGCATATCGCCGGCTTCTGCCTGCTGAACGACTGGTCGGCGCGGGACATCCAGTCCTGGGAATACCAGCCGCTGGGCCCGTTCCTGTCGAAGAGTTTCATCTCCACGGTTTCGCCCTGGGTGGTCACCGCCGAGGCCCTGGCACCGTTCCGCTGCGCCCAGCCCGCCCGTCCGAACGGTGATCCGCAGCCGCTGTCCTACCTGCTGGACACCCGCGACCAGGCTGGCGGTGCCTTCGATATCGAGCTGGAAGTGCTGCTGCTTACCGAGCGCATGCGCGAGCAGGAGCTGCCGGCCCATCGCCTGACCCTGAGCAACACCCTGAGCATGTACTGGACCGTGGCGCAGATGGTCGCGCACCACAGCGTCAATGGTTGCCAGCTGCAGCCGGGCGACCTGTTCGGTTCCGGCACCCTGTCCGGTGCCGAGCCGGGTCAGTTCGGCAGCCTGCTGGAGATCACCGAGGGCGGCAAGCACCCGGTGGAACTGGCGTCGGGCGAGGTGCGCAAGTTCCTCGAAGACGGCGACGAAATCATCCTGCGCGCCCGCGCCAAGCGTGACGGCGTGGCCAGCATCGGCTTCGGCGAATGTCGCGGCAAGGTCGTTGCGGCGCACTGAGAGGCCTGAGCCATGGAACTGTTCACCTACTACCGCTCCACTTCGTCGTACCGGGTACGTATCGCCCTGGCGCTGAAGCAGCTGGAATTCCAGTCGCTGCCGGTCAACCTGCTCAAGGGCGAGCAGCGCGAGGAACATTTCCTCGCGCTCAATCCCCAGGGGCGGGTGCCGGCGCTGAAGGCCGATTCCGGTGAACTGCTGGTGCAGTCGCCGGCGATCATCGAGTACCTGGAAGAGGTGTATCCACAGCCGGCGCTGCTGCCCCATGACCCGGTGCAGCGCGCCCGGGTCCGGGGCGTGGCGGCGCTGATCGGTTGCGATATCCACCCGCTGCACAATGTCAGCGTGCTCAATCGCCTGCGCGAACTGGGGCAGGACGAGGCGGCGGTGAACCAGTGGATCGGCCACTGGATCAGCCAGGGGCTGGCGGCGGTGGAGCAGCTGATTGGCGATGAGGGCTTCTGCTTCGGTGACGAGCCGGGACTGGCGGATGTGTACCTGATTCCGCAGGTGTATGCGGCCAGGCGCTTCAATATCGACCTGGGCGGTTATCCGCGGATCCTGCGGGTGGTGGGGCTGGCGGAGGAGCATCCGGCGTTCATGCTGGCGCATCCTTCGCGTCAGCCGGATACCCCGGCAGCCGGGTGATCCTGTAGTGCTCTTTCGGGCCTCATCGCTGGCAAGCCAGCTCCCACAGGGTCCGCGCTTTACTTGACCGAGATGTGTAGATACCCATGCTCATCGCTGGCTTGCCAGCTCCCACAAGGTTCTCTGCCAGCCAGATTATTTGTGTTCGACGCGGACCCTGTGGGAGCGGGTTCACCCGCGATTACTGTAGTGAATTCGCCATGGCAATCGCGGGTAAACCCGCTCCCACAGGGTCCGCGCTTTGCTTTACCGAGATGTGTAGATACCCATGCTCATCGCTGGCAAGCCAGCTCCCACAAGGTTCTCTGCCAGCCAGATTATTTGTGCTCGGCGCGGACCCTGTGGGAGCTGGCTTGCCAGCGATAGGGCCCGGAAGAACACCTCTAATGCACTGATTTCTTGCCAGCCGGCAGATGACTCAAACGCTCGGTCAGCCGCAGCCGCTGGATCGGATCGTCGGTCAGCAACAACGCATGCTCCAGGTCGAACCGCTCCGCCTGCGGGCATTCCAGATGCTGGTACAAGGTAGCCCGCGCCAGGTAGTCACTGGCCAGCGCCGGCCCCAGCAGCAGCACGCGTTCGGCGTCCTTCAGCGCCGCCAGGTCATCGTCATGGGTCGAGTGCAGTTGCCGCAGGTTGCGCGACAGGCGCTGGAGCATCTGCATCGGCGTGGCGCTCTGCACATGTTCCTTGCTCAACACCATCTGCGGTCCGAACTGCCGACCGAGCAGTTCCCGGCAATCCGCCGGATACAAGCGCCGCCCGCCACAGGGATCGAGCAGATGATCCGCCCCGGGCACGCGCAACAGGAAGTGCCCGGGAAAATTCACGCCCTCCAGGGGAATCGACAGGCCCCGGGCCAGCTCCAGGCTGAGCAGCGCCAGGGTCAGTGGCTGCCCGCGCCGACGCACCAGCAACTGGTCGAGCAAGGCCGCCTGCGGTCGCAGCGGATGGTATTCGTCTTCCTGGAAACCCAGTGCGCACAGCTTGCGCAGCAGCGGCTGGGCCAGCTCGTGCAGTGGCAGCAGCGGCAGGTCGTTGCTGATCTCGTGCTGCAGGTCTCTCACCGTGCGCATCACCTGTGCCGGGTCCACCGCGCCATCGTGCTCGGCAGCAATCCACAACCCGGCCTCGAACAAGGCCGGGGGCGTGCGTTCCAGACAGGCCAGGCATGCTTGGCGTGGGTTCATGGCGGTCTCCGCTGAGAGCTACTGTTTTAGCCCCGGAGAATCGTTTCGTCCAGTGTCCGGGCGCGCGCCGAAGTGCCACCTATACTGGTGGGAGCACTGTCAACGAGGGCCCGTAGATGTTCGCTCTCATGCAAAGCACCCGTACCCAGTCCCTGCACCTGTGCGTCGACCCGGCCACCGGCCTCAAGGCGGTGATCGCGATCCACAACGAGCAGCTGGGGCCCGCGCTGGGCGGCTGTCGCTACCTCGCCTACCCGGACGACGACAGCGCCATGACCGACGCCATCCGCCTGGCCCAGGGCATGACCTACAAGGCCGCCCTGGCCGGCTTGCCGCTGGGCGGCGGCAAGGCGGTGATCATCCGCAATCCCCATGTGGAAAACCGCGCGGCGCTGTTCGAGGCGTTCGGGCGTTTCGTCGAATCCCTCGAAGGCCGCTACATCACCGCCATCGACAGCGGGACCTCGACCCTGGACATGGATTGCATTGCCCAGTCCACCCGCCACGTCACCAGCACCACCCGCGCCGGCGATCCTTCGCCGCATTCGGCCATGGGCGTGTTCGCCGGCATCCGCGCCACCTCGATGGCACGCCTGGGCAGCGACAACCTGGAAGGCTTGCGCGTGGCGGTGCAGGGCTTGGGCAATGTCGGCTATGCGCTGGCCGAGCAGCTGCATGCGGCGGGTGCCGAGCTGCTGGTCAGCGATCATGATCGGGGGCGGGTACAACTGGCGATGGAGCAGTTCGGCGCGCAACCGGTGGCTGCGGAGGCATTGGTGGGCACGCCCTGCGATATCTTCGCCCCGTGCGGGCTGGGTTCGATCCTCACCGGGCAGAGCGTGATGCAACTGCGCTGCGCGGCGGTGGCCGGCTCGGCCAACAACCAGCTGACCAGCCTGCAGGTGGCCGACCAACTGGAAAACCGCGGGATTCTCTATGCCCCGGACTACATCATCAATTCCGGCGGGCTGATCTACGTTGCGCTGACCCATCAGGGCGTGGCACCGCCCGACATCACCGCGCACCTGTCGCGGATTCCCACCCGGCTGACCGAGGTGTTCGCCCACGCCCAGGCGGAAAAACGCTCGCCGGCGCGGGTCGCCGAACAACTTGCCGAGCGTCTGGTGTACGGCGGCTGAGGCTTATTCCTCGGCCGCGGCACCGTCCAGCAACTCCGACAGCGCATCCGGCTGGCTCTTGAACGCCTTGGCGAACACGTCGCGGTTCTTCGCCATGTAGATGCCGATGTCGTCGACCTGCTGTTCATCCAGCGACGGCACGGCCTTCTTCAGGACTTCAGCCAGCATTTCCGCCAGCTCCAGCATCTTGTCGTGACGATCTGCCTCGGCTTTATCCATGAACAAACGCTCCAGGTCGCGGCTGCTGCGGTACACCACTTCGACGGCCATTCATCACCTCACGCCTTTCTCGAAAATTGGGGGAATACGAATACTGGGTATTTATACAGTAATGATCCGGCATTGGATAGTGGCCTTTTTATAGCCCAGATTTTGCAGCCTGATCGTGTCGCGGCGTGCCTTGCGGCAATCGGTCGCCTTCTCAAGCGAGGCCGCTGGCCTTTTTACTGCATGCAGGCAAGGTGTCATGTGCCTGCCGCATCCTCTTCCAGGCCGTATCAGGGAAACTGCATCGTGAACATCAAATGGGCTGAAAAACTGCGCAAGGGCCTGCACGGCACCGCCGACTCGCTGGGCAACCTGTGCGTCGAGTCGTTCCACTACCTGGCCCTGTTCGGCATCGGCGGGATCACCGCCTATGCCGCGGTGATGACCTTCCTCGACATGCTCGGCAAGGGCGGGGTGAGCGTCGATGACATCCTCCTGCTGTTCATCTACCTCGAACTGGGCGCGATGGTGGGGATCTACTTCAAGACCAACCACATGCCGATCCGCTTCCTGCTGTACGTGGCGATCACCGCGCTGACCCGCCTGCTGATCGGCGATGTGTCGCACCACAAGGCGCCGGACGAGGGCTTGCTGTACCTGTGTGGCGGGATCCTGTTGCTGTCGTTCTCGATCCTGGTGGTCCGGTATGCGTCCTCGCGCTATCCGTCGAGCCGGGTGATCGATGCCAATGGCAAGGATGTGGAAGAGGGACGGTAGAAGGCATGACCTTATAGCCAAACGATCTGCAAGATTTTCCCGCCTCATTGCACAGGGGGTCATAGCCATGACTAAGGACCCCCTCCATGCCCAACTACCTCGACGACGCCCAGCGCGATGAAGTGCTGCGCCTGCAGTCAAGCTTTCTTGGCCGCAGCGAGTGGCCGACCTGGCTGCTGCTGGTCGGGGTATACGCCGGCTGGTTCGGCCTGATGCTGGCCAGCCCGCTGCTCGGCGCCTGGCCGACCACGTTGTTGCTGATCCCGCTGCTGGTGCTGTGGCTGTCGCTCCAGCACGAATTGCTTCACGGCCATCCGACCCGTTTCCCCTGGCTCAACAAGTTGCTCGGCTACGCACCGTTCGCCGTCTGGTACCCCTACACCCTGTACCGCGACAGCCACCTGCTGCATCACCGCGATGAAGACCTGACCCTGCCCGGCATCGATCCGGAAAGCCGCTACCTCAGCCGCCGGCACTGGCCCCGCGCCGGATGGCTGGCGCGGGCCCTGCGCTGGCTGGACAAGACCGTGCCCGGACGCCTGCTGACCGGCGCTCCGCAGGCGCTGGTCGGTCTCGCTCGCGAAGAATTCATCCGCCTGAAGAAGGGCGAGCGCCAGGCCTGGCGGATGTGGCTGAGCCACGGCGCCTGCACCCTGCTGATGTTCGTCTTCATCAGCGAGTACAGTGCCCTGTCGGTCAGCCAGTACCTGTTCTTCGCCAGCGTGCCGGCGTTGTCCCTGGCCATGCTGCGTTCCTTCTACGAACATCGACCCGCCACCCGCCCGGAGCAGCGCAGCGTACTCAACGAGGCCGGCTGGCCGTTGAGCTGGCTGTTCCTGCACCTCAACCTGCACCTGGTCCATCACGACCTGCCGGGCCTGCCGTGGTACTTCCTGCCGCGGGTCTACCGCCAGCGCCGCGAACAGTGGCTGGCGCGCAGCGGTGGTTTCCTGGTGCGCGGCTATGGCGAACTGTTGCGCCAGCATGCCCTGCGTCCCATCGACAGCCCCGAACACCCCTTCGCCTGAACCGGAGTCACCCATGGCCTACGCCGAACTGTTGATGTACGTGGCACCGCCCCGGGTCTGCGAGGCCAGCGAGGCCTGGTTGCAACGCACCCTGGCCTTGCTCGGGGCCCGCCGCGATGATGCCGGCCACCTCGACCTGCCGGCGCTGTGGCTGTCGCCGGACCTGCTGTTCACCCAGACCTGCGGCTACCCGCTGATGACGCTGCTGCGGGACAAGGTCAAGGTCATCGGGCGTCCCGTCTACGAGCTGCCCCATGCCAGCGCCGGCAATCATCACAGCCTGCTGCTGGCCCGTGCCGACGATCCGCGCAGCGCGCTGGAAGACTTCTTCGGCAGCCGCGGCCTGGTCAACAGTGCCGATTCCAACTCCGGCATGAACCTGCTGCGCCATCGCCTCGCACCCTTGCAGCGCAATGGCCGTTTCTTCTCCTCGATCCGCTACACCGGCGGCCACCGCGACAGCCTGCGCGCCCTGCGCGAAGGCCGCGGCGACCTGGCCGCCATCGACAGCGTCACCCATGGCTACCTCGCCCGGGATCACAGCGAGGAAGTCGCCGGGCTCAAGCTCGTCGCCCTCAGCGCGCCCAGCCCGAGCCTGCCCTTCATCGGTCCGGCCCATCTTGATGACGCCGCGGTGCAGCGCATCCGCGAGGCCCTCAACCAGACGCTGCCGGAGTTCGCCGAGACCCTGGCGATCCGCGAGATCCTTCCCGCCAGCGCAGCCGACTACCAGATTCTCCTGGATTATCGCGACACCGCCGCTCGCCAGGGCCTGCCCGAGCTAATTCCCTGATCGAATAAATGAATGCAATTTAAATATTTTTAAAGAATAAGCAGTCCCTCTAGCATGGCGTCACCGGACCACCGGACATTTCAGGCAATCCTCCTTCTGGAGTCGTTCATGTCCGGTTTCGACACGTCCCACCGCGATTACGTTGGCGGTCTTTTCCGCAGCCATTATTCCTGGCTGTGCTCGCGCCTGCGCCGGCACCTGGGCGATGGCGGCGCGGAAGACATCGCCGCCGACACCTTCGTGCAGTTGCTCAGCGCCCCGGTCGCCGAGCCGATCCGCCAGCCCAGGGCGCTGCTCACCACCATCGCCCAGCGCCTGATGTACCAGCTCTGGCGCCGCCGCGACCTGGAGCGCGCCTACCTCGATGCCCTGCAGCACGACGACGAAGCCCAGGCGCCGTCGCCGGAAGCACTGGCGCAGATGCTCGAAGCGCTGCAGATCATCGACAACCTGCTCGACGGCCTGCCGGCCAAGGTCAAGGCGACCTTCCTGCTGTCCCAGGTCAACGGCCTGACCTACCCCGAGATCGCCGCGCAACTGGGCATCTCCCAGCGCTCGGTGAGCGACTACATGGCCAAGGCCATCCACCGTTGTCTCAAGGCCAGCCTGGAGTGACATGAGCAGCGAACAGGAGCACCTGATCGAACAGGCCACGCGCTGGATCGTCCTGCTGCGTTCCGGCCACGCCAGCGAGGCGGAGCGCCAGGCTTTCCTGGCCTGGCGCGCCCGTGACCCACGGCACGAGCAACTGTGCCTGCGCCTGGAGCGCACCCTCGGCGTGTTCCAGGTGCCCATCGCCCAGGGCGTGGACGGCGGCGTGCTGCAACGGGCACTGAGCGCGCCGTCGAGCCGGCGCAAGGTGTTGCAGCGAGCCTTGCTCGGCGCCGGCCTGATGATCGGCGGCGGCTGGACCCTGAGCCCCTCGCTGGAATCCTTGCAGGTCGATTTCGCCACCGGCATCGGCCAGCGCCAGACCGTGCAACTGGACGACGGCAGTGAATTGCTGCTCAACGCCCAGAGCGCGGTGGACGTGCGTTTCGACGCCCAGCGCCGGCTGCTCGAATGGCGTGGCGGGGAAGGGCTGCTGCAGGTGGCCGGCGACCGCCGCCCGTTCGTCCTGCGCACCAGCGGCGGCGAGGTGTATGCCCGCGAGGCCCGGGTGCTGCTGCGCGATCGTGGCGAGGAATGCCGGGTCGGCGCACTGGAGGCGCCGTTGCAGATCGTCACCCGTGGTGGCGACCGCCTGCAGTTGCAGGCCGGCCAGGAGGTCAGCTACGACCGCTACCGCTTCGGCCTGGTACGCGCCGTGCGCAGCGGCGACAGCGCCTGGGTCAATGGCCTGCTGGAAGTGCGCGACAGCCCGTTGAGCGAAGTGATCGAGGCGCTGCGTCCCTATCGCCATGGCGTCCTGCGCCTCGACCCGGCCATCGCCGGGCTGCGGGTCAGCGGCCTGTACCGCCTCGACCAGAGCGACCTGGTGCTGGAAGCCCTGGGCCGCACCTTGCCGATCCGCATCACGCGCCGCAGTGATTACTGGGTCACCCTGGTCCCGGCCTGACCCGGTTCTAAGGCCATAACCAAACGATCTGCAAGTTTTCCCCGGCCCGCGCCACAACCCTCCCGTAAGCGCTGCCGAGGGAGTAGCGTCGTTTGATTCCGTGGGGGGAATCGCAGTGCACAAGAATCGACACAACACCATTCGCAAGACCCTGGCCATCGGCCCGCTGCTGGGCCTGCTGGTCAGCGCCGCGGCCCTGGGCGAAGAGGCGCGGCAGACCTATCACATCAACCCGGGTCCGCTGGACGAAGTGCTGCTGAGCATCAGCCGGCAGAGCGGCCAGGTGATTTCCTTCACCCCGGACGTTGGCCGGTATTCCTCGGCACGGGTCGACGGCAGCCTGTCCGCCGAGCAGGCGATCGATGCCGCCCTGCGCGGTACCGGCCTGGCCCTCGAAGTCAGCCCGAGCGGGGCCTTCATCATCAAGGACCGCGGCAACGAGCCGTCGGCCAGCAGCGCCGCTGCGGCGAGCAGCGTGGCCCGGCAGGAGGCCGCCGCCAGCGTGCCGACCCTGGACCGGGTGGTCGCCCTGGGTACGCGGCGCAGCGACGCCACGGCCCTGACCAGCGCCGCGCCGGTGGACGTGATCAACAACGAGGAATTGGTGCAGACCGGTGCCACCACCCTGAACCAGGCGCTGTTCCAGTTGCTGCCGTCGTTCAACTTCCCGCAGAACCAGAGCGCGACCCGTGGGCAGAATCCTAAGGGCGCCTCGCTGCGCGGCCTGGCCCCGGACCAGACCCTGGTGCTGGTCAACGGCAAGCGCCGGCATGCCTCGGCAGTGGTGAACATTTCCGGCGGCGTGCCGTTCATTGGCTCGCAGCCGGTGGACCTGGACATGATCCCGATCAGCGCCATCGACCACGTCGAGGTGCTGCGCGATGGCGCCTCGGCGCAGTACGGCTCCGACGCGGTGGCCGGGGTGGTCAACATCGTCCTCAAGGAGCGCGACAGCGGCGGCCAGCTCAACACCCAGGTGGGCAAGTACGGCCAGGGCGATGGCTTCAGCAAGAGTGCCGATGGCTGGTACGGCCTCGGTCTGCCGGGGGATGGCTTCCTGACTCTGAGCTTCAATGGGGTGAACACCAAGCCCACCGACATCGGCGACCAGTACCAGGCCGGCGGCGCCTGGCAGGACCCGCGCTGGGGTGGTGCCTCCCGCGACAAGTACAACCTCGCGGCCAATGCCGAGGTCGGCCTGAACGACCAGTGGCGCCTGTACAGCTTCGCCACCGTCGGCCAGGACAAGTCGGTGAACAACACGCCGCCGCTGCTGGCCTCCAACCCCAACAACGTCGCGGCGATCTACCCCAACGGCACCATTCCCAAGTATCGCTACCGCTACGAGGACGCCTCGTTCACTGTTGGCTCGCGCTTCGAGGACGCGACCCTCGGGCGCCTGGACATCAGCGCCACCTACGGCCGCGACAAGCATGACGAACTGGCCTTCGACACGGTCAACCCTAGCTACGGCGCCAACAGCCCGACCAGGTTCGATGTCGCCACCCTGGTCAACGAGCAGACCAACCTCGGTATCGACTACGCCAAGGACCTGGCCGTGGGCTGGTCGGACAATCCGCTGACAGTGTCTGCCGGCCTGGCCTACCGCCACGAGCAGTACCGCCTCGAAGAGGGCGACTACGATTCCTATTCCTTCGGCGGCATCGGTGGCGTGCAGGTCGGCGCGGTGCAGGCGTCGGGCCTGATGCCGGACGATGCCGGGACCTACAAGCGCGATGTCGGCGGGGTGTACTTCGGCCTGGAGAACCAGGTCACCGACAGGTTCCAGGTGGGTATCGCCGGGCGCAGCGAGCACTACTCGGACTTCGGTTCGGCGACCACCGGCAAGATCTCCGCACGCTACGAGCTGACCCCGCAGGTCGGCGTACGCGCCACCATCAACAGCGCCTACCGCGCGCCGACCCTGGGCCAGATCGGCACCTCGTGGACCACGACCACCAACGTCGACGTCAACGGCAACCCGGTGCTGACCCGCATCCTCCCGGTCGACCACCCGGCGGCCCAGGCCCTGGGTGCCGAAGCGCTGAAACCGGAGAAGTCCACCAACTACTCGCTGGGCCTGGTGCTGCGCCCGAGCGAGCAGGCCTCGCTGACCATCGATGCCTACCAGATCACCATCCGCGACCGCCTGCTCTACAGCGGCGGCATTTCCGGGCCGGACGCCGAGCGCATCCTCGCCGCGGCCGGCTACGGGCAGTACAGCTGGGCGCAGTTCATGACCAACGCGGCCAATACCCGTACCCGGGGCATCGACATCGTCGGCAAGTACAACCTCGACCTGGAGCGCTTCGGCAACCTGGCGTTGTCGGCGGGCTACACCAAGGCGCGCACCACCATCGAATCGGTGAACGCCAACCCCTATGGCTTCGATGTACTGACCCGGGAAGCGCGGGGCTACCTGGAGCACGGCTACCCCGAGGACAAGCTGGTGCTCGGCGCGGTGCACCGCCACGGGCCGTGGACCGTCGCCCTGTCGCAGACCCGCTATGGCGAGTACCGCAAGTACGCGGCGTCGGCGGCCAACGCGCAGTATGACCAGACCTTCTCGGCGCAGTGGAACACCGACCTCGACGTGAACTACGCGTTCAGCAAGCAACTGAAGCTGTCGGTGGGAGCCAACAACCTGTTCGACAGCAAGCCGGATGATTTCAACCTGCGCCTGCGGCAGACGCCGGGGCAGCAGTACAGCTACCTCGCGCCGTCGGCGCCTGAGGGGGCTTTCTACTACACCAAGCTGACTTACGACTTCTGACCCGCCAATCGCTGGCAAGCCAGCTCCTACAAGGATCGGTGTGCACCGGACCCTGTAGGAGCTGGCTTGCCAGCGATGACGGCCTCAAGAACACCGAGGTAACCGATGAAAACACTCAAGTCCCTGCTGGCCACTTCACTCCTGGCCCTTTCCCTGACCACCCACGCCAGCGACAAACCCCAGACCATCCACTTCGGCGACATCACCTGGGAAAGCGGCAGCCTGATCACCGAGCTGCTGCGCAGCATCGTCGAGAAGGGCTACGGCTATCCCACCGACACCCTGCCGGGCAGCACCGTCAGCCTCGAAGCCGCCCTGGCGAAGAACGATATCCAGGTCATCGGCGAAGAATGGGCCGGGCGCAGTCCGGCCTGGGTCAAGGCCGAAGCCGAGGGCAAGGTGTTCGGCCTCGGCGACACGGTGAAAGGCGCCACCGAAGGCTGGTGGGTGCCGGAATTCGTCATCAAGGGCGACCCCGCGCGGGGCATCCCGCCCCTGGCGCCCGAGCTGAAATCGGTGGCCGACCTGCCGCGCTACGCCAAGGTCTTTCAGGACCCGGAGTCACCGGACAAGGGCCGCTTCCTCAACAGCCCCACCGGCTGGACCTCGGAAATCGTCAACAGCCAGAAACTCAAGGCCTACGGTCTGAACGACAGCTTCGTCAACTTCCGCACCGGCTCGGGTGCGGCGCTGGATGCCGAGGTGTCGACCTCGATTCGGCGCGGCAAGCCGGTGCTGTTCTACTACTGGTCGCCGACCCCGCTGCTGGGGCGCTACAAGCTGGTGAAGCTGGAAGAGCCGCCGTTCGATGCCGAGGCCTGGAAGACCCTGTCCAATCCCAAGGAGCCCAATCCACGGGGCAGCCGCTCGATGCCGGCGCGCCTGGCGATCGGCGTGTCGGCGCCGTTCCATGCGCAGTACCCGGAGCTGGTGGCGTTCTTCAGCAAGGTCGACCTGCCCATCGACCTGCTCAACCAGACCCTCGGCCAGATGAGCGAGAAGCGCCTGCAGCCGCGCGCCGTGGCCCAGGCCTTCCTGCGTGATCATCCGCAGGTCTGGCAGGCCTGGGTACCGGCGGAGATCGCGGCGAAAGTCAGCGGGAGCCTGCAATAATCCGGCGGGCGGTGCGCGTCGAAGACATCGTTTTCCAGCCGTGAGGTAACCGTCATGCAACCGATCTACATCGACTTTCTCAACGGCCTGGACGTTGCCGAACTGAAGCTGGACAACGACGAGGTCCTCGCCGCCGTCGAAGCCGGCCTGGCCTTGCAGGGGCAGGGGGCGGCAGTGATCGAGCCGCGCACCCACCTGGTGCCCGGCGGCGCGGTCAACGGCCACTTCAATGTGCTGCGCGGCGTGCTTGGTGGCGATATCGGCCGCGCCGGGGTCAAGGTGGTCGGCGACTTCGTCGACAACTACCGCCAGGGCCTGCCGTCGGAACTGGCCATCCTCAACCTGATGGACCCGGCTACCGGCGTGCCCCAGGCGATCCTCGACGCCTCGGCGATCACCGACATGCGCACCGGCGCGCTCACCGCCCTCGGTGCCCGTCACCTGGCAAATCCGCGCAGCAAGGTGCTGGGGCATATCGGTGCACGGGGCACGGCTTACTGGAACGTGCGCCTGCTCGACCACCTGTTCGACTTCGACGAGATCCGCGTGCATTCGCGCCGGCCGCAAAGCCGTGAAGCCTTCGCCGAGCGCCTGCGCCGCGACCTGGGCAAGCCGGTGCTGGTCACCGAGGACTGGGAAAGCACGGTGCGCGACGCCGATATCGTCGTCGAGGCGTCGCGCCTGGAACGTCCCGAGCCGCTGCTGCGCACGCAATGGATCAAGCCCGGCGCCTTCGTCGTGCCCTACGGCACCATGAGCGCGGTGGAACTGTCGCTCACCGACATCATGGACAAGCTGGTGGTGGACGACTGGGGCCAGTGCAAGGGTGGCCAGTTCGGTGCGCTGCGGGCCCATGTCGAGGCCGGCAAGCTCAGCGAGCAGACCCTGCACGCCGAACTGGGGCAGATCGTCGCCGGGTTGAAGCCGGGGCGCGAGCATCCGGGGGAAACCATCCTGTTCTGGCATCGCGGCCTGAGCCTCAGCGACATCGCCCTGGGCCATGCGCTGCTGGCCAAGGCCCGGCGCCTGGGGATCGGCCAGCGGTTGCGGTTTGCATGAGCAGTATTGAACTGGGGCCCGACGGTTTCGGACTGGAGCGATTGCTGGCGGTGGTGGATGACGCCGCGCCGCTGCGCTTCGGCCGTGCGGCGCAGGAGGCCATTGCCGGTGGGCATCGCCTGCTGCTCGACCTGGTCGCCGCTGGCGCACCCATCTATGGCGTGACTACCGGGCTCGGCGCAGCGGTGGAGCAGGAACTGGATGATCCCGCGTTCCAGCAGCGCATCGCCGCCGGGCGTGCGGTGGGGATCGGGCGCCTGGCCTCGCGGCGCGAAGTGCGCGCGATCCTCTGCGCGCGCCTGGCCGGGTTGGCCCAGGGGCGCTCGGGGATTTCCCCGGGCAGCGCCGAGGCGTTGCTGGCGTTGCTCGATCACGGCATCCATCCCGAGGTGCCCTTGCTCGGCTCGCTGGGGCAAAGCGACCTGGCGCCGCTGGCCCATGTGACCCTGGCGGTGCAGGGGCAGGGCTGGGTCGAGTACCGCGGCGAGCGCCTGGCGGCGGCCGAAGCGCTGCGGCGTGCCGGCCTGCAGCCCCGGGTCCTGCGGAACAAGGACGGGCTGGCGCTGGTCTCGGCCAACTCGGCGAGCATCGGCCTGGGGGCCCTGTTGATCGCCGAGGTGGAGCGCCTGCTGGAACGCCAGCTGGCGGTGCTGGCGCTGTCTTGCGAGGGCTATCGCGCCGGTCTCGCGCCGTTCCAGCCGTGGGCCGCGCGCCTGCGCCCGGTGCCGGGGCAGGCCGAGGCGTCGGCGGATCTGCTGGTGCTGTTGGCCGGCAGCGACCTGCTCGATCCGCAACAGGCCCGACGCCTGCAGGACCCCTTGAGCTTTCGCTGCGCCACGGTGGTGCTGGGCGCGGCGCGACAGGCATGGCGGCAGGCCCGCGAGGTGCTGGAGATCGAGCTGGGCAGCGGTGCGGACAATCCGGCGTTGATCGCAGAAAGTCGCCAGGTGCTGGTTACCGCCAACTTCGACAGCACGCATTTGGCGCTGGCGTTCGAAGGCTTGGGGCTGGCCTTGAGCCGGCTGGCGGTGGCCAGTGCCGAGCGCATGGCCAAGCTGTTGTCGCCGGCTTCCAGCGAACTGCCGCGCGGGTTGACGATGCGGCCGGGGCGGGTCGGACTGCTCGCGTTGCAGCGCACTGCGGCGGCGCTGGTAGCGGAAATCGTGCACCTGGCCAATCCCTTGCCGGCGCTCAGCGTGCCGGTGGCGGACCGGATCGAGGACTACGCCGGGCAGGCACTGGCGGTGGTGGAGAAGACCGCGACGCTGGTGCAGCGGCTGGAGTGGCTGGTCCGCATCGAGGCGGTGATCGCGGCGCAGGCGGTGGATCTGCGCGGGGGATTGCGGCTGGGGCAGGGTGCGGTCGGGGTGTACCGACAAGTGCGGCGGCGGGTGGGGTTTGTCGATGAGGATCGGGGGATCGATGTCAGCGGGGATTTCTGGGAGCAATGAGCGGACCCTGTGGGAGCGGGTTCACCGGAGCGCCGGACCGCCGCGATGGCGCCGGTGAATTCACTATCGTAATCGCGGGTGAACCCGCTCCCACAGGTCTGCGTTGCCTTGTGTTTATGGCTGGCACTCAGTGATGAGCGCTACTACCCCAGCGACTGGCCCTTTTCCCCTGTTCCGTCATCGCCGCCAGCACTTCCATCGCGCTGTGCCCCTGCTCGATGGCGATGCCGAACCTGACGCTGTCGATCAGGCGCTCCAGGCGTTTCGGGTCGTTGCGCTGGGCCGGGCTGATCAGGCGCTTGGCGATGATGGCGCCGTCGTCGTCGGACAGGGTCAGCATGATGCTGCCGTCGAGGCGCTCGATGCTCAGGTTGACCCGGTACTGCGCCGAGAACGCGGCGCTGATCTGCTGAAAGGGATTGTGCATGACGCGTACACCTTGCAATGACAGTCATCGATTGACTGGGTGAAAAAGGGGGAGTTCAGATCCTTAGCAAGGTGTGGGCCGGATCATCGACGGATGGTCGCTTGCGCTCATGCCGGAGCGACCAGTACCGGACACCCCACCTGATTGATCACCCTGCCGCTGATCGAAGGATCCAGCATCCGCCCGAACCGCGACAGGTGCCGATGCCCCATCACCAGCAACTCGCACTCCAGCTCCCGCGCCTTGTCGACGATGGCTTGCACCGGCTCGTTGGCCACCATGCAGCCGATGCAGTCTTCGAAACCGCTGTCGCGCAGCGCCCAGACCGCCTCCGCCACCGCACGCTCGGCCTGTTGCTGCTCGTCGCAGGCCGCCGGGTATTCCGCCAGCTCGCCACGGGTATAAGGCGCCGCGTGGTCATGCACGGCGAAGCTGCTGTCGATCGCCAGCAGCACGTGCAAGCGGTGCTCCCGCGGCCGGCAGTACTGCCGCACCAGATCGAGCAGGGCAGCGCAGGACGGGGAGGCATCGATGGCGATGAGGACCGGGCGGGACATGGGCAACTCCTGGGCAGACGACGAAAACAGGGCATTCTCGCCCCATCGCCGTGCCCCGATAAATGGCCCGGCATGCACTGGAATGTTGCGCCAGACGCAATCCGCCAAGCTGTTAAGATCGCGTTCCCATCATTCGCCAACTGGAACCCGGCCATGCCACTCCCGGACATGAACCTGCTGGTCGCCCTCGATGCCCTGCTCGACGAAGGCAGCGTGGTCGGTGCGGCCCAGCGCATGAACCTCAGCCCGGCGGCCATGAGCCGGACCCTGAGCCGCATCCGCGAGGCCCTCGGCGACCCGATCCTGGTCCGCGCCGGTCGCGGCCTGGTGCCCACGCCCCGCGCCCTGGCCCTGCAGGAGCAGGTGCGGACCCTGGTGGAGCAGGCCGGCCAAGTGTTTCGCGGCGGCGACGAAGTGGACCTGAGCAGCCTCGACCGTGCCTTCAACATCCGCACCAACGATCTGTTCATCGCCCTCTATGGCGCCCGCCTGCTCAGCCTGCTGCACGAGCAGGCGCCGCGCATCGTGCTGCGTTTCGTGCCGGAAAGCGGGGGCGGTGATGACGACACGGTGCTGCGCGACGGGCGTACCGACCTGGTCCTAAGTTCGAGCATCGACCTCGGTCCGGAGATCAAGGTGCAGAGCCTGTTCAACACGGTGTTCATCGGCCTGGCGCGGCAGGACCATCCGATCTTCGACGGCGAGATCACCCCCGAGACCTTCGCTGCCTATCCGCAGATCAGCGTGTCGCGGCGCGGCCGCGCCAATGGCCCGATCGATGTCGAGCTGGCCAACTACAAGGTGCAGCGGCGGGTGGCGCTGGTGACGCCGAGCTTCTACTCGGCGATGTTCTCGCTGCCGGCCTCGGACCTGATCCTGCCGATGCCGGCGAACATCCTCAACAGCGTGCGCCGCCTCGGCCTGCCCCTGCGTTCCTTCGAGATTCCGCTGCCGATGGAGCGGGTCACGGTGATGCAGGCGTGGCACCCGCGGTTCGACAACGACCCCTCCCATCGCTGGCTGCGCCAGACCGTGAAAACCTGCTGCGAAGTCGATCCATGATCGACCGATTGCGTCTGGTGCAACTGTAAGCTGCCAATAAGTCAGTTTTCGTCAGCATTCAGGCTTTTTAGACTTCTCCAGGTCAATTTGTTGCTGGAGATTTCTAATGACATCCCTGTCCGCGCCCCTTGCCGCGCCTGCTGCCGCTCCCGTGGCAGCCGTCCCCGCGCAGCCGGCGTTCGGCCTGCGGGTGGTGCTCGGGTTGTTCGGTGTGCTGCTGGCGGTGCTGTGTGCCGGTCTCAACGAGATGGTGACCAAGGTGTCGCTGGCCGATATCCGCGGTGCCATGGGCATCGGCGCCGACGAAGGCGCCTGGCTGGTGGCGGTGTATGCCGCCGCCTCGGTATCGGCCATGGCCTTCTCGCCGTGGCTGGCGACCACCTTTTCCCTGCGTCGCTTCACCCTGTCGGCCATCGGCCTGTTCGCCCTGCTCGGGCTGGTCCAGCCGTACGCCCCGGACCTGCATAGCCTGATGCTGCTGCGCATCCTGCAAGGCCTGGCCTCCGGCGCGCTGCCGCCGATGCTGATGAGCGTGGCCCTGCGTTTCCTGCCGCCGGGGATCAAGGTCTACGGCCTGGCCTGCTACGCGTTGACCGCCACCTTCGGCCCCAACCTCGGCACGCCGTTGGCCGGCCTGTGGACCGAGTATGTCGGCTGGCAGTGGTCGTTCTGGCAGATCATCCTGCCGTCACTGCTGGCGATGTTCTGCGTTGGCTGGGGCCTGCCCCAGGACCCGCTGCGCCTGGAGCGCTTCCGCCAGCTGGACTGGCGCGGCGTGCTGCTCGGCCTGCCGGCGATCAGCTCGCTGGTGCTCGGCCTGACCCTGGGCGATCGCTGGGGCTGGTTCGACTCACCGCTGATCTGCTGGCTGCTCGGCGGTGGCCTGGTGTTGCTGGTGCTGTTCATGTTCAACGAATGGTCCGAGCCGCTGCCGTTTTTCCAACTGCGCATGCTGGGCCGGCGCAACCTGAGCTTCGCCCTGGTGACCCTGGCCGGGGTGCTCATCGTGCTCTCGGCGGCGATCAGCATTCCGTCCGCGTACCTTGCGCAGATCCAGGGCTATCGCCCGGTGCAGACCAGCCCGCTGATGCTCCTGGTGGCGATGCCGCAACTGGTCTCGCTGCCGCTGGTGGCGGCGCTGTGCAACATCCGCGCGGTGGACTGTCGCTGGGTCCTGGCCTGTGGACTGGGCATGCTGGCGCTGGCCTGCATCGGCGGCACCCAGCTCACCTCCGAGTGGATCCGCGACAACTTCTACGTCCTGCAACTGCTACATGTGTTCGGCCAGCCGATGGCGGTGCTGCCGTTGCTGATGCTCTCGACCAACGGCATGACCCCGCAGGAAGGTCCGTTCGCCTCGGCCTGGTTCAACACGGTCAAGGGCCTCGCCGCCGTGATCGCCAGCGGCCTGCTGGATGCCCTCGGCACCCTGCGCCGGCATTTCCATTCCACTCACCTGGCCGACAGCCTGGGCAACGCGCCGTTGATCGACGACAGCGCCGCGGGCCTGGCCAGGCGCATCCATGAACAGGCCCTGGTGCTGACCTCGGCCGACCTCTACCTGGTGGTGGGCTGCATCGCCGTGGCCCTGATCTGCCTGATTCCCTTCGTGCCTACCCGGGTCTACCCACCGCGCGCGGTGGCCTGAGCCCGGAAGAATTCGAGACTTGCCAAGATGACCAACACCCGCAAGAACATCCTGATCGGCTCGGCCCTCGCCCTTGCCGTCCTCGCTGCCATCGGCGGCCCGCACCTGCTCGGCAACGACCACCGGCAGAGCACCAACGACGCCTACGTCAGCGCCGACTACACCGTGGTCGCGCCGAAGGTAGCCGGCTTCATCAAGGACGTGCTGGTGGACGACAACCAGCGGGTCCAGGCCGGGCAACTGCTGGCCACCATCGACGACCGCGACTACCAGGCCGCGCTGGATGCGGCCCAGGCCCAGTTGCTGGTGGCCCGTGCGCAGAGCGCCGATGCCCGCGCCACCCTGGAGCGCCAGGCCGCACTGATCGCCCAGGCCGATGCGGCGGTGAAGGCGGCGCAGGCCGAGGCGGCCTTCGCCGACCATGAAGTGACCCGCTACAGCCGCCTCGCCGAACAGGGCGCCGGCACCGTGCAGAACGCCCAGCAGGCGCGCAGCGGGGTCGACCAGGCCCGCGCGCGGCTGGCCAACGCCCAGGCCGCCCTGCTTGCGACCCGCAAGCAGGTGGACATCCTCGAAGCCCAGGTCGCCAGCGCCGACGGCCAGCTCAAGCGCGCCGAAGCCGGGCTGGAGAAGGCCAACCTGGATCTGTCCTACACCCGCATCGTCGCCCCGATGGACGGCATGGTCGGCGAGCGTGCGCTGCGGGTCGGTGCCTACGTCAACCCGGGCGCGCGCCTGCTTTCGGTGGTGCCGCTGAACCGCGCCTACGTACTGGGCAACTTCCAGGAAACCCAGCTCACCCACGTGCAGCCCGGGCAGCCGGTGAACATCAGCGTCGACACCTTCTCCGGCGAGACCCTGCGCGGCCATGTCGAAAGCATCGCCCCGGCCACCGGGGTGACCTTCGCTGCGGTCAAGCCGGACAACGCCACCGGCAACTTCACCAAGGTGGTCCAGCGCATCCCGGTGAAGATCGTCTTCGATGCCGACCAGCCACTGCTTGAACGCCTGCGCGTCGGCATGTCGGTGGAAGCGACCATCGACACCCGTGGCGATGTCCTCGCCGGCAAGGAGGTCACCGCACGATGAACAGCCTGTTTCGTCTGAGCCCGCTGCTGCTTGGCCTGGTCCTGGCCGGCTGCACCCTGGGTCCGGATTTCCGGCGGCCCGACAGCCAGGCCCCGCAACACTGGGCCGCGCTGCAGGGCGAGGCTGCACCGAGCCAGCCCCGGGCCGAGCCGCTGGAGCTGCGCTGGTGGGAAAGTTTTCACGACGCTCGCCTCAGCGCATTGATCCAGCGGGTCGCCGACAACAACCTCGACCTGCGCATGGCCACTGCCCGCCTGGCGCAAAGTCGCGCCTTGCGCAGCAGCATCGCTGCCGAGCAAGCGCCGTCGGTCGATGTGAATGCCGGCTACAGCCGCGCCCGCAACAGCGCCGAAGGCCTTAGCGACCCGTCGGGCAACAGCGGCAAGGCGGCGTACAACCTGTGGCAGGGCGACCTGGTCGCCGGCTGGGAACTGGATCTCTGGGGCCGGGTGCGGCGCCAGGTGGAAGCCGCCGATGCCAGCGTCGAAGTGGCCGAGAACGACCGTCGCGGTGTGGTGCTCGCCTTGCTCGCGGAAACCGCCGGCGACTATATCCAGCTGCGTGCGGTGCAGCACACCCTGGCGGTGACCCGCGACAACCTCAAGGTGGCCCGGCACAGCCTGAAGCTGTCCAACGACCGCCAGGCCCAGGGTGTCGCCACCCGTCTCGACGTGGCCCAGGCCAGCGCCCAGGTGGCGTCGATCGAGGCGCGCCTGCCGACCCTGGAGGCGCGGGAAGCCGACCTGGTCAACGCCCTGAGCCTGCTCGCCGCCGAGCCGCCGCGCAGCCTCCAGAACGAGCTGCTGGCGCCTGGCGAACTGCCCGCGCCGCAACAGCGCTTCGCCATCGGCTTGCCGTCGGAACTGGCCGAGCGACGTCCGGATATCCGCCAGGCCGAGGCACGCCTGCATGCCGCCACGGCCAGCATTGGCGTGGCCAAGGCCGACTTCTACCCGAGCATCCGCCTGTCCGGGAATTTCGGTTTCCAGGCCATGCAGCTCAGTGACTTCGGTGCCTGGGATTCCCGTCGTTTTGCCATTGGCCCGCAGGTGTCCCTGCCAATCT
This sequence comes from Pseudomonas ulcerans, assembly GCF_036324125.1. Lineage (NCBI taxonomy): Bacteria > Pseudomonadati > Pseudomonadota > Gammaproteobacteria > Pseudomonadales > Pseudomonadaceae > Pseudomonas > Pseudomonas ulcerans. Next base: position 35,440 of record NZ_JAZDQN010000016.1, on the reverse strand, counting down.
TCGAGGGTGGGCGCCTGAGTGGCGTGCTCGAACTGCGCGAGGCGCAGCAACAGGAGGCGGCGTTGAATTATCGCCAGGTGGTGCTGCGTGCCTGGCATGAAATCGATGATGTGCTACGCCTGTACAACGCCAGTCAGTTGCGTCGCGATCACCTGGCCGAGGCCGTGCAGCAGAACCGCATCGCCCTGGAAACCGCGCAGCGCCAGTACGTCGAGGGCGCGGTGGACTTCCTCAACGTGCTCAGCGTGCAGGGTGCGCTGCTGGCCAGCGAGGAACAGTGGATCGACAGCTCGGCGGCGGTGTCCCAGGCGTTGGTGGGCTTGTACAAGGCGCTGGGCGGGGGCTGGCAGGCCTTCGATCTTGCTGAGACAGCGCAACTGGCCAGGCAGCGCTGAACCCGTCCCCACAAGGTTCGCGTCGCTCTTCGAATCGAATTCATTCCCGGAGGCTTTCATGCACATTTCCCTGAACGGCAAACGCGCCATCGTCAGTGGTTCCACCGCCGGTATCGGCCTGGCCATCGCCATCGGCCTGGCCGAGGCGGGGGCCGAGGTGGTGCTCAACGGGCGCACCCAGGCGCGGGTCGACCAGGCCTTCAAGCAGGTTCGCGAGCGCGTGCCGGCGGCGCGGCTCATCGGTGTCGCCGCCGACCTCGGCAGCGCCGAAGGCGCCCGCCAGCTGTTCGAGCAGGTGCCGCAGACCGACATCCTGATCAACAACCTGGGGATCTTCGAGCCCAAGGGCTTCTTCGAGATCAGCGACGAGGAGTGGCAGCGCTTCTTCGATGTCAACGTGCTGAGCGCGGTGCGCCTGTCGCGCTACTACGCCCAGGGCATGAAGGCGCGCGACTGGGGCAGGGTGCTGTTCCTTTCCAGCGAGTCGGCGTTGCAGATCCCCACCGAGATGATCCACTACGGCACCACCAAGACCGCGCTGCTGGCGGTTTCCCGCGGCCTGGCGGAAACCCTGGCCGGCACCGGGGTGACGGTGAACGCGGTGCTGCCGGGACCGACCCGCTCGGAAGGGGTGGGGGATTTCTTCGGCGAGATGGCCAAGGCCCAGGGCGTGTCGACGGCAGAACTGGAAGCCAGCTTCATTGCCGAGCATCGGCCCAGCTCGATCATCCAGCGCCTGGCGACGGTGGAGGAAGTGGCCAACCTGGTGGTGTACCTGGCATCGCGCCAGGCCAGTGCGACCACCGGGGCGGCGATGCGGGTGGATGGCGGGGTGGTGCGGTCGATCGCTTGAGCCCTTCAGAGTCGGTTCGCCTCCCGATCTGAATACCAGCGCGTACCCTGTGGGAGCGGGTTCACCCGCGATTGCGGTAGTGAATTCACCAACGTAATCGCGGGTGAACCCGCTCCCACAGGGCCCGCGTCGCTCTCTCGGCCTATGTTGTGAAGCTCGCTACAACTGCCGATCCAGCCCGAATTTCTTCTTCAACACCTTCTGCAGCAACCCGCTCGGCAGCCAGCGCGCCAGCAACGGCAGCGCCCGGCTGCCATTGCCCAGCCTGACAAGGCCCGGCACCGGCGACTTGCCTACCGCCTGCAACACCCCTCGGGCAAACTCGCTGGCCGGCGTTGGCTTGTCCTGGGAGGCGCGGGCCCGTGCCCGGATGTTCTCGCGCAGCGGCCACCACGGTGAATCCGGCCGCAACAGCTGCTCCGCCTGGTGCCCTGCATTGCTGGCGAAACTCGACTGGATCGCCCCCGGCTGCACTTCCATCACCCGCACGCCGAACGGCGCCAGCTCCAGGCGCAGCGCGTCGCTCAGGGCATGTACCGCCGCCTTCGACGCGCAATAGGCCCCGGCGAACGGCGTCACCAACACCCCGGACACACTGCCGATGTTCACCACCAGCCCGCGGCTGCGGCGCAGCGCAGGGAACAGCGCCCGGGTCACCCCGACCACGGCGAAGACATTGGTCTCGAACTGCTGGCGCAACGCCTCGACCCCGCCATCCAGCAGCGGTCCCATGGCGCCGTAGCCGGCGTTGTTGATCAGCACATCGAGGCCGCCATGCTCGTGCCCGATGGCATCGGCCAGGTGCTGCAGGGCCTGGCCATCGTTGACGTCCAGCTTCCAGGTACGAAACCCCGCGGCCTCCAGCTGTACCACGTCCTCGGCGCGGCGTGCCGTGGCCCATACCGTGTAGCCGGCATCGCGGAAGGTATCGGCCAGGGCGCGGCCAATGCCGCTGGAACATCCGGTGATCAGGGCAATGGGCATGGAGCGGTCCTTCGTGTTGAGGAGGAGGGAGGAGCGATCATACTGCCGGCCTGGTCAGTCAGCGAAGCTGCCCTGCAGGTGTTCGGCACGGAATTCCAGGGTTTGCGGGCGGTAGCCGGAACGCAGCGGCGGCAGGGGCAGGCAGTCGCTCCAGTCGGCGCCGGCCTGGAGTTCGCCGGGGCCGCGGTAACGCGGTGCGGCGTAGGTGTTCTCGGCCAGGTTGACGCTATCGCCGGGGGCGTAGGCGGCGACGCGCCAGCGCAGTTCGGTCAGCGGCACATCGTTGCCGTTGTTCATCCGCACCCGCAGCGGGCGTCCGGCGGGGCATTCCTGAGGCACGTAGTCCAGGCGCAGTTCCAGGCGGGCCAGCTGGCGTGCCTCGCGGTTGTCCAGCCAGACCACCCAGAGCCCGACCATCACCAGCCCGAGCAGCGCCGCCAGCGATACCGGCAGTGCCTTGGCCGGATAACGCAGGAGCAGGACCAGCCAGGTCAGGATAAGCAGGATGCCGACGATCATGATGGATGCCCCGGGAAAGACGATTCCACGATCCTAGCGGCAAGGGCCTGACCTGTCATTTCTGCCAGCTGTGCCAGTGGGGCGTTGCGGTTATGTTGGCCGGATTCCCGATACGAGAAAGGCCTTGCTGCCATGCCTGCTGCCCTTCATGCCTTGACGCCGGTGCTTGCCGTCCAGGACCCCCGGGGGCTGGCCTTGCGCAAGGTGGATTATTGTCGGGTAGTCGCGAACGAGGTGGCCGAGCGCCGGGTCCAGTGGGCGCGGCATGATGCCTTGGGGCATCGGCTGGAGAGCCGGGACCCCCGGCTCTGGGCCTTGCACGGGCGGGATGGTACGACGCCGGCCAATCTGCGCCAGGTGCATTCCCTTTCGGGCCGTGAGTTGAGCCGCGACAGTGTCGACGCCGGATTTGCCTGTGTCCTGTTCGGTGAGGCCGGGCAGACGGTCTGCTTCGAAGACGGCAAAGGCACTCGCCGCGAACTGGAGTACGACGCGCTGCTGCGTCCATTGGCACTGCATGAGCAGGGGCAGTGCAGCGAGCGCTATCTCTACGCCGACGCCAGCGCCGAGCATGCCCTGAGCAATGCCTGCGGCCGTCTGCTGCGGCATGACGATACGGCGGGCAGCCTGGCGTTCGGCGGGTATTCGCTGGGCGGTGGCGTCAGGCGCGAGACGCGGCGTTTCTGCCTTGCCACGGACTGGCCGGACTGGCCTGTGCCGATCGAGCAACGCGATGCCTTGCTGGAACCCGAGGTCGCGTGCAGTAGCTGGAGCCATGGGCCGCTGGGCGACCTGCTGGCGCAGGTCGATGCCGCCGGCAATCGCCAGCGCTTCGGCCTGACCGTGGCCGGGGAACTGCGTGATGTTCACGTGCAGCCTGGCTCGGGAGCGGAGCAGCCCGTACTGAGTGAAACCCGCTACAACGCCTTCGGACTGATGCAAGACGAACGCTTGGGCAACGGCGTGATCATCCACCGCTGGTACCGCGAGGAAGATGGCCGGCTGCTGCGTTTGCTCAGCCGGCGGGTCAATGGCGAGGCCTTGCAGGACCTGCACTACAGCTACGATCCGGTGGGCAATATCGTTGCCATCGAAGACCGTGCCCAACCGCTGCGTCATTTCGCCAACCGGCGCATCCCGCCACGCTGCGAGTATGTCCACGACAGTCTCTATCAACTGTGCGAGGCGACGGGTTGGGAAGCCGGGGCGGTCAGCCGCGGGCCCGGCTCCCTGCTCGATCCCGGCGCGGTGAGCAACTACCGACAGCGCTACCGCTACGATGCCGGGGGCAACCTGCTGGAGCTGACCCATATCGGCGCCCAGGCCCATGGCCGCACGCTGGTAGCGGAGCGGCATTCCAATCGCTGCCTCGCCGAAGGCGGGGACTTTGCCGGCAGCTTCGATGCCAACGGCAATCTGCTGCGCCTGCAACCCGGCCAGGATCTGCTGTGGAACCTGCGCAACGAGTTGCGGGAGGTCCGGCCCGTGGTGCGAGATGGCGCAGCCGACGATTGGGAGCTCTATCTCTACGATGGTGCCGGCCAGCGTGTGCGCAAGTGGGCATCGAGGCAGGCGGCGAATCGCACTCACAATCGCGAAACCCGCTATCTGCCGGGGCTGGAGCAGCACAGCGATAGCGCCTCCGGCGAGCGATTCGAGGTGATCGTCCTGCAAACCGGCACCTGTGGTGTGAGAATCCTCCACTGGCTGGATGGACGTCCTGATGAAGTGCCGCAGGATCAGGCACGCTACGCCCTTGGCGATCATCTCGGCTCCAGTTGCCTGGAGCTGGACAGTGAAGCGGCGCTGATCAGCCACGAGGTGTTTCATCCCTTCGGCAGCACGGCCTGGTGGGTCGCTCGCAGCGAGATCGAGGCGGGCTACAAGACCCTGCGCTACTCCGGCAAGGAGCGCGATGCGACCGGGCTTTTTTACTACGGTGCACGTTATTACCGCACGGACTGGCAGCGCTGGCTGAGCCCGGATCCGGCGGGCGTGGCAGATGGTTTGAACCTGTACGGTTTCGTGCACAACGCCCCGATGGGGTTCGTTGATATCCACGGGCACAACGCTTTTCCATTTGCGGCTATCGAATCCAGTGAAGTCAGGGCGAAGGCCAGCGCAGGTCGGTTCATGGAAGCCCAGGCACAGGCCCGGCGGGAGGCTTCCAAGGATATTGCGGTCATCAACGACTGGATCGTTTCGCTGGTTCCGACTGTCGACTTTCAATCCATGACGCTCTTCGACAATCGCCTGAACAACAGCCTCTACACGTCACGGTCGATGGTTGCCGGCATCGACTTCATCGTCAAGAAAATGCACTCCCCGGAGCGCGCCCTGCGCGAGGAACTGGCCTACCGGGTCAGCGAAGCCCTGGGCTTTCATGTGGTACCCCCGGCCAAGGCGCGGGCCAAGTCACTGGTTCAGCAGAGGGTGCCGAATATCAAGGATGCCCGGGGCAGCGAGCGCAAGCTCTCGGACCGCGAAAAGCTGTTCTATTTCCTGATCAACGAGTTTGACGACAACTCGGGAAACCAGTTGTGGGACGAGGAGGGTGGCGTGCAGTTGATCGATCACGAGGCCGCTTTCACTACCCGGGACAATGCGGTCTACAACCTGTCCACCATCGACCTGACCAGCGCCCTGGATAAAACGGCCTGGGAGCGTTTCAAGGGGATCGGCGCCGCTGAGTGGAAAAAGGTCCTGGGTGGCGATAGGCCGAAGCTTCCAAAGGCAGAAGCGAAAGCCTTCATGACGCGCGTCGATGCCACCAGGAAGGCGATGCAGAAGCATATCGACCGGGGAGCGGTTGGCTTTGGCCAGAGGCGTGGTTTGCTGCAGAAGGCGCTGGGGCGAAAGGTCGCATGAGGCCTGTGAGGTTCGCCGGGTGAAACGACTTCACCAGCCCGTGCCGGCACTGGTGAAGTCGGTCCGGTCTGTTATTGCGCGATGGTCTTGATCGAAACCCCACGCTCCATCGGCGTCGAGCGTCCGTAGATATCCTCGAAGCGCTCGATATCGTCCTCGCCCAGGTAGCTGCCGGACTGCACCTCGATGATCTCCAGCGGGATCTTGCCCGGGTTGCGCAGGCGGTGGACCGAGGCGATCGGGATGTAGGTGGACTGGTTCTCGGTGAGCAGGAACACGTTCTCGTCACAGGTCACTTCGGCGGTGCCGGACACCACGATCCAGTGCTCGGCGCGGTGGTGGTGCATCTGCAGCGACAGGCTGGCACCGGGCTTGACCGTGATGTGCTTGACCTGGAAGCGGCCGCCCATGTCCACCGAGTCGTAGGAGCCCCACGGTCGATACACCTCGCAGTGGGTCTGGGTCTCGCTGCGGCCCTGGGCGTCGAGGGTGTTGACCAGTTGCTTGACCCCCTGAACCTTGTCCTTGTGGGCGATCATCATGGCGTCCTTGGTCTCGACCACGACGATGTTCTCCAGGCCGATCACCGAGACCAGCTTGCCGTTGCCATGGATCATGCAGTTGCGGCTGTCCTGCACCACCACGTCGCCCTTGGTGACGTTGCCGTGGTCGTCCTTGGGGTGCACGTCCCACAGCGACGACCAGCAGCCGACATCGCTCCAGCCGGCGGACAGCGGCACCACGCAGGCGCGTTGGGTCTTCTCCATCACCGCGTAGTCGATGGAGTTGTCCGGGCAGCAGGCGAAGGTGGCTTCGTCGATGGCGGTGCTGTCGCCGTCTTCCTGGCTGCGTTCGAGGGTCAGCAGGCAGGTGTCGTAGATGTCCGGGTCGTGCTTCTTCAGCTCTTCGAGGAAGCGGCTGGCGCGGAACAGGAACATGCCGCTGTTCCAGAAGTAGCCGCCGGCCTGGACGAACTCGCGGGCGCGTTTTTCATCCGGCTTCTCGACGAACTGGGCGACCCGGCTGATGCCTTCGGGCAGCAGCGCGTCCTGGCTGGAACGGATGTAGCCGTAGCCGGTTTCCGGCTTGGTCGCGGGGATGCCGAACAGCACCATCTCGCCGCGCTCGGCGGCGACGGTGGCCAGGGCCAGGGCACGCTGCAGGGCCTTCTGGTCGTCGATCACATGGTCGGCCGGCAGCACCAGCATCAGTTCGTCACGGCCTTCGTTGACCAGCTTCATGGCGCTGAGGGCCACTGCCGGCGCCGTGTTGCGGCCAAAGGGCTCCATGAGGATCGCCTGGGTCTCCAGCTTCAGGTTGCCCAGCTGTTCGTTGACGATGAAGCGATGGTCCTTGTTGCACACCACGATGGGCGCGTCCATGCCTTCGAAGACCAGGCGCGACAGGGTCTGCTGGAACAGCGTGTGCTCACCGGTGAGGGCGAGGAACTGCTTGGGGAATTGCTTGCGCGACAGTGGCCACAGACGGGAACCGTTACCACCGGACAGGATGACTGGAATCATGGGTGTTCTCCAAATAGCTGCAAGTGAGGTGGATCAACGGGTCGCTACCGGGCGCTTGACCCAGACTGGCGAGAGGTTGCTGCCGGAGCCGGTGACGTAGAGCACCGCCGCTTCGCCGCGTTCGAGGGCGACGGGCTTGACGTCGCTGACCTTCTTGTCGCCTTCGTACAGGGCCAGGCTGACTTTCACCGGGTTGATCTCGCGTTCGCCACGGCTGCTGGCGGCCACCGGCTTGACCACTTCGGTCTTGCCGTCGGCGGTCTTCAGGGTCAGGGCCTGGTCGCTGAGGTTCTGTACCCGCACCAGCGATTTCTGCTTGTTGCGGAACGGCGGTTCTTCCACCAGCTGGGCCTTGCCGTCGGCATGGTTGACCAGGGTGTAGTAGTGGTCGGCGGCAAGCTTCACCGGCAGGTTCTGGTTGCCCACCTTGGCGCTGTAGTCGCCTTGCGGCATGAAGCTGAAGTCGCTGCTGGACTGGGCGCCGACCTGGTTGATCGGGGTGTTGCCGACGCTGGCGGCGACCGGCGCGCTGGAGGCGTTGTACAGGCGCACGAAGGTCGAGCCCTTCGGTGCGCTCGGGCCGTAGAGCGCGGCGTCGGCGCCGGCCCAGGCCTGCAGCGAGGCGAGGGTGAGGCCGGCGGCCAGGGCGCAGGCTTTGGCGATGCGGTGCTTGGAAGTGTGCAAGGTCATGTGCGTTTCCTCTTCAGTGTTCCGTCCGATGGGACGACAGGGCCAGCTCTTGATTGGCAGTACGGGTTTGTTTCAGCTGTGCGATCCAGTGCGGATCGAAGCCGCTGAGATCGTTCTTGATTGGCAGATAACGCTCGGGGAATTCCCACACCAGCAACTGGGGCGGGTTGTTCTTGAACTCGTCGCTTTGCAGGTACTTGAGCATCGGCAGGATCGGCCCGTGGCCGTCCTCGGCGTAGTTGGCGACGTCGCTGTGCAGGGCCTGCTGCAGGGCGCCAAGGAAGTTCCAGTTGGGGTTGGCGCTGTAGCTGGTGCCGACCAGGGCCACGGGAATCTGCTTGTCGCCGAACAGCGCGGCGTCGCCTTCGCCAGCGTCCTGGGCCGGGCGGGTGCTGCGCTGTTGCAGCCGGTCCGGGGCTGGCATGAGGTTGCTGAACAGCGGGTCCAGCGGCAGGAAGTTGGTCAGGTCGCCCTTGTGTTCCTTCTCGCCGTTCTTCTCGGTGATGAAGGTCTGCGGCTCGCCGCTGAGCAGGGTCTGCCGGGCCACGGCGTCGGCCAGTTGCCGGGCTGCGACTTCGGCGCCCAGCGGCGTCCAGTGGCTGTCGGTACGCAGGAACACCTGGCCGCGAGACTTGGCGGCCTGCAGCGGACCGAACAGGTCGGGGGCGAAGATGTTGGCCTGGCGGGCCTGGGCGTGGAAGGCGTTGTACAGGTCATCGTGGAGGCTGGCCGGGGCCTGCTCGCCGATGAACTCGGGATACACCCGGGCCTTGGCCGGGACGATGGCCAGCAGCAGTTCCACGCCATGCTCGCGCAGGGTGTCGCGCACGCCGCGCAGCAGGGCGAGGTTTTCCGCCTCGCTGGCCTCGGCATGGACCGCGGGCTTGAACTCCTCGTCGCTGAACAACCATTGGTCACGGCCGAGGACGACGCCCGGACGACCTTCGTTGAACAGCTTGAAGTCCAGCGCCGCCCACAGGTTGGTGCCGATGCGCTTGAGCGGGAACTGCTCGTCGTAGTGGGTCTCGGTGGCCTTGGCCAGCTTGCCGTCGAGCAGGCTCATCTGCGCCGTGCGCTGGAACCCGGCGAAGCCGCCGAGGGACCACAGGCCCAGCGCCGTGAGCAGGGCGAGGAACAGCAGCGAATAGAAGATACGTAGTGATCGGGTCATGGTCGGCTCGCTCAGAACTGGAAGTAGAGGAAGGGCGAGTAACTCTGCGCCGAGAGCTTGAGGATCGAGGCGACGAACAGCAGCAGCACCAGCACGCGGGTGGCGTACAGGCTCCAGTCCAGGCCGACGCTGCCGTCGTGGTGCACAACCACCGGGCTGGCCTTGGCCGTCGGCTTGGCATTGCGGTAGAAGTCGCGCAGGCCGAACCACGCCAGGGTGATGTAGGCCAGGATCAGGGTCGCCACTTGCAGGCCGGTGAGGCTGGCGCGGTTGAGCTCGGACAGGTTCCAGTCACCGAGGCTGAACATGGCGGCGTACATGCGCCCGGCCACGTGCAGGTTTTCGGCGCGGAAGATCACCCAGCCGATCACCACGAGCAGGAAGGTGAAGGCCCACTTGACCGGGTTGAAGCGCTGCGGATTGGTGTCGAGGCCCAGCGCCCGCTCGATCGCCAGCCACATGCCGTGCCAGGCGCCCCAGATGATGTAGGTGAAGTTGGCGCCGTGCCACAGGCCGCCCAGGAGCATGGTCAGGAACAGGTTGCGGTAGGTGGCGAAGGTGCCGCCGCGGTTGCCGCCGAGGGTGATGTACAGGTAGTCGCGCAGCCAGGTCGACAGGCTGATGTGCCAGCGCCGCCAGAACTCGGTGATCGACTGGCTGATGTACGGCTGCTTGAAGTTCTCCATGAAGCGGAAGCCCATCATCAGACCCAGGCCGATGGCCATGTCGCTGTAGCCGGAGAAGTCGAAGTACAGCTGCGCGGTGTAGGCCAGGGCGCCGAGCCAGGCATCGCCCGTGGTGGGGTTTTCCAGGGCGAAGCAGTGGTCGGCGACCACCGCCAGGGTGTCGGCGATGAACACCTTCTTGATGAAGCCCTGCATGAAGCGGGTGCAGCCCTCGGCGAACTTGTCGACGGTGTGGGTGCGGTGGTTGAACTGGTCGGCCAGGTCCTTGAAGCGCAGCACGGGGCCGGCGATCAGGTGCGGGAAGATCGCGACGAAGGCGGCGAAGTCGATCAGGTTGCGGGTGGCCGGGGTGTCGCCGCGGTACACGTCGATGATGTAGCTGATGGACTCGAAGATGTAGAACGAGATGCCGATCGGCAGCAGGACGTGGGTGAGGATGAAGGGTTCGAGACCGAAGGAGGTCATGATCGCGTTGATGCTGTCGACGCCGAAGTTGGCGTACTTGAAGTAGCCGAGGATGCACAGGTCGACGGCCACGCCAAGCAGCAGCCAGCGTTGCGCGGATTTCGTGCGTACGCCGGCGGCGCCGACTTTCAGGCCGATCCAGTAGTTCCACAGGGTGACGCCGGCGAACAGGGCGAGGAAGTCCACCCGCCACCAGGCGTAGAACAGGTAGCTGGCCAGCAGTAGCAGCAGGTTGCGATAGCGTTGCCCGCTCAGGTAGTACAGGCCGAGGAAGGTCGGCAGGAACAGGAACAGGAACACGTTGGACGAGAAGACCATCCCGGTTCTCCTTGGTGGTCAGCTACGGGGCAACAGCGCCCCCCAAACCCCCCAGCCATCTGGCTGAGGGAAACCGATAAATCAGTGTCGCTACGGTCCCTGTGGGAGCTGGCTTGCCAGCGATAGGGCCAGCAGGTTCAGCGGAGGTGCCCAGGCGGGCCTCATCGCTGGCAAGCCAGCTCCCACAGGGGGTGTGCAACGGCCGCTACTTGCGCTCCGCCGCCGGGTCGTACACCCGGGTCACATCCCCGCCGAGGCGGAAACTGTTGAACGGCTGCATGCCATGCCGGCGCTGCTGCACGTCGCCAGTGCACTGGTAGAGGCTGCACCACGGCTCCAGCCAGGCGTACTTGCTGTCGACCTTGAGGTCGTCCATGTCCTGCTTCTCGCCGTTGCGGTTCTTGAACTGCGCCGGATCCTTCGACCCGCTGAGCACCCGATCCCCCAGGCGCTTCAGCGCACCATGGTTCTCGTCCCGCAGGTCGACGCCATTGACCTGGGCGAAGCTGGCGATCATCGCCAGCGGCGGCAGGGCGTAGTTGTGGTAGGCGAGGGCGCGCTGCTTGCGCTTGAGCTCGTTGGGCAGGAAGCCCTGTTCGTCCACCTGGTTGGCGGCGACGCGGTATTCCTTGACGGACCAGTCGAACAGGTCGCGGCGGTCGGTGACCACGGCCGTGGCCATCACTGACCAGGCCGCCCAGTAACTGTGGTTGTTGATCTTCTCCAGGGGCAGGTCGCTCCAGTCGCGAACCACCTGCTCGGCGAGACGGCCGAACCATTTCTCGATTTCCTCGGCCTGGGCCTGGTGCGCCGCCAGCGGCCGCGCATTGGAGAACTTCAGGCGCAGCCACGAGCCGCTGAGGCTGCCCAGCGCCCATTTGCGCATGGACTTGCCGGTGTGGTTGAAGTCCGTCGACAGCAACGCGTCGGCCCGCGCCCAGGTGTCCAGCCAGGTCAGCGCACAGTCGAGCTGCGCCGGGCGGCCATCGCGCATGTAGCGGGTGACCTGCTGGGCGACACCGCGCTCCAGGGTGGTGATGTCCTTGGTGGAGTCGCGGAAGGCTTGCTCCGAGGCGCGGTTGAGGGTGGCGCGGGCCTTGTCCGAGCCTTCGTACTTGCTGCGGAACTGCAGGCTGCCGGTGTAGGGCTTCGGCACGGCTTCGCATTTGAAGTCGCCGTCGCCGGTCTTCTGTTTCTCGATGCCGGCGTAATAGCCCGGCGGCGGGACCAGCGCGGCCATGGCTTGCCCGGAGAGGGCAAGCAGCACGGCGCTGGCAAGCATGCTGAATCTGTTCATGGTGTCCTCACAATCCGGCCTGGGCATTGCCCGGGGCGCCGCGTTTGCACAGGGTGGCCTGGACCTTCTGGCTGCCGTTTTCCGGTCCTTGCAGTTCGACGGCGAGCAGGGTCTGCCCGGCCCAGTCCTCGTCCTCTCGCAGCTGGAAGGCGAAGCGGCCGTCGGTGTCGGAAGTGGTCGGCTTCTCGATCTTGATGTCCTCGTGGCGGCCGTTGAGGTACCAGAGGGTGGCCTGCAGGACCTTCACCGAGGTGTCTTCGAAGCGCACGTCGAGCTGGTGGTTGCGGTTGGTCAGGTCCTTGATCACGCCGTTGCGGCCGTTGACCATCAGTTCGTTCTTGCCCGGCTTGAGCGCGGTGCTGGCGCTCATCTGCGCCGGCTTGCCCTCGCAGCCGTTGTCGAGCAGGGCGAGCATCTGCCGCCAGATGGTTTCCTGGTTCAGCGGGTACAGCGGGGAGAATTCCCAGACCAGGATCTTCGGCGGGTTCTTCTTGAACTCCTCGCTGCCCAGGTACTGGATCATCGAGCCTTCCAGGCCGCCGCCGGGGAAGGCGACGTTGAGCACGTCGGCGCCGATGTACTGTTCGAGGAAGCCGGCGAAGTTGTAGTTCTTGCCGCTGTGGCTGGTGCCCACCAGGGTGATCTGCGCGTTGCCGCTGTCACCGAAGAGATCGTCGCCGCCGCTTTCGCCCTTCGGCTCGGTGGCGAACTGATCCATGTACTGCACCGCGTAGCTGGTGCCGCAGAGCTGCCCGGCGACGTTGTGCAGGGTGCCGGTCTTGCCCATGCGCCCGGATTTCTTCGTCTCGAACTCCTTGCGCGGAATGCCCTCGAAGGCCGGCATGCCGTGCACGGTGTCGGCGACGATCTTCGCCGCGCGCTCGGCGCCGTACGGGGTCCAGTGCTGGTCGCCGCGGAAGTAGAAGTCCTTGCCCTGGTCAGCGGCCGCCAGTTGCTCGTTGGTCAGCGGCGACAGGTCGGGAACGTTGTAGCCCATCTTGCGGAAGCGCCCGAGCATGGCCTGGTAGTTGCCCAGGGCCTTCTGGTAGTCGAACCTGGCCTTGTCCTCGGGGTTGAGCATGTTGCGGTTCACCAGGCCGCGGGTCGGCTGGTAGACCACCACCAGCTCGATGCCGCGGGCCTTGAAGGCATCGTGCAACTGCTGCAGGCGCTTGTAGCCGGCCGGCGTGGTGTCGAACTCGGTGCGCAGGTCTTCGCGGGTACGGAACAGCCAGTCGCCCTTGGCCTGCACCAGGGTGGTGAAGTTCTGCTGGTAGCGGGTGGTGTAGCGGCTGGCGTCGTGGGCTTGCGGGCAGAGCTGGCAGCACGGCTCGGCATGGAAGGCCGGGGCCTGCACGTCGGCGGCGCTGGCGCGATCGGCCAGCGCCATCAGGGCGGCGCTCAGGCCAAGCAGTTTGATCAGGTGTGGCGTCATGGTCTGGGCTTCCTCAGTCGAGCATTTCGGTCTGGCGTTCGACCGGGTCGATCAGCACGGCTTTCTGCTGGCGCACCATCAGGTCGAGGATCTCGTCCTGGCGCTCGCCGAGCACACCGGAAAAACTGATGCCGCTGGCCTTGCTCGGGGCCAGCATCGATACGCGGTACAGCTCCACGCTCAGCGGCGAGTCGATGGACAGCGGGCCACTGCCGTTTGCCGCCAGCTCGCCACCCACCACGATCAGCGAGACCTTGGTGTCGAAGGGGTCGAGGGCGATGTCGCGGTCGGTGTCGGAGAGGTCCTTGATGTGGCCGTAGACGCCGACCAGGCCGTTGGCCATGGCGAGGTTTTCGTAGAGGCGGATATTCACGCTGTTGCGCACGCGGATGCCGTGGCGGCGGTTGCTGATCAGCTTGTTGCCCCAGATCAGGTTGTCGCCGCTCTCGTACAGGGTGATGCCGTCGGTGTGGTTGCGGTAGATCTCGTTGTAGGCGATCAGGTTGTTGACGCTGTTGCGGTCGATCACCACGCCGGAGAGTTTGTTGTCGTAGCTCTTGTTGTTGATGATCCAGCTGTCGTTGACCTCGCGGGAGATGATGATCCCGTGCTTCTTCCTGGTCCCGTAGACGGTGTTGCCGGCGATGACCAGGCGGTGCGAGCGGTCGTGGGGGTCGATGCCATAGACGATGTTGTCGTGGTAGGTGCTGTCCTTGACCACGAAGTCGCTGGTCTCGTAGCAGTAGAAGCCGTACCACATGTCGCTGAAGGTCGAGCCGATGATCCAGCCGGTGGGTTCGGCGCGGCCCATCTGCTTGGCCATGTTCGGCGTGTACTGCGAGATGCTCACGCCGTAGGACTTGCTCTTGGCATAGCCGAAGCTGGCCATGGTGCTGTTGACGATGTAGGTCTCGGTGCCGCCCCAGGACAGCAGGAAAGGACGGAATTCATCGGGCTTGCGGAAGCTTGCCGGGCCGTTGTCCTGTTCGCGCCAGCCGATCACCCGGGTGTCGCTGACGAACAGCTTGCCGTCGTTGACCAGGAACGAGCCGCCTTCCTGGGACAGGCGCAGCTCCTTGACCTTGCCATCGATTTCCAGGGTCGCGCCGTGGCCGACCACGATCGGCAGGCGGGCCAGGTACACCCCTGGCGAGGTCTCGCGCAGGTAGCGCTCGGGGACTTTCTTCGCCAGCGTGGTGAAGTCGACATGACCGCCGTCGATGAAGATCGCCTGGGGAATGCCGTGCTGGCGCACCACCCATTCGGCGCCCTTGTTGTCGCCGCCGATGAACTCCTTGAGGCTGTTTTCCTGGAGCATGCGGCGCACCGAGACCTTGCCCGGTTTCGAGCGGTCGATCTTCTTCTGCACGGCCTCGGCGGTGTAGCCCGACAGGTCCGGCAGCTTCGGCGGGTCCATGTGCAGCGGCTCCACCGGCGCGCTGCTGACGGTGTAGGTCTTGGCGTGCTGCAGCTCCTTGGCAACCGGTGCCGCCTGGCCATTGGCCTGGGCGATGCCGGCGGCCAGCAGCAGAGTGCCGGCCAGCAGGGCGTGAAGCGGGTTCGCGTGAAGGTTCATGTCAGTGCTCTCCGCCCATCAGAAGCGCCAGACCACGTCGATGAAGGCGCGGTGCATGTACGAGTCGGCCTCTTTGCCGTAGGCGTCGCCCGGCTTGAACACGCCGCCGCGAAAGCGCACCAGCGCCGAGGGTTCGTCGATGGATTTGCTCAGCGCCGCCGGCAGCAGGCCTTGCTTGAAGTACTTGGTGACGACCAGGTCCATTTCCTGGCCGACGTCCTTCTCGCCCTGGACCATCGGACGGTTGATGCCGCCATCGTCGACCACCGCGTTGATGCCGCTGCTGCCGATGTTCTGGTCGCCGTCGACGCGCCAGAACTTGTGGTAGATCAGGCTGGCGTCGTAGTCGTCGCGCAGTTGCCAGGAGGTGAACAGGGTCGCTGCCTGGAGGTTGCCCAGCTCGCCGCGGAAGGCTTCGCCGAAGCGGTGTACGCGCGAGCGGGTGCCGGTCCAGTTGGAGCGGTTGGACTCCAGGCCGGTCTGCTCGTAGTTGTTCGAACCATCGTCGCCGCCACCGCCGCTGCCACGGGCATAGGCCGCGCCCACTTGCCAGTTGGGGTCGAGGCGCAGGCGGATGCCGAGGTCGGTGGCCCAGGCGTTGACGTCGCCGCTCTGCTTGCCGGTGGCAACCTGCTCGCCATTGACCGTGGTGGTGCCGAGCGTGTCGCGGTCGCCGGTCAGCCAGGTCACGCTGCCCCAGTAGTTGACGGTGTTCTGGTTGCGCCAGTTGTAGGCGTCGCTGTTGGCTTCCAGGCCGAGCCAGGTGAGGTCGCCGGTGCGGGTCTTGTCCAAGGCGTCCACGGTCTCGCCGGGGTTCTTCAGCTTGCCGTCGTCGTGGCTGTGGTGGGCGCGCAGGCCGACCCAGTGGCCCGGGGTCCACTGCGCGGCGACGTCGCCGTAGACGTGCAGGCGGTCCTTGTCCTCGGCAGCCAGCTCGGTGAGGTCGGTGCGGTATTCGCTGAAGCGCTCGGCGACGCCGAGGTTGGCCCGCAGCAGGGTGGTGTCGAAGGTCCAGTTCAGCGCTTCGATATTGGTGTCGCGCCACATGCCGTCGTCGTTGCGCAGGCGCTGGCGGCCGAAGCGCAGTTCTTCGCCGGGGTAGGCGGTGAGGCCCTTGTAGCCGACCCAGAACTCGCGCATGGCCAGGTAGCTTTTGTCAGCCTTGCGGCTGTCGTCGCTGTTGTTGCTGTCCTGCACTTCGCTGCCGTCGGCGGACTGGCGGCTGGTGTCGGTCTCGATGATGTCGGTGGCCGCCACGGCCTGGCCCATGGCGTAGGCGCTCCAGTTGCCGCGCTCGAAGAACACCCAGGGGCGCAGGTCAAGGCCGAGGCCGTTGACGTCGCCGCCATCGCGGGTGCCGAGGTCGCGGTCGTCCTCGGACTGGCCGGTGACCTTCACTTCCAGGCCGAAGTTCTTTTCAGCGGTTTCGGCGGCCAGGGTCGGGCAGGCCCAGAACAGGGCGAAACCCAGGCCGAGACCGGCTTTCATCCACGGATTGAGCATCATAGCGACGAGTCCTCAGCTTCTTCTTCGGGGCTTTGCACGGCTTGCAGGGCCAGGGCGCCGGGCCCCGGTCCCATGGCGCCGCGGGCGGCGCGTTCCTGCTCCAGCAGGCGCTGCGCGCTGGCTTTCTGTTGCGGGTTCAGTTGCGCATCCAGCTCGCCGGCGAGGGCGGTGGATTGTTCGCTGGGGTTGGCCTGCGCGAGCTGGGCGAAGACCCAGGCGTTGACCGGGTCCTGGCGAATGCCGTGGCCTTCGCTGAACAGCTGGGCCAGGGCGTAGTCGGCGCTGAGCTGGCCGCCGCGGGCGGCCTGCAGCAGGTGGTCGACGGCCTTCTGCGGCTCGACGGTGCCGAGGTAGCCGCGACGGTAGAGCTGGCCCAGGTAGTAATGGGCGCTGATCTCGCCGGCTTTGCCTGCGGCCAGCAGGTGGGTTTCGGCCTGCTGCGCATCGGCGGGCAGGGTCTTGCCTTCGTAGTAGAGGCGGCCCAGCAGCAGTTCGGCGCGGGGCTGTTCGGCGGCGCGGCCTTTTTCGATGTAGCCGAGCAACTGGTCGCTGTCGCCCAGTTCGGGGAAGTCGTAGAGCAGTTGTGCCAGGCTGACCCAGGACGCGGGGTTCTGCGGGGCGATGTCTTCCAGCAGGGCCTGGGCGGTCTTTTCGTCGGTCTGGCCGAGGCTGCGGTCGGCGAGCACGCGGGCCACGCTGTCGACCCGGCTGGCCGGGATCTGGCCGCGCTGGTAGGCGCTTTTCATCTGTTCCAGCAGCGCCGCTTGCTGTTCGGGCTGGGCGCGTTTCTGGTAGACGGTGGCCAGTTCGACGTAGCAGATGTCGGTGCTGGCGAGCGCCGCCTTGCAGATGCGCTCGACCTCGGCCAGGTGCTGGTCGTAGGTGCCCTGGGTGCGGTACAGCAGGACCTGGGCCAGACCGGCCTCCGGGTAGCCGGCGGCGCGCCATTGGTCGACCTGCTGCTGCGCGTTGACCTTGGGGAAGCTCTGCGGGTATTGCAGGTAGAGCATCGCCAGGGGGATCAGGGTGTTGCCTTCGCCGCTGGCGAAGGCCTGCTTGAGCAGGGCTTCGGCTTCGTGGCGTTCTTCGTCGCTGGCGTCTGGCCTTGCGGCGAGCAGGCGGCCGAGGCGGGCCTGGGCGCGGGACGAGGTTTTCGCCGCTTCGCGGTAGGTGGCCTCGGCCTGCTTGAGCTTGGCCGGGTCACCGGTTTCCACCTGGATATCGGCGAGGCCGACCTGGGCTTCGCTGTAGCCGAGGTCGGCGAGCTGCCGGTAGTTGCGCTCGGCGGTAGCGGTGTCGCCGTTCTTCAGGGCCTCGTTGGCCAGGCGCTGGTCGGGGAGGCCGGCGCAGCCGGTGAGGCTGATGGCCAGGGCCAGGGCACACATCAGTGAGGGCTTAGCTCCCACAGGTCCAGTGTCGAACCCGATAGTGTGGCCAGCCTTGAACCCTGTGGGAGCTGGCTTGCCAGCGATCGAAGGCACCGCGAAATGACTGTTCATCGAAGAACCCTCTTCAGAGCCCATGCGCCATGGCGCTGTCGATCAGCCAGTCCAGCGACGGACCACGCTTGGCATTCACGCTGGCCGGACGCCCGACCAGTCCTGCCGGCATCGGTGCATCCGGCTTGATCTGCACGCGGATGTCCGAGGACAGGTCTTCGCTGTTCAGGCTGGTGCTGCTGACGATGATGCCGCTGCGCGCTTCATCGTCGCCGGCCACCTGGAAGTTCACCCGGGTACCTGGCTTGACGTCGTCGAACTGGCGATAGGTGAAACGCGCATCCACGGTGGGGTTGCTGGTCCGCGGGATCAGCTGGAAGATCGGGGCGCCCTTGGCCGCGTACTGGCCGTCGTCCACCAGTTGGCGGGCCACGGTGCAGTCACAGGGGCTGGTGAGGGTGCCGCTCATCTGCTTGCCGAACAGTTCCTCGACCTTGGCCGGCTCCAGTTGTTCGTCGTCCAGGTGGCCCTTGAGCAGATCGAGCATGCTGGTGCTGAACGAGGCCAGCGGCGCGCCCTTGACCACGTCGGCGCCGTTCTCCACCAGGGCCTGCACGGTACCGTCGCGGGGCATGGTGACCTGGGTGGTGGGCACGCTGACCACGCCGGCTTCGGCATGGCTGACGAAGTACACGCCGTACACCGACTTGGCGATGAAGCCGAAGGCCGCCACGCCGACCACGAACACGCCGAGGCTGAAGGTCACTGCCCGCAGCCGGCCCAGCGGGCTGAGGCCGCCGCCCTCGTGCTTCTGCTTGCGCGCCTTGGTGAAGTTGTCGCGCTGCAGGGTGCTGAGCACGTCGCCGATGCCGATCAGCTCGCCCGACAGGTGCGAGGTGATGATGTGGCGCAGGGTGGCGATGTCGCGCGGTTCGAGGTTCTGGAACTCGACGCCGGTACGTCCGGTGTTGGCGTTGTACATGCGCACCAGGAACTCGACGTCCATCGACAGGCCGAGGTTGTCGACGGTGAACTGCAGGCGCCCGCGAATCACCTCGCCGATGGTAAGCGGCTGCTTGGCGTGGAAGCTCATGCCGCCGGCGGAGAGATCGTCGATCTTCACTTCCAGGGCTTCGCGGTTCTCGCCCAGGTAGCGCAGTCTGGCGGGGATTTTTACCCGGGCATGCTGGCGCTGGGTCTCGGATTCATGCACGACATTGACGTTCACGGCGGTATTCATGGTGATGTTTTCCTGTTGGATCCGTAGGGGGCTGCGACTCACACGACCACGAACAGCACAGCAACGAAGATGCTGGCCGCCGAGAAGGTCATGGTCCGTGAGGACCAGGTGTTGAACCATTGCTGGAAGCTGGCGAGGTCGCGTTTGAGGGCGGTGGGCTGGCGGGTCCAGGACTGGCGGTCGAGACGGAAGAACACGTAGATCTTCATCAGCGCGCCGACGATCTGGTTGTAATAGAGGATCAGCGGGTAGGCCGGGCCGATCTTGTGCCCGGAGCACAGCAGCATGATCGTCAGGATCAGGCGGGTGATGCCGATCCACAGCAGGTAGGCGAGGAGGAACTTGGCGCCGAACTTGAAGCTAGCGATCATCGCCACGGTCAGGCCGAGCAGGCTGGTCCACATCGACACGCGCTGGTCGAACAGGACGATGCTGGTGAACAGGCCGAGGCGGCGCATGCCCAGCCCGAGGGCGCGGGAGTTCTGCCGCAGGTTGTTGCCGTACCAGCGGTACATGAGCTTGCGGCTGGCCTTGAAGAAGCTCTTCTCCGGCGGGTGCTCGACGGTGTTGATGTCGGCATCGGGCACGTAGAAGGTGTCGTAGCCCAGGCGCATCAGGCTGAACCAGCTGGACTTGTCGTCGCCGGTGAGGAAGCGGAAGCGGCCGAGACGCCAGTGGTACAGCGAGTCGCTTTCCACGTCGGCGATGAATTCGGGGTTGGTCACTACGGTGGCGCGGAACATCGACATGCGCCCGGTCATGGTCAGCACGCGCTTGGACAGGGCCATCGAGCACATGTTGATGTGGCGCTGGGCGAAGCGCAGCTTGTGCCATTCGCTCATGACGTAACCGCCGCGCACTTCGCAGAATTCGTTGGTGGTCAGGCCGCCGACGTTGCCGAACAGCTTGAACCAGGGCACGGTCTTGCGGACCACTCCTTCGCCGAGCACGGTGTCGCCGTCGATCACCGCGACCACGGCGTTCTCGTCCGGCAGGTGGCGGGAGATGGCGCGGAAGCCGAAGGCCAGGCCATCGCGCTTGCCGGTTCCGGCGATGCGCACGAAGTCGAGGCTGACACGCTCCGGCGGGTTGTACTTGGCCCACAGGCTCTTGATCAGCAGCTCATCGGACATTTCCACCAGCGAGCAGACCACGGTGGTCGGGTAGCCGCAGTCGATCGCTTCGCGGATCACCGAGCTGTAGACCTGGGCGGTGGTCAGGGCGTCGATGCGGAAACTGGTGACCATCAGGTACACGTGGGACGGGTCGGCCGCGGCGCCGAGCTTGCGCACCTTGCGCCGCAGTCGCGGGTAGACCACGTAGAGGAACAGCATGCCGCGCACGAAGTGTGTCGCGCCCATGGAGTAGCGCCAGATGCCGACCGCGCCGATCAGGAACAGAAAGTCCTTGGAGTCGGGGTCGAACAAGGTGTTGGGCAGGGCCAGGGCGATCAGCATGAGCAAGCTCACGTAGAACAGCCAACCGGCGGCCTGCAGCAGGCCGTGCTTGAGGCTTTGCATGTTCAGCATCCGTATCGGTGACGGGACGGTGGTTGGAACGCGCGGGACCTGGCGGCCCCGCGCGGCCTGCTTACCAGCAGATGCCTTCGGTACGGCTGACCGGGCAGGTGGCCTTGCTCATGAAGCCCACCAGGTCGATGACCTGCTTGCCGGCCGGGGCCTGCTGGGCGAGGGCGCGGAACTGCTCGTCGCGGTTGCCGAGGACGATGATCTCGGCGTCTTCGATGACCTTCTGGAAATCGGCGTTGAGCAGGGAGGAGACGTGGGGGATCTTCGACTCGATGTAGTCCTTGTTGGCGCCGTGTACGCGGGCGTACTCGACGTTCTGGTCGTAGATGTTCAGCTCGTAGCCCTTGCCGATCAGGCGCTCGGCCAGTTCCACCAGCGGGCTTTCGCGCAGGTCGTCGGTGCCGGCCTTGAAGCTCAGGCCGAGCAGGGCGACCTTGCGTTTGTCATGGCTTTCGATGATGTCGAAGGCGTTCTGCACCTGGGATTCGTTGCTGCGCATCAGCGAGTCGAGCAGGGGGGCCTTCACGTCGAGGCTGCTGGCGCGGTAGGTGAGGGCGCGCACGTCCTTGGGCAGGCACGAGCCGCCGAAGGCGAAGCCCGGGCGCATGTAGTACTGGGACAGGTTGAGGGCCTTGTCCTGGCAGACCACGTCCATCACCTCGCGGCCATCGACGCCCACTGCCTTGGCGATGTTGCCGATCTCGTTGGCGAAGGTGACCTTGGTCGCGTGCCAGACGTTGCAGGTGTACTTGATCATCTCGGCGACTTCGATGTCCTTGCGGATGATCGGTGCGTCGAGTTCTTCGTAGAGGGCCTGGAGCACGTCGCCGCTGGCTTTGTCCAGTTCACCGATGACGGTCATCGGTGGCTGGTCGTAGTCCTTGATGGCGGTGCTTTCGCGCAGGAACTCCGGGTTGACGGCGACGCCGAAGTCGACGCCGGCCTTCTTGCCCGAACAGTCTTCGAGGATCGGGATCACCACGTTCTTCACCGTGCCCGGCAGCACCGTGCTGCGCACCACGATGGTGTGGCGGCTGGCTTTTTCGCGCAGGACGAAACCGATCTCGCGGCAGACCGACTCGATGTATTCGAGGCCCAGGTCGCCGTTCTTCTTGCTCGGGGTGCCGACGCAGATCATCGACACATCGGTGTCGCGGATGGCCTGGGAGAAATCGGTGGTACCGCTCAGGCGGCGGTTGGCGATGCCTTGTTGCAGCAGGGTTTCCAGGCCGGGTTCGACGATGGGCGACTTGCCCTGGTTGATCAGGTCGATCTTGGTTGCCGAGACATCCACGCCGACCACCTCATGGCCCCGGGCAGACAGGCAACCGGCACAGACTGCACCCACATAACCCAAACCAAAGATGCTGATACGCATCGCAATCACCTCATGTAGTTAGCTACGCCGATTCCATTCACAGAACCGGACCGGATTGAATTACCAGCCGTTTTCCGGGCGCACGAAGCCGCTCCGTTAGTTCGCGGTTTCGAACGCAGGCATAAGTAATGTGTGAGTGCGAAAACATTGCACTCATTAAGGCAGGCAAAGGCCATAAAACGGGGCATGCCCCAAAACGCTAGCCGTCTTTATTGCAGTACCGAACTTTCAATACTGCTGTGCTTGTTTTTTCAAGTGGATAAAATCCTTTGAAATCAACCACTAGGACGAATTTTGAGTGCGTCTTCTCCTGGGCGAGAGCGGCGCTCCGGACGGGTTCCGGGCGGGGGCTCTACTGATCCTTGAAACTTTCGATATGCATGTTTGTTATGTAAGTCATTTCTCACATGACGCAGGAAAATCGTTACGGGTGGTATGAGCGGGGGAGTGGGGGAGAAGTTCCGGGGGTGGCAAAGTGCTGGTGAAAGAATTTTTAATATTTTTTCCGATATGGATGCTTTCAATCTGATAGCACGCGGCAGTTTCACCCCGATATATAAAGGGCGAACTTGAGGTGAGATGGTTTTGTGCCAGTACGTGAAATTTTTTCAGGATTTTTCGTCAAAAAACTACGAACGGTCTTATGGCGTTTTGCGATAACGGTGGGGTGGTGGTTTTATGGCGCCGCAATATTGGCGGCTTTGCTCGGTTTGCAGCTTGGTGCTGATGATCTCACCGCGGCCCCTGTGGGAGCGGGTTCACCCGCGATTACGGTATTGAATTCACCGACGTAATCGCGGGTAAACCCGCTCCCACAGGGTCTGTGCTGGACTCGAGAGAGATGTGTAGATACACATGCAGCGATAAGGCCCTCGGCATCACAGCAAATCAGTCGTCAGGATGATCGCGCAGGAACACCAGGTTATCCGGCTTCGACAGCTCGGCACTGTAGTAGTAGCCCTGCACATCGAACTGCTTGAGCTTCTCCGGGTCCTGGATGCGTTCCTGGATGACGAAGCGACTCATCAGGCCACGGGCCTTCTTCGCGTAGAAGCTGATGATCTTGTACTGGCCGTTCTTCTGATCACGGAACTCGGTGTTGATCACCCGCGCCTTCAGGGCACTGCGTTTCACCGCGCTGAAGTACTCGTTGCTGGCCAGGTTGAGCAGCAGGTCGTCACCCTGCTCGGCCAGGGCCTGGTTCAGCCATTCGCTGATCCGCGTGCCCCAGAAGGCATACAGGTCCTTGCCGCGGGCATTGGCCAGCTTGGTGCCCATTTCCAGGCGGTAGGGTTGCATCAGGTCCAGCGGGCGCAGCAGGCCATAGAGGCCGGAGAGCATGCGCAGATGGTCCTGGGCATGGCTGAAGTCGTCCTCGCTCAGGCTCTCGGCGTCCAGTCCGGTATAGACGTCACCCTTGAACGCCAGCAGCGCCTGCTTGGCGTTGGCCGGGGTGAAGTCCGGGGTCCAGCTGCCGAAACGCGCGGCGTTCAGGCCGGCGAGCTTGTCGGACAGGTGCATCAGCTCGCTGATCTGCGCCGGCGACAGTTCGCGCAGTTGCAGGATCAGTTCCTGGGAGTCGTCCAGGTATTGCGGCAGGGTGTGCCGCGTGGTCACCGGCGGGGTGTCGTAGTCGAGGGTCTTGGCGGGGGAAATCACCGTCAGCATGAGGTCGGCTCCTTGAATCGTCGGGGGATTCTACGGGGCAGGGCCGATGTTCTCCAGCTATCGCGGCGATAGGCGGACGCGCTGCTATAGTGGCCGGCGGATCAACCGAAGAGTTTCTACCGTGCGCCTAGTCCTCGTCGCCCTGACCGCCTTGCTCGCCTTCGGCGTCCAGGCCGCCCCGCAGCAGATCGCCATTTTCGACCGCAGCCACTGGCCGGAAACCCTCGACACGCCGGTGCTGTTCGATGTCGCCTCGCGCGCCGAGATCCTGTCCTTCGCCCGCGTGCTGGCGGAAACCGAGTCCCTCGACGACACGACCCTGACCGCCCGCCTGCAATTGCGCCAGGCCAACCTGCCCATGGTCCGCGAAGTGCGCGAACGCCTGTGGCGGGACCTGTGGCGCAATTACGACATGGCCCAGCAGAGCTGCGAGCAGGACGCCTCGTTCTGCTATGCGGTGGAAAACCTGGGGGACCTGCGCCGGACCGCCGCCACGTTCGCCGTCGCTGCCGATTCCTTCTATGCCGGCTGGGCCGAACCGAGCCGGCAGTTCCATATCGCCTACCTCAACGAGCTGCTGCGCAAGGCCGCCCTGTTTCCCCAGACCGCCAGCGAGGTGGCGTTCTTCTCGCCGCAGGAGGTTACAGGCGATCGCCTCAATGACCGCCTGTTCCTGCTCAGCTTCGACGGCGGCCCGAGCCTGCTTCCCGGTAGCACCGAGGCCCTGGCTACCTTCCTGCGCAAGCAGAAGATGGAGGGGCTGTTCTTCGTCCTCGGGCAGAACCTGCAGAACCGCCGCGACAAGCAGTCGATGCAGGCGCTGCGCGACATCTATCGCGGCCAGTGCGTCGGCACCCAGGGCTGGCAGCATCGCTCCCACGCGCAATGGCAGGACTGGGAAGACTCGGTGATCCGTGGCGTGGCGCGGGCGCAGAGCGACCTGCCGGAGCAGTACGTGCCGTTGTTCCGTCCGCCCTGGGGCCAGCGCCGCGCCGACAGTCCGGCCTTCTTCGCCAGCCAGAACCTGCGCGTCACCCTGTGGGACATCGACGCCCAGGACCTCAGTCCACTCACCGCAGAGCAGTCGGCGCAGCGCACCCTGACCCTGATGCTGTTGTGGCGTCGTGGCCTGATCCAGCTGCATGACAGCCAGCCGAAGGCGCAGGAAGTGGTGACCTGGTTGCTGAGCAACACGGCGCAGAGCGGGATCGGTTGGGAAGGGTGCAGGGACTTCGCCGAGGGGCGATGAGAGGCAATCGGGCGAAACGTTTCAACGGGGTCCACTCCTGACTGTAGTCGCGCTTTTCCCACCCGCCAAGGGCTATTCGTCAAACCGAAAAATAAACTTCACTTACAGGTAAAAACGCTTTTTCCGGTAATGGTTTTTGCGGTATGTAGGAATCAGACGGCCGAATCCTGCAGCCAGGTGGCGTCTTAGGACTCTCCTTATTGCAGGTGCGCTTCCCGCCCGTAACAACGCGGATACGGGAAGAACGGCGGTCACTCTGCGGTGCGGCAGTAGCGCACCGTGTAGCTCCCACATAAGGTGACCGAGTATGGATGACCAAGGACGCACTTCTTCCTCCAACCAGCCAATCCTGTATGTGTTGGACACCAACGTCCTGATTCACGACCCCAACGCCCTGCTCAATTTCGAAGAACACCACGTCGCCATTCCGATGACGGTGCTGGAAGAACTCGACAAGCTCAAGACCGGCAAACACACGGTCGCCGCCGAATGTCGCCAGGCCATCCGCCTGATCGACCAGACCCTCGGTGATGCGACGCCTTCCGATGTCGAACTGGGTGTGCCCATCCAGCGCGGCAAGAGCGGTCCGAAGGGCTCGCTGTCGATCCTGATGAACCAGCGCAGCGAACCCAATCGCCTGCTGCCGGAGCACCTCAACGACAACATCATCATCAACCAGGTCCTGGACTTGCGCGCCAAGTACAAGGATCGCGACGTGGTGCTGGTGACCAAAGACATCAACATGCGCCTCAAGGCCCGCGCTTGTGGGATCGCGGCAGAGGACTACAGCACCGACCAGCTGGTTGACGACGTCAGCCTGCTTTCCAAGGGCTATCACTCGGTCACCGGTTCGTTCTGGGACCGTGTCGCCAAGGTCGAGACCCGTCAGGAGCGGGGCCGTACCTGGCATCGGGTGCAACTGATCGACAACCTGCCGGCAGTGCACGTCAACGAGTTCATCATCGATGAGCAGGGCTTCGTCGGCTGGATCAAGGGCATCAAGGACAGCGAGCTGCTGCTCCTCGACCTGCACCAGGAGCCGTTGCTGCACCAGGAAGCCTGGGGCCTGAAACCGCGGGATATCCACCAGGGCCTGGCGCTGTTCGCCTTGCTCGACCCGGACATCCACCTGGTCAACCTGACCGGCGCCGCCGGCTCCGGCAAGACCATCCTGGCCCTGGCCGCGGCGATCGAGCAGACCATGGTCAGCAAGCGCTACCGGCGCATCATCGCCACCCGCAGCGTGCAGGGCCTGGACCAGGAGATCGGTTTCCTGCCCGGCACCGAGGCGGAGAAGATGGAGCCCTGGCTCGGCGCCATCACCGACAACCTCGAAGCCCTGCACATGGACGACGAGAGTACCCACGGCAGTGTCGAATACATTCTCGAAAGGGTGCCGCTGCAGTTCAAATCCCTGAACTACATCCGCGGGCGCAGCTTCCAGCAGAGCCTGATCCTGATCGACGAATGCCAGAACCTCACCCCGCACCAGATGAAGACCATCATCACCCGTGCCGGCGCCGGTTCGAAGGTGATCTGCCTGGGCAACCTGGCGCAGATCGACACCCCCTACCTGTCGGCCACCAGCTCCGGGCTGACCTACCTCACCGAGCGCTTCAAGGACTTCCCCAACGGCGTGCACATCACCCTGCAAGGGGTGCCGCGGTCGATTCTCGCCGAGTACGCGGAATCCCATCTGTAACACCCACCGCCGGGCGGCCCAGCGCCGCCCGGCTTTTTTTCGCTGCCAGATCCTGACTCGCGGGTTTACAATCATCGCCCCCGATCAGGAGTTCCCCCTCGTGTTGACTCATCTCGATTCCCAAGGTCGCGCCGCCATGGTCGACGTCACTGACAAGGCCGTGACCCACCGCGAAGCCGTGGCCGAAGCGCGGGTGCGCATGCTGCCGCAGACGCTGAGCATGATCGTCGACGGCGCCCACCCCAAGGGCGACGTGTTCGCCGTGGCGCGCATCGCCGGCATCCAGGCGGCGAAGAAGACCAGCGACCTGATTCCGCTGTGCCATCCGCTGATGCTGACCAGCGTCAAGGTCGAGCTGAGCGCCGAAGGCAGCGACTGCGTGCATATCGTCGCGCGCTGCAAGCTGTCCGGGCAGACCGGGGTGGAGATGGAGGCGCTGACCGCCGCCAGCGTTGCCGCGCTGACCATCTATGACATGTGCAAGGCGGTGGACCGCGGCATGACCATCGAGAACGTGCGTTTGCTGGAGAAGCTCGGCGGCAAGAGCGGCCACTACCAGGCGGAAGCGCAATGAAGATCAAGGTGGTGTATTTCGCCCGTTACCGTGAGCTGCTGGGGCGCGATGGCGAGACCCTCGACGGCGCTTTCGCGCGCATCGAGGATGTACGCCAGGCCTTGCTCGGCAAGGGCGAGGCGTACGCGGTACTGGCCGAGCAGAACCTGATGTGCGCGCGCAACCAGGACCTGTGCAAGCCTGAAGAAGTCCTGGAAGACGGCGACGAAGTGGCCTTCTTCCCGCCGGTCACCGGAGGTTGAGATGAGTGTCCGGGTCCAGAGTGCGCCCTTCGATCCGGGGGCAGAGACCAATGCGATGCATGCGGCCAATGTCGGCGTCGGCGCGGTGGTGGCGTTCGTCGGCTATGTGCGCGATTTCAACGATGGCCTGGAAGTGGCGGGGATGTTCCTCGAACACTATCCGGGGATGACCGAGAAGGCCCTGGGCAAGATTGTCGTCGAGGCCGAGCAGCGCTGGCCGCTGCTCAAGGTCGAGGTGCTGCACCGCATCGGCGCGCTCGAACCGGGCGAGCCGATCGTCTTCGTCGGGGTCGCCAGTGCCCATCGCCAGGCGGCGTTCGACGCCTGTAACTTCATCATGGACTACCTCAAGACCCGCGCACCGTTCTGGAAGAAAGAGCAGACCAGCGAAGGGGAGCGTTGGGTGGAAGGCAAGCAGAGCGATGCCGATGCGGCGGGGCGCTGGTAGGCATCTTTCCTGAAGTTTGCGTAAACCCTGTGGGAGCGGGTTTACCGGGACGCCGCTCCCACAGGGTTTTGTGTTGTTTGCTCTGGTTGTGTTTTTGTACGATAAAGTCCAGTATGGATTCATAAGTACAAAATAATTCCGGGCCCAGCGTCCGACTCCTTTCCTCTGTCTTGTCACCCCAACACAACAATGAGCGAGAGAGCCCCATCATGAAGACCTCCCACCTGATTGCCGGTCTGGCCCTGGGCCTGCTGGCCAGCAGCCCTCTGTTCGCGGCAGACAAGCCTCTGCGCATCGGCATCGAGGCCGCCTACCCACCCTTCGCCTACAAGACTCCGGAAGGCAAGATCGCCGGCTTCGACTACGACATCGGCAACGCGCTGTGCGCCGAGATGAAGGTCGAGTGCCAGTGGACCGAGCAGGAATACGACGGCCTGATCCCGTCGCTGAAAGTGAAGAAGATCGACGCCGCGCTGTCCTCGATCACCATCACCGAGGACCGCAAGAACTCCGTGGACTTCTCCCACAAGTACTACTTCACCGGGGCCCGCCTGGCGATGAAGGAAGGCGCCCAGGTCGACGACCAGTACGAGGCACTGAAGGGCAAGCGCATCGGCGTGCAGCGTGCCACCACCACCGACCGCTACGTGCGCGCGGTGCTGGAGCCGAAGGGCGTGATCGTGGTGCCGTACACCACCAACGAAGAAATCTACATGGACCTGGTCGCCGGCCGCCTGGATGGCGTGTTCGCCGATACCATCCCCCTGCAACTCGGCTTCCTGGACACGCCGAAAGGCCAGGGCTTCGCCTTCGCCGGGCCGGAGCTGAAGGATCCGAAGTTCGTCGGTGAAGGCGCCGGTATTGCCGTGCGCAAGGGCAACACCGAACTGGTCACCAAGCTGAATGCCGCCATCGACGCGATCCGCGCCAACGGCGAGTACCAGAAGATCCAGTCGAAGTACTTCAAGAACGATATCTACGGCGATTGATCTTCAAGCCATCGGGGCTGCTTCGCAGCCCTTCGCGACGGTTCGGCGCCCCGACAAGCTCGCTCCCACTGGGCCGCAAGGCGGCCCCGGTTGGAATCAGGCCTTCAGTTCCTTCAGGTGCTTGTACACCGTCGCCCGCCCCATGTTCAGCACGTTGGCCACGTAGTTGGCCGCACTCTTGCCCTTGAACGCGCCCTCGGCATGCAGGGCCAGGACCAGTTCGCGCTTGTGGTCGCGGTTGAGCAGGTTGAGGCTGAGCTGGCGCTGGCGCAGCCAGCCGTTGAGGAAGGTGTTGATGCGCTCCTGCCAGTCGTCGCGGAACAGCGCATCCGGCTGCGGGATCAGCTTGCTCGGCGAGAGGAACAGGTCCAGCGCCGCCTTGACGTTCTCGAACAGGGAAATGTTCAGGTTGATGCACAGCACCGCCAGCGGTTGTCCGTCCGGGTCGCGCAGCACCGTGCTCAGTGAGCGGATCTTCTGCCCGTCCCAGTTGAGCTTTTCGTAGGGGCCGATATTGGTCTCGTCGGTGCCTTCCTCGAACATGTCTTCCAGCGCCGCATCGTCGCCCACCTCCCGCTTGGACAGGTTGTTGGCGATGTAGTCGATCGTCTGCGTACGCAGGTCGTGCAGCACCACTTCGGCGTGGGGGAAGAACAGGGTGGCGATGGCGTCGGCGATCGCCCGGTAGTTCTGCAGGAATGGATCGGGGTTGGACATTCGGGCGGGCTCCGCGAAGGGGGTCAGCGCCCTTGGAGCAAGGGCGCTGGGAGTGTGCCGCAAACGCGCGGGGGCGTCACCCGTCCAGGCGTGCGGGTGACAGTTGCGCGGCGCTCAGGCCGAAGGCGGCGAGGGCGTCCGGCAGGGGTTCGCCACGCACCAGGGCGGCACTGGCCTGGCCCATGGCCGGCGAGGTCTGGATGCCGTAGCCACCTTGCGCGGCAACCCAGAACAAGCCCTCCACCCGAGGATCGAAACCAGCCACCAGGTCGCCATCGGCGACGAAGCTGCGCAGCCCGGCCCAGGTGCGGAATGGCCGGCGGATGCTCAGGGTGGTGGCTTCCTCGATCAGGTAGATGCCGGTGGCGATGTCCAGTTCTTCCGGCTGCACGTCGTGGGGCTCGACCGGGTCGGCGTTGCACGGCGAGCCGAGGAGCATGCCGGCGTCGGGCTTCATGTAGAACGACTCGTCGAGGCTGACCAGCATCGGCCAGCCATGGCTGTCGATCTGTGCCGGGGCTTCGAAGATGAAGGCGGCACGGCGCTTGGGTTGCAGGCCAAGGGGGGCGGCACCGGCCAGTTGGCCGATCTGGTCGGCCCAGGCGCCGGCGGCGTTGATCAGCACCGGGGCACGGAACTGGCCGCGACCGGTTTCAACCAGCCATTGGCCTTCGGCATCCCGTTGCAGGCCGAGCACTTCGCAGTCGCCGTGGATCTCGCCCTGCTGGCGGCGGATGCCGCGCAGGTAGCCCTGGTGCAGGGCGTCGGTGTCGATATCGCTGGCGCTGGGGTCGAACAGCGCGCCATGGACTTTCTCGCGGCGCAGCACCGGCAGGCGCGCGCAGGCTTCGTCGGCACTGAGCAACTGCATTTCCGGCACGCAGGCGCGGGCGCTTTCGTACTGGCGCTGGAGCTCTTCGGCGTCGCCTTCGAAATCCACGGTCATCTCGCCGCGGGGCATCAGCAACGGATGCTCGGCGAAGCCGGCCGGTGGCTGGTCGAAGAAGGCGCGGCTGGCCAGGGTCAGCGCGCGTACCTGCGGGGTGCCGTAAGCGGCGGTGTACAGCGCTGCGGAGCGTCCGGTGGAGTGATAGCCGGGCAAGGTTTCCCGCTCCAGCAGCACGACCTTGCCGTGCGCTGCCAGCCAGTAGCCGGTGGAGGCGCCGGCGATGCCGGCACCGATGATGAGGTAGTCAGCCTGTTGCATGGCGATCTCCACGACTCACTGGCCGCGTTGCAGGTGATACAGGGCGTTGGCCAGGGCGACGTCTTCCAGGCCCAGGCCGATGGAGCGGAAGAACACGTGGCGCTGGTAGTCCGGGCGCGGGGCCTGGCCGCTGACCAGTTCCGGCAGATCGCCGCGGATGGCGTCCGGGGTCCAGCCGTGCTGTTCGGCGGCAAGGCGCATTTCGCCTGCGCTGCCCGGCGTTGTCTTGCGGTAGTCGCAGTAGACGTCCATGGCCGTCAGGCTGGCCGGGGGCACTTCGTGGGCTCGCACGGCATTGGTGCTGATGGAGGTGATCAGCGCGGGCTTGCTCAGCTTCGCCGGGTCGATGACCGGCTTGGCCGAAGAGGTGCAGAGCAGGATCACGTCGGCGTCGGCCAGGGCGGCATCGGCGTCGTCGTGCAGGCTCAGGCGCGGATCGGCCGAGGCCAGTGCGTCACGGTCGCTGGGGCTCAGGTCTTTCAGGCTTGGCGCGTAGAGGCGGATGTCCTGCCAGGGGCGCAGGGTGCGCGCGTAATGCAGGTGGGCGCGGGCCACCGGGCCGGCGCCGATGATGGTCAGGCGCCGTGCGGATTCCGGGGCGAGGGCATCCACGGCCACGGCGGTGGCGGCGGCGGTGCGCGCGGTGGTCAGCTCACCGGCGTCGCACAGCAGCAGGGGCTGGCCACTATCCATGGACATCAGCAGGGTCCAGGCGGTGACCAACGGGCCTTGCTCGCGAACGATGTACGGCGAGGTCTTCAGGCCGTAGACGCGGTCTTCGGCGAGCACGCCGCCGTAGTTGATGAAATCGCCCTGGCCGGCGGGGAATTCCACCATTTGCTGCGGCGGCTGCACCGCCTGGCCGGCGGCGAGGTCGCGGAACAGGTCGCGCATCACCCGGGGCACATCCACCTGGGCGAGCAGTTGACGGGCTTGCTGCTGATCGAGAACGAGGGGGGCGGACATCGGTGGACTCCGGGGCTGGGGTTTAAACTAATTTTTCCATTATGGACTTTTAGTTTATGTTTTTTCCATCCCGAGTTTGAAAATTGTTGAGCGCCTTGCGCCTCGGCAAAAAATCCAGGCATAAAAAAACGCAGTCCGAAGACTGCGTTCCTGGTGATCACCCGTGCTTCTTCGGCACTGGCTTGAGCAACTCCGTCGGCGGCATCTCGCAACTGATCTTGCGCCCCAGCAGTTCCTCGATCGCCGGCAACTGGTAGGAGTCGTCTTCACCGGCAAAGCTGATCGACACACCGCTGGTGCCGGCCCGACCGGTACGGCCGATACGGTGCACGTAGTCGTCCGGATCTTCCGGCAGGGTGAAGTTGATCACGTGGCTGATGCCATCGATGTGGATCCCGCGCCCCGCCACGTCGGTGGCCACCAGCACGGTGATACGGCCTTCGCGGAAGTTTTCCAGGGTGCGGATGCGCTTGTGCTGCGGCACGTCGCCGGACAGCTGCGCGGCATTCACGCCGTCGCGCACCAGGCGTTCCTCGATGCGTCGCACTTCGTCCTTGCGGTTGGCGAAGACGATGACCCGCTCCCACTTGTTCTCGGTGACCAGGTTGTACAGCAGCTTGTACTTGTCGCTGCCGGCCACGGCGTAGACGTGCTGCTCCACGGTTTCGCTGGCGACGTTCTCCGGCTCGATCTCGACGATGGCCGGGTTGGTGGTCCACTGCTTCGCCAGGTTCATCACGTCTTCGGTGAAGGTGGCGGAGAACAGCAGGGTCTGGCGCTCGGCCTTCGGCGGGGTCTGGCGAATGATCTGGCGCACCTGCGGGATGAAGCCCATGTCCAGCATGCGGTCGGCTTCGTCCAGGACCATCACCTCGACCATGTCCAGGTGCACTTCGCCGCGCTGGTTGAAGTCCAGCAGGCGGCCCGGGGTGGCGACCAGGATGTCGCAGTGGCGGGCTTCGAGAGCCTTGAGTTGCTTGTCGTAGTCCATGCCGCCGACGAAGGTCATGACGTTGAGGCCGGTGTACTTGGTCAGCGCCGCAGCGTCCTTGGCGATCTGCACCACCAGTTCGCGGGTCGGGGCGATGATCAGCGCCCGTGGCTCGCCCATGTAGCGCTCTTTCGGCGGTGGGGTCTGCTGCAGCTGGGTGATGATCGAGATCAGGAAGGCCGCGGTCTTGCCGGTGCCGGTCTGGGCCCGGCCGATGGCGTCCTGGCCACGCAGGGTGAAGCCCAGGACCTGGGCCTGGATCGGCGTGCAGTACGGGAAGCCGAGGTCGTGGATGGCGTGCATCAGCTCGCTGGAGAGCTTGAAGTCATGGAAACGGGTCTTGCCTTCCTGTGGCTCGACGACGAAGTCTTCCAGTTTCCAGGTCGAGGCCTGGGGTTTCGGCTTGCGCTCTCGGCGGGGCTTGGCGGCTGCCGGTTCGGTCTGTGCCGGCCGGGCCGTTTCGGTCTTGACCGGGGCCGCAGGGGCGGGGACGGGAGCGGGTGTCGGTGCGGGCGGCTGCATCACGGGGGCAGCGCTTTCGACGGCGAGTTGCTCAACCTCGCTCTTGCCGAACATCTTCTTGAGTGCTTTGAGCACGATCTTCTCGTCAATTGGTTAAGGAATGTACGCCGGGCAGTGTAATGCAAGATCCGGGCTCGGCGTAGTGGAATGAACCGACAACTACAGGGAATGCGACTTTCAGCGCAAGCGCTGCGCCAGCCAGGTGCCGATATCGCGGATTTCCTCGGGCAACACCTCGTGTTCCATCGGGTATTCCTGCCAGTTGACGCTGACGCCCCACTTCTTGAGGTGCTCGTAGGCGGTGCGGCCCATGACTGGCAGCACCACCGGGTCGTGCTGGCCATGCAGGCACAGCGCCGGGATGCGCTGCTGGCTGGCGGTGACCTGGGTGTCGTCCTTGAAGGTCGGGGCGTAGGTGGACAGGGCCAATACCCCACCCAGTGCGCCTTGCCACTTTATATAGGCAGTGTGCAGCACCACTGCGCCACCCTGGGAGAAGCCGGCGAGGACGATGCGGTTGGGGTCGATGCCGAGTGCGCGCTGTTCTTCGATCAGGGCGATGACCTGGGCGGCGGACTCTTCCAACTGCGCTTCATCGATGGCCCGGGCCGGGCTCATGGCCTTGATGTCGTACCAACTGGGCATTTCATAACCACCGTTGATCGTCACCGCGCGCGTCGGTGCCTGGGGCATTACGAAACGGGTGGAGAGCAAGTGTTCCTGCAGCGCCTCGGCCACCGGCATGAAGTCATAGCGGTCTGCGCCCAGGCCGTGCAACCAGATGACACAGGCGTCGGCGTTCTTTTGTGGTTCGAGAATCAAGGGTTTGGTCATGACTGCTCCGAATTGGTGCATGCGTTTTCACTGGGGTGCATGAAAAAAAGGCATGAAGTGATCACAGGTAAAAAAGATGTCGCATTGCTATAACTTTGCCAGCTGTAACGCACTGAAACGCTTTAGCGAAACGATCTGGTACGCGCTTTGCAATTCCACTGGGTACGTGAGGGAAGTAGCAATCAGCGGTAACACCCCTCATGGGAAACCCAAGGCTGTCACAGAACAGCGAATTGCGCCAATTGACCCAATAACAAGCCGAAAAGGGTCGGATGCGCCTCATAAGGGTGCGGTGCAAGCCGGCTCAACACAATAAGAGCGAACTGGAGGTTTTAATGAAGATGTTGAAGACCACCCTGGCAGTCATGACGGCTGCCGCAGCACTGGGCGTGAGCGCCATGGCCCAGGCGGGTGCGACCCTGGATGCAGTGCAGAAGAAGGGTTTCGTACAGTGCGGCGTCAGTGACGGTCTGCCGGGCTTCTCGGTACCGGACGCCAAGGGCACCATCGTCGGTATCGACGCCGACGTCTGCCGCGCTGTCGCGGCCGCCGTGTTCGGCGACGCCACCAAGGTCAAGTTCAGCCAGCTGAACGCCAAGGAGCGCTTCACCGCGCTGCAGTCCGGCGAAGTCGACGTGCTGTCGCGCAACACCACCTGGACCAGCTCGCGCGACGCCGGCATGGGCCTGGTGTTCGCCGGTGTCACCTACTACGACGGCATCGGCTTCCTGGTTAACAAGAAGCTCGGCGTTTCCAGCGCCAAGGAACTGGACGGTGCAACCATCTGCATCCAGGCCGGTACAACCACCGAGCTGAACGTTTCCGACTACTTCCGCGCCAACGGCCTGAAGTACACCCCGATCACCTTCGACACCTCCGACGAGAGCGCCAAGTCGCTGGAATCCGGTCGTTGCGACGTACTGACCTCGGACAAGTCGCAGCTCTACGCACAACGCTCCAAGCTGGCCGCGCCGACCGACTACGTCGTGCTGCCGGAAACCATCTCCAAGGAGCCGCTGGGCCCGGTGGTGCGTAAAGGCGACGAAGAGTGGTTCTCCATCGTGCGCTGGACCCTGTTCGCCATGCTCAACGCCGAAGAGGCTGGCGTCACCTCGAAGAACGTCGAGGCCGAAGCCAAGTCGACCAAGAACCCTGACGTCGCCCGTATGCTCGGTGCCGACGGCGAGTACGGCAAGGACCTGAAACTGCCGAAGGACTGGGTAGTACAGATCGTCAAGCAGGTGGGCAACTACGGCGAAGTGTTCGAGAAGAACCTTGGCAAGAGCACCCCGCTGCAGATCGACCGCGGTCTGAACGCCCTGTGGAACAACGGCGGCATCCAGTACGCGCCTCCGGTGCGCTGATTGGGCCGGCCCCCCGGGTGCTGTCCGGGACCCCCGGGGGGGGGGGTGGGGGGTTTTGGGGGGGGTGATGGGCAATCCACCCCCGGGGGGGGGCG
>NZ_JAZDQN010000015.1:0-134351 GCF_036324125.1 Pseudomonas ulcerans | reverse complement strand
GAATTCTACAGCGTTACAACCTGCTGTCAACTGCCTTTTTCAACCGCCTTCGTAAACGACCGAAGCACTTCCGATACTACCTGAAACGTCTAACTCGTTGATCTTCAAGGAGTTTTCCGTTTCGACTGCGCCGGAAGTGGGGCGAATTATAGAGAGATAAAACG
The DNA here is from genome assembly GCF_036324125.1 of Pseudomonas ulcerans. Classification (NCBI taxonomy): domain Bacteria; kingdom Pseudomonadati; phylum Pseudomonadota; class Gammaproteobacteria; order Pseudomonadales; family Pseudomonadaceae; genus Pseudomonas; species Pseudomonas ulcerans. The sequence continues at coordinate 134,187 of NZ_JAZDQN010000015.1, read as the reverse complement.
GGGCGTCAAGCACTAATTTGAAAGTTCGGTCAGGAAAGAAAGTTGCGCAATATATTGCTCACCCACCCCGAGGTTGCGCATCATAGACACCCGGTCCGACCCCGTGCCGCCTTTCTCTCTATATAAGGGACCTTTCCGCGCAATGAACACCCAGACCCGCAGCCTCGCCGCCACGCTGTTCCCAGTGGGCGTGCTGCTTATCGCAATGGCCTCGATCCAGTCCGGAGCTTCGCTGGCCAAGAGCATGTTCCCGCTGATCGGCCCTGAAGGCACCACCACCCTGCGCCTGCTGTTCGCCAGCGTGATCATGCTGCTGTTGTTGCGCCCCTGGCGGGCGAAGCTCAGCGCCAGCACGCTTAAGACCGTAATCATTTACGGCGCGGCGCTGGGTGGCATGAACTTCCTCTTCTATATGTCGCTGCAGACCGTCCCACTCGGCATCGCCGTGGCCCTGGAGTTCACCGGGCCGCTGGCGGTGGCCCTGTATGCATCGCGCCGCCCGGTGGACTTCCTGTGGATCGGCCTTGCCATCGCCGGACTGTTGCTGCTGATCCCGATGGGTGAGACCAGCAAAGGCATCGACCCGGTCGGCGCCTCCTACGCACTGGGGGCTGGTGTCTGCTGGGCACTGTACATTCTGTATGGCCAGAAGGCCGGCGCCGAGAACGGCATCCAGACCGCCGCCCTGGGCGTGGTCATCGCCGCCCTGTTCGTCGCCCCCATCGGCATCGTCCAGGCTGGCAGTGCACTGCTCAATCCCGCCCTCATTCCGGTCGCCCTCGGCGTGGCGACCCTTTCCACCGCCCTGCCCTACAGCCTGGAGATGGTCGCCCTGACCCGCTTGCCGGCGCGCACCTTCGGCACCCTGATGAGCATCGAACCTGCGTTCGGCGCGCTTTCCGGCCTGTTGTTCCTCAACGAAGTCCTGAGCCTTGCGCAGTGGCTGGCGATCGCCGCGATCATCACCGCGTCGGTGGGTGCGACCTTATCCATGCGCAACGACACTCCGCCCCCCATCGCGGCCGACTGATTGAGAAATATTTTCATTTAAATCAACGCAAAAGATTGTGCCAGCCCGCCCACCCTGTTTAAGCTGTGACCCGTGTTTTATTTTGAATTTTCCAATCGCCACAGGGACGAAAAAGCATCAGGAAGATGCACACGAGAACGAACACGGGCGCAGACCCGCGCAAGCGTTAAGGACAGGAATGAAACGAATTTTGCTCATCCTAGCTATCCTGGCAGTCGCCGGTTGCGCAGCGACCGCCAAGGAGGAAGTCAAGCGCGGCAAGAAGGGGCTGCACATCAACTGCTCCGGCCTGTCCTCTTCCTGGAACAAGTGCTACAGCAAGGCGGAAGCCTCCTGTGGCGCCAAGGGCTACAGGGTCATTGCCAAGTCCGGTGACAACGATGAAGAGCCCGGCGACTACCCCTTCGGCATCAATCCGGCCGGTTACACCAGCCGCAGCATGATCGTCATCTGCAAATAAGAAAGGGCAACCCGCGGGTTGCCCTTCTCGTTCCAATCAACTGACTGGTTGCGTTCGCTCCCGCAGCCACGCCAGCGCCTCTCCCTCCACCAACGGTTCCAGGCGCCGCCGCACTTCCTCATGATAACCGTCGAGCCAAGCTGCGTCCTCGCGACCGAGCTGGTCGATCAACAGGCAGCGGGTATCGATCGGACACAGGGTCAGTGTCTCGAACTCAAGGAAGTCACCGAAGCCACTCTTGCCCGAATCGCGGTTGATCACCAGGTTCTCGATGCGCACACCCCATTGCCCGGGACGATAGGTGCCCGGCTCGATCGAGGTGATCATGCCCGCCTGCATCGCCGTGTGCGGCGTGGTAGCGGCCTGATAGGCGATGCTCTGCGGACCTTCATGGACGTTCATGAAATAGCCGACCCCATGCCCGGTTCCGTGCCCGTAATCCACCTGGTCCGCCCACAATGGCGCGCGAGCAATGGCATCGAGCAACGGCGAGAGAATCCCCCGCGGAAACTTCGCCCGCGACAAGGCGATCATGCCCTTCAGCACCCGTGTGCAATCCGCCTTCTGCTCATGGCTTGACGTACCGATCGGCACCATGCGGGTGATATCGGTCGTGCCGCCCAGGTACTGCCCGCCGGAGTCGATCAACAGCAGGCCATCCCCCTCGATACGCGCAAAGGATGCCGGCGTCGCCTGGTAATGGGGCATGGCACCATTGGCATTGAAGCCCGCGATGGTGGCGAAGCTCAGCGAGACGAAGCCTGGTTGCCGCGCACGTGCCGCGCTCAGTTGCTCGTCGACATCGAGTTCGCTTACCCCCGTAGTTGCCTGTGCAGCTTCGAACCAGGCGAAGAACTCGCACAATGCCGCGCCATCCAGTTCCATGGTGCGACGAATATGCACCAGGTCAGCGTCGCTCTTGCGCGACTTGGCCAGGGTTGTCGGGTTGATCCCCTCCAGCAGGCGCACGCCATCCTGCAGATTGGCCAGCAGGCCGCTGGTGACCTTGGCCGGATCCACCAGCAGGCTACTGCCCGAGGCAATCCCGGCGAGCCCGGCGGATACCGCGTGGTAATCGCGCAATTCGATACCGTCAGCAGCGAGCATCCGACGCAGGTCGTCATCCACTTTGCTTTCGGCAACGAACAACGTTGCCGTCTCCTTGCCCACCAGGGCGAAGGAAACGAAGACCGGGTTGTAGGAAACATCACTACCCCGCAGGTTGAACAACCAGGCGATGTCGTCAACTGTGGCGATAAAGTGCCAGTCGGCTCCCCGCTCGGACAGGGCCTGGCGCAGGTTGGCCAGTTTCTCCCCGCGACTCATCGTGGCATGCGGAGGCAGATGCGCATATACCGGGTTGTCCGGCAAGGCGGGACGATCGCTCCACACGTGTTCCAGCAGGTCCTTGTCCAGCAACAGCCGCACGTTGCGCGCCTGCAGGCGCTCGTCCAGTTGTCGGGCAGAGGCCAGGGCCATCACCGCGCCATCCGCGGCCACCGCGCCACCGGCGGGCACATTGTCCACCAGCCAGTCCAGCGGTCCGGGGCGCCCCGGCTGCAGCTTGACCAGTTCGATGCCCGTGCCGGCCAGTTCCTGCGCGGCTTGTTCCCAATAGCGGCTGTCGGCCCACAGGCCTGCGAACTCCGCGGTCAGCACCAGCGTGCCGACCGAGCCCTGGAAACCCGAAAGCCATCGCCGCCCCTGCCAGTAGCCCGGCAGGTACTCGGACAGATGAGGATCGGCGGAAGGCACCAGCAGTGCATCGACCCCTTCGTTGCGCATCACCTGGCGCATCTGCGCCACACGTCTCCTGATCGCATCCTGCGTTGTCGGCTGACTGTTCATGCTTGCTCCTTTCATCACCGCGGCCTTGTATCACAGGCCGCTGATAATGGAGCAGGCCTCAGCCCCGGGCAACACCCCAGAACGGCGCTGGACGCAGTGCTGCGCGGATCGCGGCGACAGCCTGGTCAACGTCCGACACGCGGGTCAAACGCCCCAGGCTGAGGCGAATGGTCTGCCCTGCCAGGTAGTCGTCATGGCCCAGCGCCAGGAGCACATGGGAGGGCGCGCTACTCCCGGAATTGCAGGCTGAAGTGGAAGAAAAGGCCAGTGCTCCGGACAACGCGGAGAGGTCCAGCGGATCGCCGCTGAAAGTCAGGCTAAGGGTATGGGGAATGGACTGTTCGGGGCTGCCGTTTAACAGAAGACCGGAAACGTCTCGCAGCTTTGTAAGAAACCGCTCACGCAAACATCGGATTCTTTCCAACTCCTCCCGCTGCACCTCACCCGCCAGGGCAAATGCTGCGCCCATGGCCACGATCTGGTGGGTCGCCAGGGTGCCGGAACGCAAGCCGCCTTCGTGACCGCCGCCATGGATCTGCGCCTGCAGCAGCGGCCGGGCCCGCTCGCCGACGTACAGCGCACCGATGCCCTTGGGCCCATAGACCTTGTGTGCGGAAAACGACACCACATCCACCGGCCAGTGCTGCAGATCGATGCCCACCTTGCCCGCCGCCTGCGCCGCATCCACATGCAACAGGGCGCCGTGACCGCGAACGATCTCGCCGATCCGACGGACATCGGTCAGCGTTCCAAGCTCGTTGTTCACCAGCATCAGCGAGACCAGAAAGGTGTCCGGCCGCAAGGCCGCCGCCACCGCCTCCGCCGTAATCAGGCCCTGGCTGTCCGGGCTCAGATACGTGACCTGGAAACCGGCATCCTGCAGTTGCCGCGCGGTATCCAGCACCGCCTTGTGTTCGATGCGGCTGGTGATGATGTGCCCGCCGCTGCGCCCTTGTGCCAGGCCCTTGAGAGCAAGGTTGTTGGACTCCGTGGCACCGGAGGTCCAGACGATCTGCTCGGCACGGGCGCCCACCAGTGTCGCGACCTGCGAGCGGGCCTGCTCCACCGCCTGGCGCGCCTGCTGGCCATAGCGGTGCGAACTGGACGCTGGATTGCCGAAGGTCCCCCCGGCTCCCAGGCACTTGACCATCACCTCGATGACACGCTCGTCGACGGGTGTCGTGGCGGCATAGTCGAAATACAACGGTAGGCTTTCCATGGTTCAAGGCTCTCTGGCAGTTGTCGCCCCGGAAAGCACGACGCTTCCCGATTCCTTGAGCGATAGTGCCTGAAACAACATAGAACCAATAATTATCAATTTTCATATTTATATAACTTTAACCCCAAAACGCTTACCACCTCTGAACTTCCCCACCCTCCCGCGCTTCAGAACAGATAACCCTTCGTCTTGGAGCGTCGACCATGCCCCGTCGGACCGATCACAAGCACGGCGTGCTGCTGCTCGATACCCGGGAACACACGCCCGACCATGAACGCGCCGTGCACCGCAAGCTGGCCGAGCACCTGGCGACTCTGTTGCTCACCGAAGTGGTGGAGCAACGCACGCACGAGCACGACAACCTCTATTACCTGCCCACCGCAACCCTGATCGACCCGCAGCACTACCGAGCGCAGGGCATTGCCTCCATCGACGATTTCTTCGGCGGCCTGGTTGCCCAGCCGTACATGGCGACCAAGGCGATTTCCCACCCCTTGCCCGCCGGTGCCACCTTTCCCCAGGGCTGGACCGACGAGTTCGCCCGTCGCGCCAGTGAAGCCCTGCTCAAGGGCTATACCGTGTTCAGCATCGATGACGCCCTTGCCGCCGCCGCCCTGCTCCTGCGCGATGACGTGCTGCGCCTGAAACCGGTACGGGCCACCGGAGGACGCGGACAAACGGTGATCGACAGCATCACCGCACTGGAAGCCGAACTGCGCCAGATCGATCCGGACGAACTGGCCCTATGGGGCCTGGTGCTGGAAGAGAACCTCGACGAGGTCGAGACCTACAGTGTCGGCCAGGCCCTGGTGGCCGGCATCACCTGCAGCTACTACGGCGTCCAGCACCTGACCCGCGATCATCAGGGCGAGTCGGTCTACGGCGGCTCGGACCTGGTGCTGGTCCGCGGCGACTATGAAGAATTGCTGCAGCTGGAACTGGAAGAGCCGCTGCGCCTGGCCATTACCCAGGCACGCGCCTACGAGCAAGCCGCCCTCAACGTCTTTCCCGGCTTCCTCGCCTCCCGGCGCAACTACGACGTGGCCCGCGGCCTCAACGCCGACGGTCATGTGCGCAGCGGCGTGCTTGAACAATCCTGGCGCATCGGTGGCGCCAGCAGTGCCGAACTGCTGGCCTTGCGTGCCTTCGCTGAAGACCCCGCCCTGCGCCGGGTCCGTGCCTCCACCCACGAGGTATTCGGCGACACCGAACTGCCCGCCGACGCAACGCTTTTCTACAAGGGGGACGACCGTGAAGTCGGAAGAATCTGCAAATACGCGAGGATCCGCGACTATGACCATCCATAGCGAAAACCTCGACATTCTCGTCGACGGCGAAAGCATAGCCGGCACCCTGCTGAGCCCCAGTCCCAAGGTGCCGGGCATTCTCTTCGTGCATGGCTGGGGCGGCAGCCAGCAGCGCGACCTGGCGCGGGCCAAGCACATCACCGGGCTCGGCTGCGTGTGCATGACCTTCGACCTGCGTGGCCACGAAAAGACCGAAAGCCAGCGGCGCAGCGTAACCCGCGAGCAGAACCTGGCCGACCTGCTGGCGGCCTACGACAAACTTGTCAGTCACCCTGCAGTGGACACCAGTTCCATCGCCGTCATCGGCAGCAGCTACGGCGGCTACCTGGCCACCCTGCTGACCCGTCAGCGTCCGGTGAAATGGCTGGCGCTGCGGGTTCCGGCGCTGTACTGGGACGATGAGTGGAGCCTGCCGAAACAGGCGCTGGACCGCCAGCGCCTGTCGCAGTACCGCCTGATGACCCTCGGCCCCGGCGACAACCGCGCCCTGGCCGCATGCGCCGAGTTTGCCGGCGACGTGCTGCTGGTGGAGTCGGAAACCGATGACTATGTGCCGCACACCACGTTGATGAGCTACCGCTCGGCCTTCGTCTGCGCCCATTCGCTGACGCACCGAATCGTCGATGGCGCGGACCATGCGTTATCCAGCGACCGCAGCCAGAAGGCCTACAGTGCCCTGTTGACGGCGTGGGTCAGCGAGATGGTGATCGGCGCCCGGCTGGATCGTTATCCGCATCATTCACCCTGGTACTCATGATCCAGAATTGATGAGGGCCGCTATTGCCCGGTGACCTGCCGCCGATAATCACTCGGCGCCAGCCCGGTGACCTTGTGGAACACCTTCCTGAATGCCCCGGGATCCTGGTACCCAACCCCCCAGGCAATCTGGTCGATACTGCGCCGGGTGAACTCCAGCATCCGGCAGGCCCGCCCGACCCGTACCTGCTGGCAATACTCGGTCGGCTTCAACCCGGTGGCACTGCGAAAACGCCGCAGAAAGGTCCTTTCCTCCAGCCCCGCGCACGCCGCCATCACCGCCACGCTCACCTCCCGCGCCCCGGTGCTCTGCAACCAGTGCTGGACCTTCAGCACGGCCTCGTCACCATGATCCAGGCGCGGACTGAAGCTGCTCCCGGCCGGCTTCACCTGCACCGGCTCCACCGCGAGAAAGCGCGCGGTCTCGGTGGCCAGGGTGTGGCCGAGAAAACGCTCCACCAGCTTCAGCCCCACCTCGGTCCAGGCCATCAACCCGGCACTGGTGATCACATCGCCATCCTCCAGCAGCGGCAGGTTGGCCTCGACGCGCACCCGCGGAAAACGCTCGGCCAGCGACTGGGCGAAGTTCCAGTGGGTCGTCGCCGAGCGACCGTCCAGCACACCACTGGCGGCGATGAAAAACACCCCCACGCAGATCGACACCAGCAAGGCGCCGTAGCCGTGCCAGTCACACAATTGCTGGCGATAGCGCTCCAGCAGCTCGGCCGTGGGCTCCTGGGTCAGGCTTGGCGGCACGATCATCACCCGCGGCTGGAAGCTGTCGCGCTGATGGCTGTCATGACCGACCCGCAGCACGCCATCGCGATCCTCCCAATGACACACCCGCAGCGGCGCACGCTGCGCCAGGCCCAGGTCGGCGGCGAGGCGATTGGCCACGCTGAACAGGTCGGTCAGCCCGTATACCGCAGCCATCTGCGCCCCTGGGTAGACGAGGATGCCGATCTCGGTGCAGTCGCCGTCGCGATTCATTGTCAGTTTTTCCCGTCAAATTGTCGGTCGCGCCAATCCGCAGCGACGCCGGGCAAGCCTATAACTATCTACCACCACGTCACCACTCTCCCTAATGAGGAAACAGCATGAGCCAGAAGGCCCTGATCATCATCGATATCCAGAACGACTACTTCCCCGGCGGCAAGTGGACCCTGGCCAATGCCGACGCCGCCGCCGACAACGCCGCGAAAGCCCTGGCAGCAGCGCGAGCCCGGGGCGACCTGGTGATCCATGTGCGGCATGAGTTCGAATCCGCCGACGCGCCCTTCTTCGCCCCCGGTTCCGAGGGCGCGCAGATTCATCCGAAGCTGGCGCCGCAAGGCGACGAAGCGGTGGTGCTCAAGCACAAGGTCAACGCCTTCCTCGACACGCCGCTGCAAAGCCTGCTGGAACAACGGCGGATCAGCGAGCTGACGGTGGTCGGCAGCATGAGTCACATGTGTATCGACGCCGTCGTACGCGCCGCCGCCGACCTGGGCTACGCAGTCAGTGTGCTGCACGATGCCTGCGCCACCCGCGACCTGGAGTTCAACGGCACCACCGTCCCGGCGGCCCAGGCCCATGCGGCGTACATGGCGTCACTGGCATTCGCCTACGCCCAGGTGCTATCCACCGCGGAGTGGCTGGCGGCCTGAGTCAGATCACCACGTTGCGTACGAAGCGCGTGGCCACCGCGCCATCGTTGCGATAGCCATGGGTGCGGTTGCTGGCGTAGGTGAAGAACTCGCCGGCCTCCAACCGGCGCGGTTCGCCGTCGATCAGCAGGGTCAGGCAGCCCTCGAAGACGAACACCTGTTCGCTGAAACCTTCCGGGTCGGCGTTGGTCTGGTAGAACTCGCCGGGCTCCAGGCGCCACTCCCACAACTCCACCTCGCGCCGCGCCGGCGTGCTGGCCAGCAGCACCGCCTTGCTGCCGGGGTGCTCGCCTGCCCAGGCCAGTTCGTTGATGCGGCTGGAGTCGCGGTTGTCCGGGGCCTTGATCAGGTCGCTGAAGGCCACGCCAAGAGCCTCGGCGATCAGGTCGAGGGTCGACAGACTGACGTTCTTCTCCCCCGCCTCGATCGCCACCAGCATCCGTCGGCTGACCCCCGACTGCTGGGCCAGTGCACTCTGGCTAAGGCCTGCGTCATGACGCAGGCGGCGCACGTTCTGGCTGACGTGCTGGAGAACCGAGGCGCGATTGGAATCTTTGTCCACTGAAATGCTCACTGAAAGGGGTCTGCGCAGTATACTGCCCACTTTTGCCGCGCATTGTGCGTCGCCTTTTCCTACGTGTGCAAGCCATGACAACCGACAACTCCGTGCGTCCGTCTCCCACTTTCCGCCTGAGCAAGGCAGAACTGGTGCTGGTGTTCATCACCATGCTCTGGGGCGGCACCTTCCTGATCGTGCACAAGGTCATGACCGTGAGCGGCCCGATGTTCTTCGTCGGCCTGCGCTTCGCCGCTGCCGCGCTGTTCGTAGGCCTGACCTGCTGGCGCACACTGTCCGGGCTGACCCCGCGTGAGCTCAAGGCCGGGGTGCTGATCGGCGTGTCGATCATGCTCGGCTACGGTTTGCAGACCGTCGGCCTGCAGACCATCAGCAGCAGCCAGTCGGCGTTCATCACCGCCCTGTACGTGCCCTTCGTACCGATCCTGCAATGGCTGGTGCTGGGCCGCCGTCCCGGCCTGATGCCGAGCCTCGGCATCGCCCTGGCCTTCACCGGGCTGATGCTGCTGGCCGGGCCAAGCGGCGGCGCGGTGCATTTCAGCCCCGGCGAGATCGCCACCCTGGTCAGCGCCGTGGCCATCGCCGCGGAGATCATCCTGATCGGCAACTACGCCGGCAGCGTCGATGTACGCCGGGTCACCGTGGTGCAACTGGCCACCGCCTCGGCGCTGTCGTTCATGCTGGTGGTGCCGACCCAGGAGCGCCTGCCGGACTTTTCCTGGCTGCTGCTCGGCGCCGCCATCGGCCTCGGCGCCATGAGCGCGGTGATCCAGGTGGCGATGAACTGGGCACAGAAGTCGGTTTCGCCAACCCGCGCTACGCTGATCTACGCAGGTGAACCGGTATGGGCGGGGATTGTCGGACGTATCGCTGGTGATCGCTTGCCTGGCGTGGCCCTGATCGGCGGTCTGCTGATCGTGGTCGCGGTGATCGTCAGCGAACTGAAGATCGGAAAACGGGAAGAAAAGCCGGCGCTGACCGCCGCCGACGAGAAGGAAGCTGACACCAGCCTGTAACGGAAACAGCACGCTCGTCATGCGGAAACTGTTATAAGAAAAACGCTTTTTCTTACAATTCTTGTAGGGGTCAGCGGCAGCTTGCCGGTTGGTGATCACCCGGACGGCACGTATGATCGGTTACAAATTTCCGCAGATCAGATATCTATGTCCTTGATAGTTCTACTGCTTCTGCCGTTCATAGGCAGTTGTCTGGCAGGCGTGCTGCCGCACAACGCGCGCAACTCGGAGTCGGTACTGGCCGGCATCGTCGCCCTGATCGGCACGGTGCAGGTAGCCATGATGTACCCGCAGATTGCCGATGGTGGGGTGATCCGCGAGGAAATCCTCTGGCTGCCGAGCATGGGCCTCAACGTCATCCTGCGCATGGACGGCTTCGCCTGGCTGTTCTCCCTGCTGGTGCTGGGCATCGGTACCCTGGTGTCGCTGTACGCGCGCTACTACATGTCACCACAGGACCCGGTCCCGCGTTTCTTCGCCTTCTTCCTCGCCTTCATGGGCGCCATGCTCGGCCTGGTGCTGTCCGGCAACCTGATCCAGATCGTGTTCTTCTGGGAACTGACCAGCCTTTTCTCGTTCCTCCTGATCGGCTACTGGCACCACCGCGCCGACGCCCGCCGCGGCGCCTACATGGCACTGATGGTCACCGGGGCCGGCGGCCTGTGCCTGCTGGCGGGGGTGATCATCCTCGGCCATGTGGTCGGCAGCTACGACCTGGACAAGGTCCTCGCTGCCGGCGACACCATCCGCGGCCACGCCCTCTATCCGGTGCTGCTGCCGCTGATCCTGCTCGGCGCGTTGAGCAAGAGCGCGCAGTTCCCCTTCCATTTCTGGCTGCCCCACGCCATGGCGGCGCCAACGCCGGTCTCGGCGTACCTGCACTCGGCGACCATGGTCAAGGCCGGGGTGTTCCTCCTGGCGCGGTTCTGGCCGGTGCTCTCCGGCACCGAGGAATGGTTCTGGATCGTCGGCGGCGCCGGTGCCTGCACCCTGCTGCTGGGCGCCTATGCGGCGATGTTCCAGAACGATCTCAAGGGCCTGCTGGCCTACTCCACCATCAGCCACCTCGGCCTGATCACCCTGCTGCTCGGCCTGAACAGCCCGCTGGCAGCGGTGGCGGCGGTGTTCCACATTCTCAACCACGCCACCTTCAAGGCCTCGCTGTTCATGGCGGCGGGGATCATCGACCACGAGAGCGGTACCCGCGACATCCGCAAGCTCAGCGGCCTGTTCCGCCTGATCCCGTTCACCGCGACCCTGGCCATGGTGGCCAGTGCCTCGATGGCCGGGGTGCCGCTGATGAACGGCTTCCTGTCCAAGGAAATGTTCTTCGCCGAGACCGTGTTCATCAGTTCCACCGCCTGGGTCGAGATGACCCTGCCGGTGATCGCCACCCTGGCCGGGACCTTCAGCGTCGCCTACGCCCTGCGTTTCACCGTCGACGTGTTCTTCGGCCCCACCGCCACCGACCTACCGCACACCCCGCACGAACCACCGCGCTGGATGCGCGCGCCGGTCGAACTGCTGGTGCTGACCTGCCTGGTCGTGGGCATCTTCCCCGCGTACTCGGTCGGCCCGTTGCTGGCCGCCGCCGCGCTGCCGGTGGTCGGCGGCGAGCTGCCGGAATACAGCCTGGCGGTCTGGCACGGCTGGAACGCACCGCTGATGATGAGCCTGATCGCCATGGGCGGCGGCATCCTTCTTTACCTGGTGCTGCGCACCCAGTTCCAGCACGGACGCTTCCGCTACCCGCCGGTGATCGAGCGCTTCAATGGCAAGCGCCTGTTCGAGCGCGGCCAGGTGTTGCTGATGCGCACGGCACGCCGGGTGGAAGGCATCTTCACCACCCGCCGCCTGCAGAAGCAATTGTTCATGCTGGTCCTCGCCGCCCTGGTGGCGGGCATGCTGCCGCTGCTGTTCCACGGCCTGAGCTGGGGCGACCGGCCGAAGATCCCGGGCTCCGGGGTATTCGTGATGCTCTGGCTGATCGCGATCGCCTGCGCCATCGGCGCCGCCTGGCAGGCCAAGTACCATCGTCTTGCCGCACTGATCATGGTCGGCGTCTGCGGTCTGATGACCTGCATCACCTTCGTCTGGTTCTCCGCGCCTGACCTGGCCCTGACCCAACTGGTGGTGGAAGTGGTCACCACCGTGCTGATCCTCCTCGGCCTGCGCTGGCTGCCGCGGCGGATCGAGGGCGTGTCGCCGCTGGCCGGCTCCCAGGAACGGGCGCGCCTGCGCCGCCTGCGCGACCTGGTCCTGGCGGTGATGGTGGGCGGCGGCATGGCGCTGCTGTCCTACGCCATGCTGACCCGGCCGACGCCGAACTTCATTTCTTCCTTCTACCTCAGCCGCGCGCTGCCGGAAGGCGGCGGTACCAACGTGGTCAACGTCATGCTGGTGGACTTCCGCGGCTTCGATACCCTGGGCGAGATCACCGTGCTGGTGGCCGTGGCCCTGGCGGTGTTCGCCCTGCTGCGGCGCTTCCGGCCACCGCGCGAGAGCATCCAACTGCCGGCACAGCAACGCTCGCTGGCCCCGGACATGGTCACCGACCTGATCAACCCGCGGCATGCCGAGGACACCGCGCTGGGCTTCATGATGGTCCCTGCGGTGCTCGCCCGCCTGGTGCTGCCGATGGCCATGCTGGTGTCGATGTACCTGTTCATGCGCGGCCACAACCAGCCGGGCGGCGGCTTCGTCGCGGGCCTGGTGATGTCGGTGGCCTTCATCCTCCAGTACATGGTCGCCGGCACCCAGTGGGTCGAGGCGCAGATGAGCCTGCGGCCGCTGCGCTGGATGGGCACCGGGCTGCTCTGCGCCACCCTCACCGGGGCCGGTGCGCTGTTCTTCGGCTATCCGTTCCTCACCACCCACACCGCGCACCTGCACCTGCCCGTGCTGGGTGACCTGCACGTGGCCAGCGCGCTGTTCTTCGACATCGGCGTGTTCACCGTGGTGGTCGGCTCGACCCTGCTGATCCTCACCGCCCTCGCCCACCAGTCGGTGCGTGCGCACCGCCCGCAGGCGAAACCCGCCAGCCAAGGAGTCGCCTGATGGAAGAAGTCATCGCAATCGCCATCGGCGTGCTCGCCGCCTCGGGGGTCTGGCTGATCCTGCGGCCGCGCACCTACCAGGTGATCATGGGCCTGTGCCTGTTGTCCTACGGGGTCAACCTGTTCATCTTCAGCATGGGCAGCCTGTTCATCGGCAAGGAGCCGATCATCAAGGACGGCGTGCCCCAGGACCTGCTCAACTACACCGACCCGCTGCCCCAGGCGCTGGTCCTCACCGCCATCGTCATCAGCTTCGCCATGACCGCGCTGTTCCTCGTGGTGCTGCTGGCATCCCGCGGCTTCACCGGCACCGACCACGTCGACGGACGGGAGCCCAAGGAATGAGCGGCATGCAACAACTGATCGTCGCCCCCATCCTCCTGCCGCTGCTGACCGCGGCCCTGCTGCTGTTGCTCGGCGAGAAGCGCCGGCCGCTGAAGGCACGGATCAACCTGCTGTCGACCCTCGCTGGCCTCGGCATCGCCATCAGCCTGCTGCTGTGGGTCAAGGACCAGGGCCAGGCCACCTCCATCGGCGTCTACCTGCCGGGCAACTGGGCGGCGCCGTTCGGCATCGTGCTGGTGCTGGATCGCCTGTCGGCGCTGATGCTGGTGCTGACCGGCATCGTCGGCAGCAGCGCGCTGCTGTTTGCCCTGGCCCGCTGGGACCGCGCCGGTGCCAGCTTCCACGCGCTGTTCCAGATCCAGCTGATGGGCCTGTATGGCGCCTTCCTCACTGGCGACCTGTTCAACCTGTTCGTGTTCTTCGAGGTGCTGCTGGCGGCGTCCTACGGCTTGCTCCTGCATGGCTCGGGCCGGGCGCGGGTCAAGGCCGGCCTGCACTACATCGCCATCAACCTGTTCGCCTCGTCGCTGTTCCTGATCGGTGCGGCGATGCTGTATGGCGTCACCGGCACCCTGAACATGGCCGACCTGGCAATGAAGATCCCCCTGGTGCCGGACGCCGATCGCGGCCTGCTGCATGCCGGCGCGGCGATCCTGGCCATCGCCTTCCTGGCCAAGGCCGGCATCTGGCCGCTGAATTTCTGGCTGGTGCCGGCCTATTCCTCGGCCAGCGCGCCGGTGGCGGCACTGTTCGCGATCATGACCAAGGTCGGTTTCTACACCGTGCTGCGCCTGTGGACCCTGCTGTTCTCCGGGCAGGCCGGCGCCTCCGCGTTCTTCGGCGGCGAGTGGCTGGTGTATGGCGGCCTGGCCACGCTGGCCGTTGCGGCGGTGTCGATCCTCGCCGCGCAGCGTCTGGAACGCATGGCCAGCCTGAGCATCCTGGTCTCCGCCGGCACCCTGCTGGCGGCCATCGGCTTCGGCCAGACCGCATTGACCTCGGCGGCACTGTTCTACATGGTCAGCTCGACCCTGGCCCTGTGCGCGCTGTTCCTTCTCGCCGAACTGATCGAGCGCTCGCGGGCGGCCAACGACCTGTCACTGGACGACGACCTCGACGCCCTGCCCTCGCCGCTGGAATCCCTGCAACCGCCCAAGGGCATCAACCTCGACGACGAGCAGAAGGCCGTGGTCGGGCAGGTCATCCCCTGGACCATGGCCTTCCTCGGCTTCAGCTTCATCGCCTGCGCCCTGCTGATCATCGGCATGCCGCCGCTATCCGGCTTCGTCGGCAAGTTCAGCCTGATCACCGCGCTGTTCAACCCGCAGGGCATGGGCGTGCCGGTCGAGGCCGCACTGCCGGCCAGCGGCTGGGCCCTGCTGACACTGCTGATCCTCTCCGGCCTGGCCTCGCTGATCGCCCTGGTGCGCCTTGGCGTGCAAAGGTTCTGGAAGCCCCAGGAGCGACCCTCGCCGCTGCTGCGCCTGTATGAATGCGTGCCCATCGTCGCCCTTCTCGGCCTCTGCGTGGTCCTCAGCCTGTGGGCCGAGCCGCTGATGCGCTATGCCCAGGACACCGCCGCCAGCCTCGCCGACCCGAGCACCTACATCGAGTCCGTGCTCGGCAACCGGCCAATACCCGGCCCCACCACGCTGGACAGCGTCGGGCAGGTGCAACCATGAAGCGCCTGTTCCCCGCCCCGCTGCTGTCGCTGGCGCTGTTCGTGCTGTGGCTGGTGCTGAACCTGTCCGTCAGCCCGGGCAACATCATCCTCGCCATCCTCCTGGGCATCCTCGCCCCGCTGCTGATGGCCCCGCTGCGCCCGCTGCACGCGCACATCCGCAGCCCCGGCACGATCATTCGCCTGATCCTGCGAGTCGGCGCCGACGTGGTGGTGTCCAACATCGAGGTGCTGTTCAGCGTCTGGCGCCTGGGCAGCAAGCCGCCACGCTCGCGCTTCGTGCACATCCCCCTGGACCTGCGCGATGCCCACGGCCTGGCCGCGCTGTCGATGATCACCACGGTGATTCCCGGCACGGTCTGGTCGGAACTGGCCCTGGACCGCAGCGTCCTGCTCCTGCACGTGTTCGACCTCGACGACGAGGAACGCTTCATCGAGCACTTCAAGAGCACCTACGAACGTCCGCTGATGGAGATCTTCGAATGACCGGCCTGCTCGCCAATGCCATCATCGCCAGCCTGTTCATCTTCGTCATTGCCATGGCCCTGACGCTGGTCCGCGTGTTCCGCGGACCATCGGCCCAGGACCGGGTGCTGGCGCTGGACTACCTGTACATGCTGGGGATGCTGATGATGCTGGTGCTGGGTATCCGCTACGCCAGCGATACCTACTTCGAGGGGGCGCTGCTGATCGCCCTGTTCGGCTTCGTCGGCTCGTTCGCCCTGGCCAAGTTCCTCCTGCGCGGCGAGGTGATCGAATGAGCGCTCCGGTATTGCCGTTCTGGCTGGAAATCGTCGTGGCCGCGCTGATCCTGGCCAGCAGCCTGTTCGCCCTCACCGGGGCCATCGGCATCCTGCGCCTGAAGGACTTCTTCCAGCGCATGCACCCACCCGCGCTGGCCTCGACCTTCGGCGCCTGGTGCGTGGCCCTGGCGTCGATCCTGTACTTCTCGGGGCTGAAGGAAACGCCGGTGCTGCACGCCTGGCTGATTCCGATCCTGCTGTCGATCACCGTGCCGGTGACCACCTTGCTGCTGGCCCGCACCGCGCTGTTCCGCAAGCGCATGGCCGGCGAGGATGTGCCGGGCGAGGTCAGCAGTCGCGAGCCGCGCGACTGAGCCGCGTCACTCGCCCTCGGCCAGGCGTTGCAGCTCGCGCCTGACCATCGCCGCGTACTCCGCCGGCTCAAGCTGGTACAACTGGCCGGCAACCCAGCTCAGCCACTGCCCGCGCAGTTCATCCCGCCGCTCCAGCCACTCACGGGCCTGCGCTTCGGCGCGGGCCTGGTTGCGTTCGTGGAACTCGCGGCGGCCACTCACTCGCTGGCCTTGAAGGTCAGCTCGCCCTTGCGCCACTTGGCCGCCTTGGCCACGGCGGCCTTGAGCGGCTTGGACAAGCCGTCGCGGAGTTGCTGGTGGGCGGCGAAGACCATGACCACGCCACGCCCCTCGCGGAACACGATGCCCTCGCCTTCCGGGATGCTGACGAAGGCATATTCGCCGAGCCCGTAGATGGTCAGCTTGATTTCACGAAAACGTATCTCGAACTTGCCGCCTTCACGGCTGGGCAGGACGGCGGCACGGAAGTGATCGCCGACTTTCAGTTCCAGGCGCTGCTTGTCGTCGACGACGAGGGCCTCGGCGGTATCGATTTCCGCCATGTACAGGCCGTCGGGGCTTTGCTCGACGATATAGACGAATTGCGACTGGAACAGTTTGACCAGTTTGCCGCGAAGATCGCCCAGCACGAACAGGGCGTGCATATCCAGATTGCTGACTGCCAAATGAAAGTTCCTCAAAAACCGAGATCACACCGACGCCCGTGGTGAATGGCTCCCACGGGCAGGCCGTACTTCATCAATTCGAAGTCCGAAAGACTAATGAGCTGGAGCAAATAAGTGGCGACCGGGAGGCGTCGCGCCCTGTGGGAAAATGCGATTTCCCCTACCAGCCAATGGCCCGGTGGCGAACGTCTGACCGACGTTGCGCGGTGAAAATTCCGTGTTTCACCGCTGCTTTGCGGCGCCAGACCATCGACCAAGGATAGCCCTGTTGCGTCGGAAAGCAGGTGGCTCACCGCACAGGGATGGGAATATGCCCGAAAACACGGAAATCCGTCGAGGGGTGGAGAGGCTTTGAGGTGAGAAATTTGTGTAATGCGGGCGGATACAGGACCCTAGCCCGGTTATGAGGCTGATGGCCTCATCGCGGACAACGCCCGCGGTGAGGCCCGAAAGTTCAACGACTGCCCGGCATCTTCTCCGGCCGATAGCCCAGACGCAGCCCGCCCCAATGCCGGCCATCCACCTTGATCGGCACCGACAGGTCATGCATCAGTTCGCCGGTGTCGCGGGTATAGGTCTGCAGCAGCACCCGCTGCTGGTGACTGCCGCAGCGGATGCCGGTGCGGTCGTCGAACTTGCGCTTGCTGCGGTTGTGCGCGGTATCGAGGGCTTCATCGCCGGTCAGCGGCTGGTTGAACGCATTGTTGTGGGTCGGCACGTAGCCCTGCTGGGTGCAGGCGATGGCATACACCAGCCCTTCATGCTCGCGCAGCAATGGCTCCTGGATCCCCGGCAGGACCTGGTCGGTGTACTGGTCGAACCGGGTGCGATAACGCGCCGGCCGCGTTCCCGGCAACACCTGGTACTGGCGGTCGAACAGGTCGTCATGGCTGACCCGACCGCTGCGGATGTCCGCCTCGAAGCGCTCGGCGATCTCCTGCGCGCCGCGCAAGGCCAGGTCGAAGACCCGCTGGTGATACTCGTCCAGCCCCACTTCGGCCAGGCGCTCGCTGATACTCTCGGCCTGCCCTTCCATCTGCACCGCGGCCTGGGCCAGGCGCTGGGTCTGCTGGTCGCTGATGGCCAGGTCGCCGCGCATCTGCTCCACCGCCTGGAACAGGCTGTCGAGCTGGGTGCGGGTGGTCTCGGTACCGCCGGCGATCTCGGTGATCTGCTGCTCCACCGCGGCGGCCAGGCCGGCGATGCTGTCCAGTTGCTCACCGGTGTGTTCGACCTGGCCGACACCATTGTGCAAGTCGTCCGACAGCGCACGGATCTGCTCCACCACCTGGGCGGTACGCTGCTGGATTTCCGCGACCATGACCCCGACTTCCTCGGTGGCGCTGGCCGTACGCCCGGCCAGCCCGCGCACCTCGTCGGCGACCACGGCAAAGCCGCGCCCGTGCTCGCCGGCGCGGGCCGCCTCGATGGCGGCGTTGAGGGCGAGCAGGTTGGTCTGGCTGGCGATGGCCTGGATCACCAGGGTGACCCTGGCGATATCCTCGCTGCGCTGGTGCAGGGCTTCGATCAGTTCGCGGCTCTGGCTGGCGCGGGCGCTGAGCAGGTGCATCAGCTGGATCGACTCGGCCAGCACCGAACGCCCGGCCGCACTGCTTTCGTGAGCCTGCTGGGCAGCCACCAGGGCGTCGCGGCTGAGCTGGGAGGTAACTTTCTCGGTGCCGATCATGACTTCGGCGCTCTGCACGATACGCGCGGCCGAAGACAACTGGGATTGCAGCTTCTCTGCCAGATGCCTGACCGAGTAGGACACACCGGCTGCGGAAAGCGCGTTATGGCTGGTGCTCTGGGCCAGGTCGCGGGTCAGTTCGGCCAGCGGGTCGTGGCTCGCCACCGGCAGAGGGCGCGGGCGGGAACGCAGGTGAGGCAGCCACAGGGCCAGCAAGGCCAGCGGCAGGCAGAACCAGAAGGAAATGTCGGCGAACGCCATGGCCGCCAGCACGACCACCAGCACCAGGCTCTGCAGGACAACACCCGACCAGCCACGCGTGCTTCGGGTCGACGGCTCCGGTTGTGCCAGGCTGGCTGGCAGAGATCCTTCTCGCATCATGACACTGGCTCCGCGTTGTTATTGTGTCGCCATTAAACGCCACTACAACGCCATTAGCCATGCTTCCTTCGGCGTAAGCCGGCACCTTTGATACAGGACAATGTTCCAGGCACGGGAAAACGAAAGCCCCGGGCATAGGGCCCGGGGCTTTCGTGTACCGCGCTGGATCAGACCTGGCGCTGGTGCTTGTCCAGTTGCTCGTGACGCTCCTGCGCCTCGATGCAGTACTTGGTGGTCGGGCTGATCAGCAGGCGCTTCAGGCCGATCGGCTCGCCGCTGTCGTCGCACCAGCCGAAGCTGTCGTCGGCGATCCGGCCCAGGGCCATCTCCAGCTGCGGCAGCAGGCGCTGGTCGCGCTCGATGGCATTGACCAGCCAGTGGCGCTCTTCTTCGACCGAGGCGGCGTCGGCAGGATCGGCCGGCGAGTCCAGGCTTTCGATGGTTACACGGCTCGCCTCGATACGCTCGTGGGTCTCGACTTTCATCGACTGCAGCAGCGCGGCGAAGAACGCCAGTTGCTCGGCGTTCATGTAGTCATCGGCCGGCATGGCCAGCAACTTTTCCTTTGTCATTGATATCTCTAATAAAAATGTACGTGCATTTAGACGAATCGGGTGCCGCGGCGACCCGGTCGCCTGCAGCGGAATTCTTCAAGCACCATCCGGTACTCAATTTACAGGGGGCGGCAGTCTAAGGCCGAGCCTCATGACGGGCAACAGAAATGACTGCGGTTTTGTCTGAAAAGCCCCTTATCCCCGAGAACATGGCGCAGGGGCAGCGTTTATAGCAAAAAACCTTCGGATGGGTGAAGCACGGCAACAGCCACTCATCCGAGCAACTGGCTCAAAACCGCGCGCAACTTGCCCGGTTTTACCGGTTTGTTGAGTAAAGGTGCGCCCAGGCGCTGCATCGCCCGGCGGCTTTGGTCGCTGCGGTCGGCGGTGATCATCACCGCAGGTATGGCCACGCCGAAATGCTTGCGCAGGTCGCGTACCACTTCACATCCGGTTACACCATGATCGAGGTGGAAGTCCGCCAGCACCAACTCCGGGGCCCTTCCCTGCAACACCTGCATGGCCGACTCGCGGTCGCTGGCGGTGAGTACTTCGCAGCCCCACTGGCCGAGCAGCGCGGCCATGCTCTGGAGGATGCTGGTTTCGTTGTCGATCACCAGCAGGCGGCGTCCGGGCAGCGGATCGCCCAAGGCGGGCGCCGGCACGGCGGGTGCGACCACCGGACGCGGGGCCTCCTGCGACAGCGGCACGTCGATGCTGAATACCGAACCCCGCCCCGGCCACGAGCGCACGCGCACCTGGCACTGCAGAATCCGCGCGATGCGCTCGACGATCGCCAGGCCCAGGCCGACGCCCTTGCGGTCGGCGGCGCGGCCGACATCCAGCTGGTTGAATTCGAGGAAGATCGACTCCATGCGATCCGCCGCGATGCCGCGGCCGCTGTCCCATACCTCCAGGCGCAGCATCTGGCCGCGTCGGCGGGCGCCAAGGAGGATGCTGCCGCGCTCGGTGTAACGGCAGGCATTGCTGAGGAAGTTGCGCAGGATCCGCGTCAGCAGGCGGATATCGCTGCGGATCATGCAACTGCCGCGGCGCACTCGCAGTTCGAGCCCGGCAGCCTCGGCCACCGGCTGGAACTCCGAGGCCAGCGGGGCGAGCAGTTCGTCCAGGTGATAGTGGTCCAGGTCCGGCTTGATCGCCGCCTGGTCCAGGCGGGAAATGTCCAGCAGGTCGGTGAGCAAGTCTTCTGCGCCCTCCAGCGCCTGGTGCGCGCGCTCCACCAGCAGTTGCTCGGCCTCCGGCAGGCGCCGTTCGCGCAGGGTGGAAATCAGCAGCCGCGCCGCGTTCAGCGGCTGCAGCAGGTCATGGCTGGCGGCCGCCAGGTACTTGTCCTTGCTGCGGTTGGCGGCCTGGGCCGCGTCGCGGGCCTCGATCAGCTGGTTGGTGCGCTCGGCGACGCGCTGCTCCAGTTCGTCGTTGAGTTGTTGCAGGCGCTCCTGGTTGAGCTTGCGTTCGGTGATGTCGGCGACGAAGCCTTCGACCACGCCCTCCTCGTCCGGGCGCAGGAGCAGGTTCATCAAAACGTCGATGGCGCTGCCGTCCTTGCGCTGCAATTGGGTCTCGTAGCCCAGCAGCGCACGCTCGCGTTGCAGTTCCTCGGCGATCGCCATCAGCTCGTTCTCGCCGCCGACGAACAGGTGCCCGGCCAGGTCCGTGCGCGCCAGCAGCAACTGCTGCGGATCGGCGTAGCCGAGCATCCGCGCCATCGCCGGGTTGGCCGCGCGCAGGCCGTCTTCGAGGCTGGCCTGGAAGATCCCGTGCACCGCGTGTTCGAACAGCCAGGTGTAGCGGTTGCGCTCGGTCTCCAGCTCATCGAGGCGCGCGGCCAGTTCCGGGTAGTGGCTCTTGCGTACCGTGTGGTTGCTCAGGCCGAGCAGCCCGGCCAGGGCGTCGGAGCCGGGTTCAGAGGGCCTCGCCATAGACCACCTCGACATCACGCTGGCTGGAGGCACGGGGGTTGGTGAGGATGCACGGGTCGTCCATGGCGTGCTGCGAGAGGAACGGGATGTCGCTGCCGCTGACCCCGTGCAGGCCGAGGGTCTCGTGGAAGCCCACGGCGTGCTTGAGGGCGATCAGGTGCTCAACCAGGCGCACGCGGATCTGGTTGTGGTTGAGCCCGCGGCAGTCGATGCCGAAGGTCTCGGCGATGACCTTGAAACGGTCCGGCGCGGCGCTGTAGTTGAACGCCACCACATGCTCCACCAGCACCGCGTTGCACAGGCCATGGGGCAGGTCGAGGAAGCCGCCGAGGCTGTGGGACATGGCGTGCACCGCGCCGAGGATGGCATTGGAGAAGGCCAGGCCAGCCTGCATGCTGCCGAGCATGATCGACTCGCGCAGGGCGATGTCCTTGGGGTTGGCGATCATCTGCACCAGGTTGCCGTTGATCAGGCGCATGGCTTCCAGGGCGTGGGTATCGGTCAGCGGGCCGTGGCCGGTGGAGACGAAGGCCTCGATGGCATGTACCAGGGCGTCGATGCCGGTACAGGCGGAGAGGAACGGGTCCATGCTCAGGGTGGTTTCCGGGTCGATCAGCGACACGTCGGGGACCACCGCCTTGCTGACGATGGAGAACTTCATGCGTTCCTGCTGGTTGGAAATGATCACGAACTGCGAGACATCCGCCGAGGTACCAGCGGTGGTCGGGATCAGGATCAGTGGCGGGCTCGGCACACGGATGGTGTCGACCCCTTCGAATTCGAGGATGTGCCGCCCATGGGCGACCACGATGCCGATGCCCTTGGCGCAGTCCATCGGGCTGCCGCCGCCGACCGCGACGATCACATCGCATTGCTCGGCACGGTAGCGTTCGGCGCCGTCCATCACTTCTTCGATGCGCGGATTGGGCGATACCTGGCTGTACAGCACGTAGTCGATGCCCTGGGCCTGCAGGCTGGCCTCGACATCGGCGACCCAGCCAGCTTTGATGACGCCGGGATCGCTGACCAGCAGCACCTTGCGCGCGCCGAAGGTACGGGCGTAGTTGGCGACGTGATGGCGGCAGCCGGCACCAAAGATGATTTCGGGGGAGACGAACTTGCGCAACGCGCTCAGGGTCGGGCTCATGCAACGCCTTCTTGTTTTTTTAAGTTAGCGCCAGCCTAAAGCAAAGAGGGGGGAATGCAATGCGACCATCGAGAAGCAGCGCCGGCCGCTGGAGAACCGGCCGGCGCCAGAGGGGTCAACGGTTGGCGAAGTACATGGTCACTTCGAAACCGATACGCAGGTCAGTGAACGCAGGCTTTTTCCACATAGGTCCATCCTCTTCTGGCACCGCAGGTTGGCGGTGCGTCTAGTGATACACCGTTTCCGGTGCGGGTCGAATGCTACTTTGGAAGCGTTTTGCTGCATCTATCCGGGCAATCAGAAGAAGCCCAGCGGATTGATGTCGTAGCTCACCAGCAGGTTCTTGGTCTGCTGGTAGTGGTCGAGCATCATCTTGTGCGTCTCGCGACCGACACCGGATTTCTTGTAGCCACCGAACGCAGCGTGAGCCGGGTACAGGTGGTAGCAGTTGGTCCAGACGCGACCGGCCTTGATCCCGCGACCCATGCGGTAGGCACGGTTGATGTCACGGGTCCACACGCCGGCACCCAGGCCGAACTCGGTGTCGTTGGCGATGGCCAGGGCTTCGGCTTCGTCCTTGAAAGTGGTGACGCCGACCACCGGGCCGAAGATCTCCTCCTGGAACACGCGCATGCCGTTGTGGCCCTTGAGCAGGGTCGGCTGGATGTAGTAGCCGCTGGACAGGTCACCGGCCAGTTGCTCGGCGTTGCCGCCGGTGAGGATCTCGGCGCCTTCGTCGCGGGCGATCTGCAGGTAGGAAAGGATCTTGTCGTACTGCTGCTCGGACGCCTGGGCACCGACCATGGTCTCGGTGTCCAGCGGGTTGCCGCGCTTGATCTGCTTGACCTTCTTCAGTACCTCTTGCATGAACTGCGGGTAGATCGACTCCTGCACAAGGGCACGGGACGGGCAGGTGCACACCTCGCCCTGGTTGAAGAAAGCCAGCACCAGGCCTTCGGCGGCCTTCTCGATGAAGGATGGCTCGGCCTGCATGATGTCTTCGAAGAAGATGTTCGGCGACTTGCCGCCCAGCTCGACGGTGGACGGAATGATGTTCTCCGCCGCGCATTTCATGATGTGCGAACCCACCGGGGTCGAGCCGGTGAAGGCGATCTTGGCAATGCGCTTGCTGGTGGCCAGCGCCTCGCCGGCTTCGCGACCGAAGCCCTGGACGATGTTCAGCACGCCCGGCGGCAGCAGGTCGCCCACCAGCTCGACGAACACGGTGATCGACAGCGGCGTCTGCTCGGCCGGCTTGAGCACGATGCAATTGCCGGCAGCCAGGGCCGGGGCGAGTTTCCAGGCGGCCATCAGCAGCGGGAAGTTCCACGGGATGATCTGCCCGACCACGCCCAGCGGCTCGTGGAAGTGGTAGGCGGCGGTGTTGTCGTTGATCTCCGCGGCGCTGCCTTCCTGGGCGCGGATGCAGCCGGCGAAGTAGCGGAAATGGTCGGCGGCCAGCGGCACGTCGGCGTTGAGGGTCTCGCGGATGGCCTTGCCGTTGTCCCAGGTCTCGGCCAGGGCCAGCACTTCGAGGTTCTGTTCGATGCGGTCGGCGATCTTCAGCAGGATGTTCGAGCGGTCCTGCACCGAGGTGCGGCCCCAGGCGTCGGCGGCAGCGTGGGCGGCGTCGAGGGCCTTGTCGACGTCGGCAGCGTTGGAGCGCGGGAACTCGGCGATGGTCTGGCCGTTGACCGGCGAAGTGTTGCTGAAGTACTGGCCGCTCAGCGGCTGGACGAACTCGCCACCGATGTAGTTGCCGTAGCGCGGTTTGAAGGAAACGATGGCATCCGGGCTGCCGGGAGCTGCGTAGATCATGGGGTAGGCCTCTGCTGAACGGCGCCCGTCGTGGATGACGGGCAGTGACTGGATCTTAGTCAGCCACAACGGAGCAACGAATCGGCCCTTGGCAGGGAAGCCCTACTCATTTGGTAGTAGGGCCTCGCCTGCTGGGTCTACAGGGTCAGGAACAACTTCAGCGCACTGCCCTTGTCGATCCGGCTGCGATACACCTCGATGATCGCCTGGTTGCTCTGCGCGGCGACCACCTGCGGGCCGCGGTCATAGCGTTGCTCGCGGGTCTTGAGGTGGGCAGCGCTGAACTCGGCGTCCAGCCCATCGGCACTGGCGTAGTGGAAGTGCGCGTACCACAGCGGCGTGCCGTCCTTGTCGCGGATCACGAACTCTTGCAGGTAGTCCTGGGGAAAGCCCTTGCGCCTGGCCAGGGCGACCCGCTCGCCTTCCCGGGCGATGCTGATCTCATGCTGGTCGAGCAGCCAGGACACATGCCCCACCGTAGGCGCCTGCTTCTTCAGGATCGCCACGCGCAAGCGCCGGCCTTCCTCACGCATCGACAGGGCCTTGGCGGTCAGCGCCGCGCACTGGCGCGCCGCACTTGCCCCGTCGACGCTGTCTTCAGTGGCGTTTTCCCGGGTCAGCGCCTCCTGGATCTGTTGCACCAGGGCATCCAGGGGGCGCGCTTCGTAGATCAGGATGTCCTCGATATCGGCGCCGACAGTGGCGGTTTTCGCCTGGCTGCGTACCTTGGCAATGCGCCGCTCGGCATTATTGAGCAGCGCTGTGGAACGCTTGAGCAGGGTCGCCAGGCTCGCCGGCGTCGGGGCTGGCGGCTCCGCCCGGGTTTCCGCGACCGGCTGCCAGACGCCCGGCTCGGCGCTTTCCTCGTAGCTGGCCAGTTCCGTGTTGTCGATGGGGTCGACCACCACCACGGTCTCCGGTCGGCCCCCTTCGGCCTTGCGCCGCGCTCCGACCACCACGCCGCGATGGCGGGTGCGGATCAGGACCTGCTTGCGCCTGGCCGGCTTCGCCGCCGGCTCGCTCTGGCCTGGCAGCATCTGCAAGCGCGCGGCCAGCTCGTCCTGGGCTTCGCGTTGCAGCGATTCGAGGATCTGGATGAACGCATCGAGAAGTTCTGCGCCACCGGCCCGGCGCGGCAGCGCCTGATACAGGCGCGAGGTGTCCAGCGCCATGCCAAGGCGGCTGACCACGCTGTCGAGAATCTCCACCTGCTCGGATTCACTGAAGGCTTCCTTGCCGTCCAGGGCATCACGCATGCTCAAGCCGGTGCGCGCCGCCAGCAATGCACGGTAGAGCACCATGTAGTCGCTGCTCTGCTCGATATCGAGGATGGTCGCCGCACGCAGGCTCAGGTCCACCGATTTCCACGAGCGCAGGCTGGGTTCGTCCTGCAGCAGCTTCACGGTCTTGTCCGCCAGTTCCGGGCCGCCCGGCAGAATCTCGCGCAACAGCCGGCCCATCTCGGCGATCACCTGGTGGCAGGCAATCAGGCCTTCCACCTCCTCCTTGGCCTTGCGGCAGGCCTCCATCATGCGCTGGAACCGCTCGACATGCTCCGGCGTCTGCTCTTCCTGCGGCGAAGACGCCGGGCGCATATCGCGCATGATCACCTGGTTGTCGCTGAACAGGGAATGCAGGACATAGGACAGTTGGCCCTGTGTCCCGGCCCGGTCGTAGAGGTTGCGGGCGTGCATGCGCTTGAACTCCGGCACCGGCTTGAGCTGCTGCAACTGGCACAGGTTGTCGTCGAACTCCACCAGCACCCGATCCTGCTCGCGCAGGTGGCCGGCATAGATCTGCAAGTGCTCCTGGGTCGGGTATTGCTGACGCGCGGCCTCCTCCAGATCGGCCTGGACCTGGTCGCTGGACGCCATCCGCCGCGCCAGCAAGCGGGCATGGTTTTCCTCCAGCTGGACGACGCGTTGCCGATTGCTTTCGCGCAATTGCGCGATCCGCCGGTTGGCCGGCATGCCGCCACGCAGGCGCAGGCCGAAATCCAGCTGCCAGGTCCCGGCGCCACTGTTGCGCACCCAAGGCCCCGGTTTGCCTGCAGCATCGACCAGCCGGGGGCCATCTTCGGTAAAGGACAAGAGGTAGATCACTCCGTCGATCGACGCCCACCACTGCTGCTGGTAGTGATAGAGCCCCTGGTACTGCCCCTCGGTCTGCGGCGTGCCCAGTTGCTCCGTGGTCAATTCGCGGCTGAAGCTGGCCAGCGCTGTACGCTGGACAGCGGTGAGCCCGGTGCTGCCCCAGCCGAACCCGGACCAGGCCGGCGGCTGCGGCAATTCGACCCTGGCCGGCTCGATGCGCGGCGCCTCGCTGCCGCCCGCCACCGGCGGCAAGGTGGTTTCCCGTTGCAGGACGGATTCACGTTCCGGCAGCAACAACAGCGCCAGGCTCAGCAACAGTTGCGGCAACTCGCTCGTGTGCCCGGCGTCCTGGGAGTCGGCCAGCACGGTGCGCAAGCTGGCGAACAGCGGCAGCATCCACGCCGCCTTGACCAGCGGGCCATTGAAGAACGGCAGCACGGTGTTGAGCATCAGCCAGCCCAACTCCTGGTAGCCCAGCCAGCGACTGGCCTGGGTAGACAGGGTTTCCCGCTGCGCCCGCTCGATCAGTTCGCGGGCACAGGCCTCGTACAAATGCAGCACCACATCACCGTCCAGGCTCGCCTCGCCAAGCTTGGCCAGGGCCGGGACGCTGATCATGGAAAACTCGTCGCCCGGGAAGAAACGCACGATATGGGGTTCGGCAAAACCACCGTGGGCATAGACCGCCTGGCGGGCCCGGGGCAGGCGCTGGAGGATATCGTCCTGCAGCGCGCCGGGCTCGCACAGGGCCTTGAAGAAGGCCTCGCGACTGGCGAATTCGCGCAACGGCTCGCGGTGTATCGGGCGATACAGCAAGCAAGGACCTTCGCCGATCCGCGGCGCCTCGATCAGCCAGGCATTGACCGCGACATCTGCGCTGGCCCCGGACCTGGCGATGAACGACAGCGGGCGCAATGCCACCTGCGCCGGCAATCCCGGGCGAAACAGACTGTCCACTCGGGCAAGGCTTTCGGCGCTGAGGGCAGCGGGGTCGCGCAAGCGCATCTCCAGGGCCAGCAGCGGCACCTGCTCGCGGATCTGCCTGGCAAAGCGGCGCTGGCGTGTTTCGCGCTCGCTGGCATCGTCCAGGAGGTGGCGCTGCAACAGCGACGGATAGCGACCACCGACATCCTGGCGGGCCACCACGGCCTTCAGGTAGTCGACCGTCAGCCAACCCGGCAGGGTCGCTCCAGAGCGGCTGTGCAAGGTGACGGTGCCGGCCTGCAGCAACGCCAGGTTGCCCAGGGCAAACTGCATCGGCGTCAGGCGCACGGTGTGCTCTTCACCCGTCACGATCACGTTGCCGCCACTACCGCCGGCGGCTGCACTGACCTGCCTGTTGACCAGTTCCAGGTCGTCCAGGTCGGGCAACGGGTCATGGGGGTGGTCCTTGCGCATGGCGTCGAGCAGCTGCTCCCTGGCGAATTCAATGGCGTCGGGTACGCCATCGAGGAATGACTTGTCCTCGCCATCGCGCTGTATCCAGGCCAGGCGCATCAAGCGTGCGGCATAGTCACGACGCTGCTCTTCGCCGGCCCGGTGCAGCCAGTCCGGCAACTGCAGGCGGAAGCGCCGGCGGATTTCCCGCTGGCTGGCCTGGCACAGCTCCAGCAGCGAACTGGCCTGGTCCAGGCGCACCTGCAACGACTGTGCGGCGGTCATCCCCGCCAGCACCGGCAGGCGTACCAGGGCACCGATCAGGTCCTGCTGCTGCTCGCGCAACAGCAACGCCTGGTCGATGAATACCGAACCCGGCGCGCTGTACTGGTACAGGGACCGCGGCGAGGATTCACCCGCGCAACGTCCCACCAGCGTGCCACCCAGGGCATTGCGCGAGCCGAAGCGATACAGGGCGCCGCTCAGGGTGAACAGCAGGGCCATGCTGCGCTGCAACTGCGGCACTTCGCGTTCGAGCAGGATCGCGCTGGACAGTTGCGGATCCAGCCCCTGCCCGACGCAGGGGACCTGGCCGAGCAGGCTGACCTTGACCTCGACCAGGTTGTTCAGCAGGGCCCGTTCACTGGCCAGCGGGAAGCTGGCGATCACCCGTGCCGTCGCAGCTTCCAGGCTGTCCAGGCTGCCATTGGCGAACGACGCGTTCAGCACCTGGCCATATTGCTGCTGCAGATGGCCGGCCAGCCACAGCAACGGGCTGCCCTCGCCATCGGGGGCGAAATTCCAGTACTCGTACAACGCCTGCTGATAGGCCGACAGCAGGTAGCGGGCACTCTCGTTGATCAGCGCCTGCATCTCGGCGATCGGAACCTTGCTGCGAAAAGGCGTTTCCGCGCCCTTGTAGAAGCTCAGGTAGTCGGTATCGGCGTCCAGGCTCAGCACGCGGCCTTGGGCATGGCAGTCGACCAGCACATCGGCCAGTTCCTCGACATGCCGGTTGCCCGCCGCGTCGGTGCGATACAGCAGCAGCGCCGAAGGATCGGGTTCGGTCAGGCCGCGCAGGAAGCATTGCTCGAAGATCAGGCACCAGGCCACGTCGCGCAACGACGGGCGCCGGGCGAAACGCCGGGCGATGGGGCCGCAGAAAGGCGAATCGAGGGCCAGTTGGCCCAGGGGCGAGGGGGTGGGGGTCATGGCTGCGCTTCCTTGTGGAGAATGGAAGCAGCATTTCAGCGCTGCCCCGTTCGGCGCTGGCGGTACATCTTGCTGGGAGGGGCGTGGGTATCTACAGATCTCAGCCAAGCAGAAAGAACTGAGGTTGAGAGAGCGACGCGAAACTTGTGGGAGCTGGCTTGCCAGCGATTGCAGTAGTGAATTCACCGACGTCATCGCTGGCAAGCCAGCTCCCACAGGGTCCGCGTCGCTCTCTCAATCTAACTGAGATCTATAGATACCCATGCAGCGACGAGACCTGGTCACCGGGATATCAGCAATCCTTGAACTGCGCCTCGCGCTTGGCGATGAACGCGGCCATGCCTTCCTTCTGGTCATGGGTGGCGAAGGCGGCGTGGAACACCCGGCGCTCGAAGCGCACGCCTTCGGCCAGGCTGACCTCGAAGGCGCGGTTCACCGACTCCTTGACCATCATCGACACCGGGATCGACTTGCTGGCGATCACCGCAGCCACCTTCAGCGCTTCCTCGACCAGCTCCGCCTGCGGCACGATACGCGCCACCACGCCGGCGCGCTCGGCTTCCTCGGCGCCCATCAGGCGCCCGGTCAGGCACAGTTCCATGGCCTTGGCCTTGCCCACCGCCCGGGTCAGGCGCTGGGTGCCGCCCATGCCCGGCAACACGCCGAGGTTGATCTCGGGCTGGCCAAACTTGGCGTTGTCGGCCGCGAGGATGAAATCGCACATCAGCGCCAGTTCGCAGCCACCGCCCAGGGCGAAGCCGGATACCGCGGCGATGATCGGCTTGCGCCGGTTGGCCACGCGGTCACAGTCGCTGAACAGATCGTCGACATAGAGCTGCGGGTATTGCAGCTCGGCCATTTCCTTGATGTCGGCACCGGCGGCGAAGGCCTTGGCGGAACCGGTGATGACGATGCAGCCGATGTTGGCATCGGCCTCGCAGGCGTCCAGCACCTGGTTCAGCTCGCCGATGATCTGGCGGTTCAGCGCGTTGAGCGCCTGGGGCCGGTTCAGGGTGACCAGGCAGACCCGGTCACGGTTTTCGACGAGGATGGTTTCGTACGTCATGAGCTGCTCCCTTCAAAGATTGCGCGCAATGACCATGCGCTGAATGTCGCTGGTGCCTTCGTAGATCTGGCAGACCCGCACGTCGCGGTAGATCCGCTCCAGCGGGAAGTCGCTCAGATAGCCATATCCGCCCAGGGTCTGCAAGGCGTCCGAGCAGACCTTTTCGGCCATTTCCGAGGCGAAAAGCTTCGCCATGGAGGCCTCCACCAGCGCTGCGCGCCCGGCATCGCGCAATGCCGCGGCGTGATGGACCATCTGCCGGGCCACGGCGATCTTCGTGGCCATGTCCGCCAGGCGGAAGGCCACGGCCTGGTGCTCGATCAGCGGCTTGCCGAAGCTTTCGCGCTCGCGGGCATAATCCCGGGCCACCTCAAAGGCGGCGCGAGCCATGCCCACCGATTGCGCGGCGATGCCGATGCGCCCGCCTTCCAGGTTGGCCAGCGCGATCTTGTAGCCCTCACCCTCCTCGCCCAGGCGGTTGGCGAGCGGCACACGCACGTCGTCGAAGACAATCTGGCAGGTATCCGACGCATGCTGGCCGAGCTTGTCCTCGACCCGCGCCACCTGGTAGCCCGGGCTGTCGGTCGGTACCAGGAACGCGGTGATGCCACGCTTGCCCGCCGCCGGGTCGGTGACGGCGAAGACGATCACCAGCCCGGCATTGCTGCCGGAGGTGATGAACTGCTTGCAGCCATTGATCACGTAGTGGTCGCCGTCGCGGCGGGCGCGGGTCTTCAGGCTGCTGGCATCGGAACCGGCCTGGGGCTCGGTGAGGGCGAAGGCGCCGAGCATGGCGCCACTGGCCAGCGGGGTGAGGAAGCGGGCCTTCTGCTCGTCGTTGCCGAACTTGAGGATCGGCACGCAGCCCACCGAGTTGTGCACGCTCATGATGGTGGAGCAGGCGCCGTCACCGGCGGCCACTTCCTCCAGGGCCATGGCGTAGGCCAGGTAACCGGTGTCGCAACCGCCCCACTGCTCCGGCACCAGCATGCCGAAGAAGCCCATGTCGGCCATCTCGGCCATGGCCTCCTTGGGGAAACGGTGCTCACGGCTCCACTGCTCGGCGAAGGGGCGCAGGCGCTCCTGGGCGAACTGGCGGGCGGCGTCGGCGATCTGTTGTTGCTCATCGTTGACCAGCATGATTCACCTCAGTCCAGCAATTCGACAGCCATGGCCGTGGCCTCGCCACCGCCAATGCAGATCGCCGCCACGCCGCGGCGCTTGCCCTTCTGGCGCAGGGCCGAGAGCAGGGTCACCAGGATCCGTGCACCGGACGCACCGATCGGGTGGCCCAGGGCGCAGGCACCGCCGTGCACGTTGACCTTGTCGTGGGGCAGTTCCAGCTTGTGCATGGCCGCCAGGGTGACCACGGCAAAGGCTTCGTTGATCTCGAAGAGGTCGACGTCCGCCAGGTTCCAGCCGGTGCGCTTCATCAGCTTCTCGATGGCGCCGATCGGTGCGGTGGGGAACAGTGCCGGGGTGTCGGCGAAGGCCGAATGGCCGTGGATCACCGCCAGCGGCTTGAGGCCCAGTTGCGCGGCACGGGACTGGCGCATCAGGACCAGTGCCGCAGCGCCGTCGGAGATCGAACTGGCGTTGGCCGCCGTCACGGTGCCGCCGTCGCGGAATGCCGGCTTGAGCTGCGGGATCTTGTCCAAGCGCGCCTTGGGCGGCTGTTCGTCATCGCTGATCAGTACCTTTTCCTTGCCCACGGTGACTTCCACCGGAACGATCTCGGCGGCGAAGCTGCCGTCCTTGATCGCCTGCTGGGCACGGGTCAGCGAGGCGATGGCGAAGTCGTCCTGGGCCTGGCGACTGAAACCGTTGGCCTCGGCGCAGTCCTCGGCGAAGGTGCCCATCAGGCGGCCCTTGTCGTAGGCGTCTTCGAGGCCGTCGAGGAACATGTGGTCGATGATCCGGCCATGGCCCATGCGGTAGCCGCTGCGGGCCTTGTCCAGCAGGTACGGGGCGTTGGACATGCTTTCCATGCCGCCGGCCACCACCACCTCTGCGCTGCCGGCCAGCAGCAGGTCGTGGGCCATGATCGCCGCCTGCATGCCGGAGCCGCACATCTTGTTCAGGGTGGTGCAGGTGGTGCCTTTGTCCAGCCCGGCGCCCAGCGCCGCCTGGCGGGCCGGGGCCTGGCCGAGGCCGGCGGGCAGCACGCAGCCAAACAGCACCTGCTCGACGCTGGCCGGGGCGACACCGGCGCGCTCGACGGCGGCACGGATCGCGGCGGCGCCCAGTTGCGGCGCGGTCAGGCTCTTGAGGTCGCCCTGCAAACCACCCATGGGCGTGCGCACGGCGCTGACGATGACGATCGGATCGTTGACGAGGCTCATCTGTGTCTCTCCTTACTTGGCAGCCATGCGCAGGGCACCGTCGAGACGAATGGTCTCGCCGTTGAGCATGCTGTTCTCGATGATGTGGCGGGCCAGCGCGGCGTACTCGTCCGGACGGCCCAGGCGTGGCGGGAACGGCACCCCGGCGGACAGCGAGGCGCGGACTTCGTCGGTCATGCCGGCCATCATCGGGGTCTCGAAGATGCCGGGGGCGATGGTCATCACGCGGATGCCGAAGCGCGCCAGTTCACGGGCGGCCGGCAGGGTCAGGCTGGCGATGGCGCCCTTGGACGCGGCGTAGGCAGCCTGGCCGATCTGGCCGTCGAAGGCAGCGATGGACGCGGTGTTGATGATCACCCCGCGCTCGCCCTGCTCCGACGCGCTGCCTTCGGCCATGGCTGCGGCGGCCAGGCGCAGCAGGTTGAAGCTGCCGATCAGGTTGACGTTGATCACCCGGCTGAAGCTGTCCAGGCCATGAGGGCCGTTCTTGCCCAGGACCTTCTCGGCACCGACGATGCCGGCGCAGTTGACCAGCCCGTGCAGGCTGCCGAAGGCGGCCACGGCGGCATCCACGGCAGCCTTGGCGGCGGCTTCGTCGCTGATGTCGGCGACGGCGAAACGCGCCTGCTCGCCGAGGGCGGCGGCCTTGGCCGCGACGGCGTCGGCATTGAGGTCGACCAGCATCACCCGGGCGCCGGCCTCGATGAGCATTTGCGCGGTGGCGGCACCAAGGCCGGAAGCCGCGCCGCTGACGATGAAGTTATGGTTGGCGATCTGCATGCTGTGGTTCCTCAGGCGCTGGCCTTGTGGGCGTGCGCTTGTTGTTGAAGGGCGATTTCCTGGTTGCGCAGGATGAAGCGTTGCAGCTTGCCGCTCGGGGTCTTGGGCAACTCGCTGACGAATTCGATTTCACGCGGGTAGGCGTGGGCATAGAGGCGCTGGCGCACGTGCTGGCGCAGGGTTTCGGCGAGGTCGTCGTTGCCGGCGTGGCTGGTGCCGAGGACGACGAACGCCTTGATCAGCTCGGTGCGCTCCGGGTCCGGCTTGCCGATCACCGCCGCCTCGACCACCGCCGGGTGTTCGATCAGGGCGCTTTCCACGTCGAACGGACCGACCCGGTAGCCGGAGGTGGTGATCACGTCGTCGCTGCGTCCGACGAAGCTGATGCTGCCGTCCTGGTTCAGTTCGACGGTGTCGCCGCTGAGGTAGTACTTGCCGGCGAAGGACCGGGTCGGCAGGCCGTGATAGCCGCCGAACCAGCACAGCGGCGACTGCTCGCGGTCCACCGCGAGGATGCCCGGCCGGCCGGCGGGCAGTTCCTGGTGTTGCTCGTCGAGCACGACGATGCGGTGGCCGGGAATGGCGTAGCCGGCCGAGCCCGGGTTCACCGGATGCGCGAGGCCATGATGGTTGCACAGGACCATGCCCAGCTCGGTCTGCCCGTAGTGGTCGTGGATGGTCACGTCCAGCTCCTCGCGGAACCAGCGGATCACTTCCGGGTTGAGCGGCTCGCCGGCACTGCTGACCGCCCGCAGGCGACCCCGGACCGGTGCGGAAAACGCCTCGCCGGCGGCGATCAGCAGGCGGAAGGCGGTGGGCGATCCGGCAAGGTTGGTGATGCCGTACTTGTCGATCACCCGGCAGGTACTTTCCACGCTGAACGGACCATCGAAGAAGGTGGTGGCGTGCCCCAGGGACAGCGGCCCGGTCACCGCGTAGTACAGGCCGTAGGCCCAGCCCGGGTCGGCGAGGTTCCAGAAGGCATCCTCGGCACGCAGGTCGACGGCGTCGCGCATGTAGCCCTGGAAGGCAACGATGGCGCGCAGCGGCACTTCCAGCGGCTTGGCCGGGCCGGTGGTGCCGGAGGTGAACATCAGCAGGAACGGCGCCTCGCCCGGCAACAGCACGGGTTCGCGCTCGGGCGCGGCAGCCTTCAGTGCGGTGTGGAAATCCAGGTCGCCGCTGCCCTGGCGGGCGTCGACGCAGACGATGGCCGGGCAATGCTCGACGTCATCCAGCTTGGCCCGGTTGTGCGGCTCGGTGACCACCACCTTGGCCCCGGACGCATGCACGCGGTGTTCGATGGCCTTGGGCCCGAAGGCGGTGAACAGCGGCTGGTAGACGGCACCGAGGCGCCAGGTGGCGAGCACGGTGACCAGCAATTCGGCGGTACGCGGCAGCAGGCCGGCCACCCGGTCGCCAGGGCCGACGCCCAATGCCGCGAGGACATTGGCAAAACGTGCGGCGCGCTCGCGCAACTCGCTGAAACGGTAGCTGGCAGACTGCCCGTCACGCCCTTCCCAATACAGCGCGACCGCATCGCCATCGGCATGCCGGTCGCAGCATTCGACGCAGGCATTGAGCGCCGCGAGGCTGCCGGCCAGGGCCGCCTCGGCCGCCTGCGGATAATTGAAGGTATGTGCCGCCGCGCTGTAGTCACGCATTCGCCAGACTCCCCGTTGTTATTTTTGGAAGGAATTCGAAGGTCTGGAAATAGTCGCCCCGGTACCGCCCTGCGGCAATGGTCAAAGCTGTCAATCTGGATGACTGGTTTGGCCATTGGCCGCGCCGGGGCGGTGTCTGGGTCAAGGGTCCTGAAGGGTTGCCAGCGCCGTTTCGGTCAGGCTCCGGGCCTGCTCGTGCAGGGCCGTCTCGCGCGCTGCGCCAAGCTGGTTCATGCGCTGCAGGTAGTCCCCCTCCGTCAACTGCGCCTGCTGTTCGCACAGCCTTTCAAGGCGGTCCCAGAACTGCGCTTCGACGCGCCGGAAGTCCACAGCGTGCTGCCCGCGCAGGTAGTCGAGCCAGAAATCCTGGCGGGCGATGAATTCGGCCAGAGCCGGACTCGCCTCGGCGGTGTCGACCGCCTGTTTCGCCGCCTGGAGGTCGTCGTCGCTGACTGCCGCGATATCGCCGAACTGCATGTACCGCGGTTGCCCGGGCAAGGCCAGCTGATCGGCAAGACGCACGCGAAAGGCCAGGCTCACTTCCACTTCGTCGACCACCTGCCCGGCCAACTGGCGCTGGGTGATGATCTGGCGCGCGTGCTGCTCGAGCCGATCCAGGCGGAACAGGCGCCGGGCGAAGGCCAGCAGCGCCGCGCCCTGGTCGCCGTCCGGCACGCGGGTCCGGGCCAGGCTCACCTGCAGACGCACATCCAGCACGCTGAAGGCGGACGACACGCTGTCGACGCAGGTGGTCGGCGCGCTGGCCAGTTCGAACAGCGACTCGCGCAGCACGCTGCTCTCCACCGCCGCCCCGACCATCTGCCACACCCGCTCCTGCAGGTGCGCCGGCGCCAGGCGATATTCGGCGGTGTCAAGCAGATTGCCGAGCAGGCTGAAGAACGCCTGGGAGCCCGGCTCGCCACGCAGGCTTTGCCACTGCTCGTCGCGCTCGCGCAGCAGACCGTCCTGCATGCCGGCCAGCCATTGCTCGCGCACGCCATCCGACTCCTGGGCTGCGGCGGCCAGGCCGTCCGCCTCGCCGGCCTGCCAGAGGCGCTCGCGCACCTCGCGACGCAACGGGTTGCCGAACAGCACCGTGGCGCTGCGAATCCGCGCCGGTGCGTCGAAGAACGCCTCCGGCAGCAGGGTCAACTGGTTGCCACGCAGGTCGGCCAGCTCCAGGAACGGCCGGCCGATCAGGCCCTCCGGCAAGCTGCGGATCCCCGTACCGCGCAGGCTCAGGCGACGCAGGCGCGGCAAACGGCTGACATCGGGCACGCGCCCCAGCGGGCTGCGGTCAAGGTTGAGCACTTCCAGCCGTGTCAGGGTGGACAGCGTGGCCTGGCCGGCAAGGCTGAGGTGGATGTCGTTGCCGTCCAGGTACAACTCCTGCAACTGCGACATGTTTCCCAAGGCCGCCGGGATCTCGCTGCAGCCGTTCTGCCCGAGGTCGAGCCAGCGCAGGCCGGGAAAGCGCCGCAGGAAACCATCGACCCGCCGCCACTGCCCGGAGCCGGACAGGACAAGATCGACCACATGGGCAAAATCCACCGACTCCGGCAGTTCGGGCAGGTCACCGACGAAGGTCCGGCCCAGGCGCAGGCGATAGCCGATGACGCGTCCGTCGACATCGCACACCGGCGGGGTCTGCCGGCACCAGCAGCGGCGTATTTCATCGGCGACCCGGCGGCGCGCGGGGCGTGCGCTCACGGTGGTTTCCTGCTGCCAACGGGCAAGGATGCGCTCCAGGGTGCGCAGGCTGTCCTGCAGGCGCAACAGTTCGGCCATCGGGTCACCGTGGCGTTGATGCAGCTCATCCAGCCAGACGCTGGCCTCCAGGTCGTTGAAGCCCGGATACAGGCTGCGCACCATGCCGGTCAGGGTTCGCACGCCTGTTCCGCGACCACTGAGGGGATAGCCCAGGCGGCCATCGACAAAGCGTTGCGGGGCGCGGAAAAAACGCGGGCCGACGCTCATGCCGAGCAGGCCCGGCAAGCGCTCGCGGTCGGCGCCGGCCGCTTCGCGCAACAGGGTGCGTAGAAGTGTCGCCGGCTCGTCGCCGGCCACGCCCAGGCTCGCGCAATGGGCCGCACCGAGACCATCGACCAGGGCCTGGAACAGACTGACCGAAGCACCACCCAGCGCCCCGCCCTGCCCGTCGAATGCGGCGAAACATCCCCTGCTCCCCACCAGTACGCGTATTTCGCAGACTTGCGCGAGCGGCAGCAGACGCTCCAGTACAGGCCCGTCGAACGTGCCTTCGCGCAATTCGAAGGAAAGGCCCTGCGGCCAGCGCGGCGATTGGCGGAACAGGGAAAACACCATCCGCACCGTATCGCCCGCGCACCGAGCGTCGAGGTACAGGCCTTCCAGTGCTTCGAGCACACGCACCTCGCGCAGGGTGTCGCGGGCCTGTTCCTGCAGCGCCAGGGGAATACGACCATCGCTGCGTTCGCTGACCTCGGCTGCCTCGCACAACGCCTCGACGAACGGCTCGGGCAGGCCGGGAAACGCCCGTTGCAGGCGCAGCCCTCCAGCATCCAGGGTTGTCAGCGAGGTCCGGGCGCTGCGCTCGAACAGCGCAATGCCCAACGCATGGACATCGGCCTGCCAGGCGAGGGCCTCGTCGACCACGCCAGGCGCCGGGGGGGCCAGGTGGCGCACCATGCCCAGCAGATCCTGATCCAGCTGCTGCGCTGCGACGCCCTCGGCCAGTTGCGCGAAAAACCGGCCGATACGCGCCTGCAGACGGAAATCCGCCAATACCCGCACCAGCGCCACCGGCATCGCCCGGCGCTCTACCAGCAGGCCACGCAGACGCGCTTCGTCGTAACCACAGATCAGCGCCACCTGTTCACAGGCGCTGGTGGAAAGCCCGGCGCTGCGCGAGCCGAGGCGGCGCAGCAGGTAGGCGGTGCCCTGCCACTCCAGAGGATGTTCGCCGACGTGCCACCAGGCGCCGTCGTCATTGCCCAGCAACTCCGGTGTCCAGGCCTCGGGCCGGGAGGGATGGACCAGGCGCCAGCGGTCGCTGGTAGAGTCCTGGCGCACTTCGAAAAGCTGCGTGCCGGAGCGCCACCAATGCCGGCCCTGCATCTGTGACAAGCCATCCTCGACGGCAGGCGCGGGCAGGCTCAGTGGCAACTGGAAGCGACTGAGGACGGGCGAACCCAGGCGTGCCGTGCCGTCGCCACGACTCACCGGCAGCAAGCCATCGACGAAGGTGCTGCGGCGCAGCGCGCGCAGGGCCGCTGTCGAGCCGGCGGCGATCAGCGCGCCGAGGGCAACGTTGCCGACCACCCCCATCAGATGCCCGAGGGTCTCTTCGCGCTGGCCGTGACTCCAGTCGACCACCCCTTCGTAGACCTCCGAGAGCAGGTCCTTGACCAGCCCTACCAACATCAGTTCGCCCACCCCGGGGATGAACGAGGCAAGAATGCTGGCCACGGTCAGCCCGGCCGACTCCAGCGCCTGCACGCGCTGGCGGTGCACGGCCTGGTCGATGGTCGCGGTCGGTACCAGCAAGGCGGCAGCATCGGCCTTGATCCGCTCGATCTGCCGGCGTGCCAGGCGGGCGAATGGATCTCCCTCGACGGTCAGCCCCTGGGCCTGCAGTTGCGGACGGCTTTCTCCCAGGCAGGCGCGCAGTTTTTCCAGGAAGCTCAGGCGATCGTCGCGATCCAGCTGGCGAGTGAAGAACGCCACGTGGCGCTCGTAGCGCAGGTCGGTGGCCAGCTCGTCATTGAGCATGCCCCACGAGGCGAACTGCCGCAGCGGCTTGAGCGGATCACCCGGCAGGTGCAGCAGCAGTTGCCCGGCCAGTGCCGGGGCCTGCGCCGGGATCTCCAGGAGCAGCGCGCCGGGCACGTCGAAGCCCAGCACCTGCAGGGTGCAACAGCGCAGCGGACCGGGGTTGCCGGCGACGAAGGCGATTATCCAGTGCAGCGCGGCGGCATCGATGTCGCCCTTGAGATAACCGCAACGCGCCTGGGTCACCAGGGTCGCGCGACGATCATCGGCGAACAGGTCGAGGATCCGCTGGCTAGCGTTGGCATCCGCCGGGGTCAGCACCTCGTCCAGGTGCGTCTGGTAATGCCCGCCCAGGTCCAGCTCGCGGCACAGCGCCGCCACCTGCGCGGGCGCGCAGGCAAGCAGCTTGCCCGTCTCGACGACGCCGGAGCCCGGGTAGTAGTAGCTCGCGCTCGCCTGCTCGGCAGTGAAGTTCTGCAGCAGCCGCGGCAGCAGGTCGCTGTCCACCGCATAGCGACGAAACACGGGCAAGTCGACGTCGGTGACCCTGAAGGGTGAGAACTCCACGCGCAAGCGCACTTCCCGCCACAGCGCACCTTGCGCCTGCGGGTCGCAGCCAAGGCTGGCCAAGGCTTCGCCCAGGCGCGGCAGGGCGAAGTCATCCGGTGCCTGCAAGCGCGCCAGCAACTCGCCGATCCGCCCTTGGTAGCGGTGGTGTTCGGCGAGGCTGTCGCGCAGGGCGTCCAGTTCTTCGAGGGAGGCATCCTTGAGCCAGTCAGGGGCATTGCTGGCGATGAAGCGGTCGAGCGCCACACGGTCGTTGGCTGATTCGGTCATGAGCGAGGCTCCTCGGTTGGAAGAGCCGGCAGCCTAGGGAGCCTTGCGCTGCGGCGATCAGCAGGAAAGCGCGCCGCCCACGTCAACGCTTCCTGCCAGGACTTCAGGCATTGGCCAGGACCAGGCTGCGGTAGTGCCCGGGATTGCTCCCGGACCACTTGCGAAACGCCTTGTGGAACGAACTGGCATCAGCGAAGCCGAGGCGTTCGGCGATCTCGGCGAAGCTGAGGTCAGGCTGGGCCAGCCAGCCGATCGCCAGTTCCTTGCGCACGCTGTCCTTCAGCGCCTGGTAGGTCTGGCCTTCCTCGGCAAGACGACGACGCAGGGTCGAGGCGGAGATGCACAGGCGCTGGGCCAGGGCCTCGGTTTCCGGCCACTGGGCGGCGGGCTGGCGGCGCAGGTCATCCTTGATGCGCCGGGCCAGGCTGTCCGGGTCGCGGTACTTGACCAGGATGTTGCCTGGCGCCTGGGCGAGGAAACGCTGCAGCTCCTCGGCGCTGCGCCGCACTGGCAGGTCGAGGCAGTCGGCGGCGAAGATCATCCGCGTGCGTGGCCGGGCGAAGCGCAGGTTCTGCGAGAACATCACCCGGTAGTCGTCGCAGAAATCCGGCTCGGAGCAACGCAACTCGATGGCCAGGATCGGAATACGTCGACCGGCCAGCCAGCAGGCCACGCCATGGACGATCATCCAGAAGGTGAAGTAGGTAAAGGGCCGGCGCGGGTCCTGGTGCGGCTCGCCGATGACGATCTCGGCCAGACCTTGCTGGCGTACCAGCACCGGTTGCAGGTGCTCGAACGTAAGGCCCAGGAACTCCAGCGCCGAGGCCAGCGCCGCGCCGACCGTGGGCTGGGCCATGGACGAGCGGCAGAGGAAGGCCAGGCTGCCGCTGCGCAGGCCGCGGGGGTCCATGCAGAAGAATTCGTCGTTGCACCGTCGCGCCAACAGTCGCCAGAGCCGCGCGTAGGCGCTGGCCGGAACCCGGGCGTCGGGCTGCTCCAGGCGCGCCGGGTCGATGCCGACGCGCCCCAGCACTTCGGCGGTGGCCGCGCCCGGCGGGCAACTCTGCAACAGCGCCTCGCGCACCAGTTGCATGGAGATGGTGTCCTTCGTGGTGTTCAACGCAGTGTCGTCCCGGAGTTCGCTGCCCGGCATCTTAGGCGGCGTCATGGCTGTGGCGCCAGACCGAGGAACGCCTGGATCAGGCGCAGTTCGCGCCGCCGTTCCAGGCAGCCCAGCATGTGCTGGTTGACCAGTACGGCGCCACTGATGGGCCGTGCCACCACCCGCGGGTCATGGCCCAGTTCCGCCGAGGAGACGATGCCGATGCCCAGTTGCGCCGCCACCGCCTCGGTCACCGCCTCGCGGCTGTCCAGCTCCAGCACCACTCGCGGCTGCACGCCGGCACTTTCGCAAGCCTGGTCGAAGGTGCGCCGGGTGATCGACGAGGGCTCGCGCAGGACCATGATCTGCTTGTCCAGCTCGGCCAGCGCCAGCTCGCCACTGCGATCCGCCCAAGGATGGGCCACCGGCAGCAGGGCACAGATCCGCGAGGGCTCCAGGGCTTGCAGGTACAGGCCCTTGCGCGGTTCGACCTCGGTCAGCACCGCCACGTCGGCGTGCTCGGAAAGCAGCGCCGCGAGAGTTTCCTGGGCGTTGCCCAGGCGCAGGTTGACGGTGATCCCCGGATAACGCTCGCGCAACTGCGCCAGCATCGGCATGACCCGGTGCGGGCCGTCGGCGGCAACCTCCAGGCGGCCGGTAAGCAACTGCCGGTTGGCTTCCAGCATGGCCTGGGCCTCTTCGGCCAGGCTGAACAAGGCCCGGGTGATCGCCGCCAGGCGCGTGCCCTCCTCGGTCAGCTCGACCCGACGGGCGGTACGCCGCAACAAGGTGATCTGGTAGTGCTCCTCCAGCGCCTTGACATGGCCGGTCACCGCCGGCTGGCTGATGAACAGCCGCGCGGCGG
The DNA here is from genome assembly GCF_036324125.1 of Pseudomonas ulcerans. NCBI lineage: Bacteria > Pseudomonadati > Pseudomonadota > Gammaproteobacteria > Pseudomonadales > Pseudomonadaceae > Pseudomonas > Pseudomonas ulcerans. The sequence goes on along the minus strand of NZ_JAZDQN010000015.1, from coordinate 92,849 downwards.
CGCGGGTGAAGCTGCCTTCGCGGGCAACGGCATCGAAGGCACGGAGCTGGAACAGGTTCATATCTATCGGCCTGACTTATGGCTGGCATAACGACAAACAATTTGATTGATGGCTCACGGAATTGCAACTTAGCGCCCATGGATTCTGCCAACCGCCGTGAGGAATACCGCGATGAGTAATGCCCCGCTCCTGCTGACCCCAGGCCCGCTGACCACCTCGGCACGCACCCGCAACGCGATGCTGACCGACTGGGGTTCCTGGGACCGCGACTTCAACCAGCTGACCGCGAGCCTGTGCGAGCAACTGCTGGGTATCATCAACGGCCACGCCAGCCACCAGTGCGTGCCCCTGCAAGGCAGCGGCACCTTCGCCGTGGAAGCGGCGATCGGCACCCTGGTACCGCGGGACGGCAAGGTCCTGGTGCTGATCAACGGTGCCTATGGCCAGCGCCTGGCGAAGATCTGCAAGGTCCTGGGCCGCGCCTTCAGCACCTTCCAGACCGCCGAGGACGAGCCGACCACTGCCGCTGCGGTCGACGAACTGCTGCACGCCGACCCGGCCATCAGCCATGTCGCCCTGATCCACTGCGAAACCAGCACCGGCATCCTCAACCCGCTGGCAGAGATCGCCCAGGTGATCGCCAGCCATGGCAAGCACCTGATCATCGACGCCATGAGCTCCTTCGGCGCCCTGCCGATCGATGCCGCCCAGGTGCCCTTCACCGCGCTGATCGCGGCTTCCGGCAAATGCCTGGAAGGCGTGCCGGGCATGGGCTTCGTCTTTGCCGAGAACAACGCGCTGGCCGCTGCCAAAGGCAACAGCCACTCGCTGGCCATGGACCTGCACGACCAGCACGCCTACATGAAGAAGACCGGACAATGGCGCTTCACCCCGCCGACCCATGTGGTGGCCGCACTGCACGAAGCCTTGCTGCAATACAACGAGGAAGGCGGCCTGGCCGCCCGTCACCAGCGCTACGCCGACAACTGCACGGCGCTGCTGGAGGCCATGGCCGATCTCGGTTTCCGTAGCTTCCTGCCGGCGCAGATCCAGGCGCCGATCATCGTCACCTTCCATGCCCCGCGAGACAGCCGCTACCAGTTCAAGGACTTCTACGAGCGGGTCAAGGCCAAGGGCTACATCCTCTACCCGGGCAAGCTGACCGAGGTGGAAACCTTCCGCGTCGGCTGCATCGGCTGCGTCAACCCGGACGGCATGCGCGCCGCGGTGGACGCGGTGGCGCAGGTACTGCGCGAAATGAACGTCAACGACATCTGAAGCCCGATCGAATTCGCCAAGGACTTTTCCAATGAACTACAGCAACCCGAAACAACTGCAAGCCGCGATTCTTGACTGGGCTGGCACCGTGGTCGACTTCGGCTCCTTCGCGCCGACGCAGATCTTCGTCGAGGCCTTCGCCGAGTTCGACGTCGAGGTTTCCATCGACGAGGCCCGGGGCCCCATGGGCATGGGCAAGTGGGACCATATCCGCACCCTGTGCGACCAGCCGCAGATCGCCGAGCGCTACCGCAAGGTGTTCGGCCGCGCGCCGAGCGACGACGACGTCACCGCCATCTACCAACGCTTCATGCCGCTGCAGATCGAGAAGATCGCCACCCACTCGGCGCTGATTCCCGGCGCCCTGGACACCATCACCCGCCTGCGCGGCGACGGCCTGAAGATCGGCTCGTGCTCCGGCTACCCGAAAGTGGTGATGGACAAGGTGGTGGAACTGGCCGAGAAGAACGGCTACGTCGCCGACCACGTTGTTGCCACCGACGAAACCCCGAACGGCCGCCCATGGCCGGCCCAGGCCCTGGCCAACGTGATCGCGCTGGGCATCGACGATGTGGCGGCGTGCGTGAAGGTGGACGATACCGTGCCGGGCATCCTGGAGGGTCGTCGCGCGGGGATGTGGACGGTGGCGCTGGTCTGCTCGGGCAATGCCCTGGGCCTGACCTACGAAGGCTACCGGGCGCTGGACGCCGAGACCCTGGTCAGCGAACGCAAGCGCATCCATGCACTGTTCGAAGGTTCGCGGCCGCACTACCTGATCGACACGATCAACGAGCTGCCGCAGGTGATCGCCGATATCAACCGGCGCCTGGCGGCAGGTGAGATGCCGCAGTCGGTGTAGGTCTGCTCCATCCCCGTGGGCGCTGGCCTGCCATCACCCACGGGGACCTGGCTTATCCCTGGTGCCGCGCCACCCACTTGGCAAAGGCATCGATGAACCCCTGCAAGAACGGCCGCGCCTTCTCCGACAGCTTGCCCTGCTCGTCGAACAAGGTCGCCGCCCCGCCCACGTAAGCCTCCGGCTGCTGCAGGCACGGCACGTCGAGGAACACCAGCGACTGGCGCAGATGATGGTTGGCGCCAAACCCGCCCACCGCCCCCGGCGACACGCTGATCACCGCCCCCGGCTTGCCGCTGAACACACTCTGGCCATACGGCCGCGAGCCCACGTCGATGGCATTCTTCAGTGCACCCGGCACCGAGCGGTTGTACTCGGGGGTGACGAACAACAGCCCCTGGGTCCCCTTGATCTCCTCGCGGAAGTGCTTGTAGGCCGCCGGCGGATCGACATCGATGTCTTCGTTGTAGAGCGGCAGGTCACCGATCTCGACGATCTTCAACTTGAGGTTCGACGGTGCCAATTCGCCGAGCGCCTGGGCGACCTTGCGATTGAGGGACGCCTTGCGCAGACTGCCAACCAGCACCGCGACCGTATAGACCTGGCTCATGACCACTTCCACCTGTACGAATATTGGGAATTGGTAGTTATAGATGATGGGTCGGCGACGTGAGGTTTTTTTCCAGGGCTGGTAAAACTCCCCCCAGACGCCACGGTCTATGGACCACGGAGTTAATCTTTTCTTGAGGCGTTGAACGAAAATGACAGCAGTACTGGTCGGGCAATTTCATGCGCGGGACGCCGAGGGACGCGTCTATCCCGTACATGAGTTTCAGGAAGCCACCTTGCAGGCCGATGGAAGCGCCGCCTCGTTACCGGTCACCACGTACCGCCTGGCGATCGGCGACCGGGTCAATCATCTGGGCGAAGATCGTTTCGAACTGGTGCAGAGCGGCGTGGAGATCATCCGCATTCCGTGATGCGGATCGACGACGGCCCGCCGTGCCGGGCCGTCGGGCATTTCCGCACGCGCAAACGAAAAAGGCGATCCTCGCGGATCGCCTTTTTCGTGTACCGCCAACAGGAGCGGATATGTTTGGTAGGCACAATTGGACTCGAACCAACGACCCCCACCATGTCAAGGTGGTGCTCTAACCAACTGAGCTATGTGCCTGCTGTGGGGCGGCATTCTACGCATCTGGCTGTGGCTGTCAACACCCTTCTTGCAGAAAAATCTGCAAAAAAATCAGCGACTTCAAAAACCAGCCGTACAGAGTGATACACGACAGTCACTTCCAGACATATCCCGGATACCCGTGGTGGAGACCATGGCATCGGCGGCACCCGCCCGCCCGTCGACTGACAACCTTGCCCATGAGGTCACCATGAACCTGCTTGCCCTGAATCCCCTCGACACCGCCCGCCAACGACTCGACCGCCTCGCCCCCTGGAGCTGGGACATCCCCCTGCGGCTGTTCCTGGCCTGGGAGTTCTTCGAGTCCGGGCTGGAGAAATGGCACGGCGACAACTGGTTCGAACAGATCCACGCCAACTTCCCGTTCCCCTTCGACCACTTTTCCGCCGGCTTCGACTGGCAGGTATCGATGTGGGCCGAACTGATCGCGCCGCTGCTGCTGTTGCTGGGGCTTGGCACCCGCCTGGCCTCTGTCGCCCTGGTAGTGCTGACCATCGTCGCCATCGCCGCGGTCCACTGGCCGGCACAATGGTCGACCCTGGGCGAGCTGGCCCAGGGCTATTCGATCACTGATCATGGATTTGGCAACTACAAGCTGCCCTTGATCTACCTGGTGGCGCTGGTCCCGCTGATGCTGAAGGGTGCCGGGAAGCTCAGTGTGGATGCGCTGTTGCGCAAGGTCGGTTAAAGAGTTGGGGCCGTTCTGCGGCCCCGGAACATCAATAGAGACAGGTGCCAGGTACCACGCCTTGCACCTTCAGGTCGTACAGCAATGCAATTCCTTCGCGCTCCAGGACAGCAGACTTCAGCCCCGTCCGTTCAGCCAGCGCTTGCAGATGTGCCCGCCCGCTGATGTGCTGCTCGCGCAACGACATCAGCAGCAGGTAGGCCAGCGGCGCAAGCCGCGAAAAATGCACCTTCTGATCCGCCCCGCGCCGCGCCAGCAGCAACGTGGGCTCGGTCGGCGCCTCTGTCGGCACTTGGCCGGGCCCTAGATGACTGACCGGCCAGGCGTACGCCAGCGGCATGGCGAGGCTGGACAGCAGCGGCACGCCGTCCAGCAGATCGCCCTCCGGGTCATGCGCCGGATCCGCGCTGTCGCTGAGCAGCAACACCGTCTCGATCCACTCGTAGTGGGCCAGCTCGGCCATCCAGCCGGGCAGGTCCTCGCGTTTCTCCAGATAGTCGACCCACTCCCCCGCCACTTCGGTGAACAGTGGCGTGCGGCAGCGATGGCGGGCATAGAAATCTTCCACCAGCGCCTGCCAGGGCTTATCCGCCAGGGTGGCGCGCAGCACCGGGAAGCTCCCGGCCAGCAGCCCTTGCACATTGCCGAGGAACAGTTGCCGGTACACCGCCAGGCGTCGTGCCTCGATACCGGGCGGCGGCGGGTTGGACTGGGGATCTCGGATAAAACGGGTCATGCGCAATTGTTGTTCACGCAGGGCCTCATCCATGACGTACCTCCAAGGCGGTCTGCATCTGACGAATATGCGCCACTTCGCCGAGCAACTCGGCGAGCGGCGGAAAATTGAAGTCGCGCTCCAGCAAGGTCGGTATCGGACCCATCCACCGATAGACCTCGGCCAGCAGGCGCCAGACGTCATCCACCACCGGGGCACCGTGGGTATCGATCTTCAGGTCCGGCGCCTCGTCGTAATGTCCGGCCACATGCAGGCAGGCCACACGGCCGACCGGTACACGGGCAAGGAAGGTCGCCGCGTCATAGCCGTGGTTGCAGGCGTTCACCACCAGATTGTTGACGTCCAGCAGCAGGTCGCAATCTGCCTCATCGAGCACCGCCAGGAGGAAATCGATCTCGCTCATCGCCTGGTAGGGCGCGGCGTAGTAGGAGATGTTTTCCACGGCAATGCGCCGGCCCAGGGCATCCTGCACCTCGCGGATGCGCCTCGCGACATGGCGCACGGCCTCTTCGGTGAAAGGCATGGGAATCAGGTCGTAGAGGTGACCGTCGTCGGAGCAGTAGCTCAGGTGCTCGCTGAACAGCGGCACCTGGTGGCGGTCGAGAAAATGGCGGATGCGCCGCAGGAATTGGTGATCCAGCGGCGCGGGGCCGCCGAGAGACAGCGACAGACCGTGGCAGGCCAGCGGATGGCGCTCGGCCAGGCGGGCCAGGTCGTCGCCAAAGGCACCGCCGACACCGATCCAGTTGTCCGGTGCGCATTCGAGAAAATCCACCGCGCCGGCCTCCATGGCCAGCAATTCGGGCAGCAACGAGCGACGCAGGCCGAGCCCCGCTCCCTGCAAGGTCGATGAAGGATTCATGGCAGCTCTCTACTTGGGAGGCCGTCACGAAACCCGACAAGCTCGCGCATTCAGGTTTCGTGTCGGCAATCGGGCTCAGTTGCCGGCCTTGCTCAGCTTGCCGTACAGGTCGGCAGGGAACGGCTTGCCGTTGGCGTCGAACTGGCCCTTGCGGAACTGATAGACCTCGCCCTCGGAAAGGAAACCGTCGTGGTTGGCGTCGATGGCCTCGAACTCGGCAGTGGCCTTGGGCGCTACCGCCAGCAGTTCGGCCTTGGAAACTCGGCCATCATGGTCGGTGTCGGTGCGGGCGAAGGACGCGTCGCCGCACTTGCCTTCACCGCACTTGCCTTCGGCCTGGGTGGCCTTGGCCTGGGCACCACCGCTACCGCACTTGCCCTCGCCACACTTGCCCTCCCCGGCCTTTTCCGCCGCGGCGAGCTGGTAGCCTTGCGGCAGGGCTTCCACTGCAAAGGCTGCGGACGTCATGTTGATACCTCCGACCAGGGCGATGCTGAGCAGGCCGAGACGGGTCTTGCTGGGGAACTGGATACGGGACATGGTGCTTCTCCGGGTTTCGACATGAGGGTGCCAGGGAAGTCGGCGTACTGGCCGCTTCGCTCAGGCAGGCTCATTGGACCCGCCGCATGTATCTGCCACGTATCCGCAAGGAGAAGGGTTTGTAAGCGAAGACCGGGAAGCGCGTGGCTGGATACAGAGGGATACATTGCGCCCCGCTGCCCGCCGCGCGGAAACGACAAAAGCAAAAAGGGCGACCCTCTCGGATCGCCCTTTTCGTTTACCACCAACAGGAGCGGTGATGTCTGGTAGGCACAATTGGACTCGAACCAACGACCCCCACCATGTCAAGGTGGTGCTCTAACCAACTGAGCTATGTGCCTGCTGTGGGGCGCATTCTACGCTTACGACAAAACGTGTCAACCGATTTTTCAGCTAAATCACTGAATAATAAAAATTTTTATCCCGACACCCGGTTCGGCCCACGGCTTTCGTCCGATTTCCAACGGGTGGCTGGCGGGTGTTTATTATTATTGATAGGATTGACGCATTCGTAAAAAATACAAAACACACAACTACAAAGTCACAGATTAGAGGTTCCCCGCGTATGGCCACCATCGCCTACCCACAATCGTACTACGCCGCCTCGGCCAATCCGGTGCCACCGCGTCCTGCCCTGCAGGAAGAAGTACAGACCGACGTCTGCGTCATCGGCGCCGGCTACACCGGCCTGTCCAGCGCCCTGTTCCTGCTGGAGAACGGCTTCAGCGTGACCGTGCTGGAAGCGGCCAGGGTCGGCTTCGGCGCTTCGGGTCGCAACGGCGGCCAGATCGTCAACAGCTACAGCCGCGACATCGATGTCATCGAACGCACCGTCGGCCCGCGCCAGGCACAGCTGCTGGGCCAGATGGCCTTCGAAGGCGGGCGCATCATCCGCGAGCGCGTGGCCAAGTACAACATCCAGTGCGACCTGAAGGACGGTGGCGTGTTCGCCGCCCTGACCAGCAAGCAGATGGGCCACCTGGAATCGCAGAAACGCCTGTGGGAGCGCTTCGGCCACACCCAGCTGGAACTGATGGACAAGAACCGCATCCGCGAAGTGGTGGCCTGCGACAACTATGTTGGCGGCATGCTGGACATGAGCGGCGGCCACATCCACCCGCTGAACCTGGCACTGGGCGAAGCCGCTGCCGTGGAATCCCTGGGTGGCAAGATCTACGAGCAATCGCCGGCCGTGCGCATCGAGCGCGGTGCCAATCCGGTGGTGCACACCCCGAACGGTCGCGTGCGCGCCAAGTTCATCATCGTCGCCGGCAACGCCTACCTCGGCGGCCTGGTGCCTGAGCTGGCAGCCAAGTCGATGCCCTGCGGCACCCAGGTGATCACCACCGAACCGCTGAGCGACGAACTGGCCCGCACCCTGCTGCCGCAGGACTACTGCGTCGAAGACTGCAACTACCTGCTCGACTACTACCGCCTGACCAGCGACAAGCGCCTGATCTTCGGCGGTGGCGTGGTCTACGGTGCCCGCGACCCGGCGAACATCGAGGCGATCATCCGTCCGAAGATGCTCAAGGCCTTCCCGCAGCTCAAGGACGTGAAGATCGACTTCGCCTGGACCGGCAACTTCCTCCTGACCCTGTCGCGCCTGCCGCAGGTCGGCCGGATCGGCGACAACATCTACTACTCCCAGGGCTGCAGCGGCCACGGCGTGACCTACACCCACCTGGCCGGCAAGGTCCTGGCCGAGGCCCTGCGCGGCCAGGCCGAGCGCTTCGACGCCTTCGCCGAACTGCCGCACTACCCGTTCCCGGGCGGCCAGATGTTCCGCGTACCATTCAGCGCCATCGGCGCCTGGTACTACTCGCTGCGTGACCGTCTGGGCGTATAAGCCCCAAGGGCGCCTTCAGCGCCCGATCGCGTCGACGGCCCGCCGCGCGGCCTGCTCCTGGCCCGCCTGGGCCAGGTCGTTGGCGGCCTTGAGCCAGCGCTGCCGGTCCACCCGGGCCGGCAACTGCTGGGGTTGCTGCACCAGCACCGCCCACGCGCCCTCCTTCTTCCAGGCAGATTCGAACGAGTCGAAGTCCATCGGCATCCGCCGATTGTTGCCCGCGCGCAGCAGCACCCGTTCCTTGTAGCGGTCATAGCCGACCATCAGGGCATAACGCGGCTCGCTCCAGAACGCCGAACCCTCCTGGTAACGCACCAGCACCGGATACCCTGCCGCCACCTGGGCCAGCAAGGCCGGCAGGCTGCTGTCCAGCGGATACACCACCATCCCGTACTGCCGCGCCACGGTCGCCATCGATTGCTGCAGGCGTTCCTGGTCCTTCGGCAGCTTCAGGGCTTCTTCCACCATGCCCGGGGTGATGCGCACGCCCTGCTGGGAGAGGATCGCCGCCAACGCCATCGGTGCGCTCTGGTGGGCGTTGCCGCGGAAGAACGGTACCGAGCTGAGCTCGACCCGCTGCGGCAGTTGCTTGAGTTCGGCGGGAGGCTGGCTGGCGCAGCCGCCGAGGGTGGCGGCCACGAGAAGCGCCGCCAGCAGGCGACGCGGTGTTGCACAAAGGATCGGCATGGGTCCTCGCTTGGACTGTCGCCGGGCAGACAGCGCCCGGCCCTGAGGGGCGATCATAGGCCGACGGACGGCGCAGGCATAGCCCGTGGCCGGCTTGGAACAAAGCGGTCTGAGCGCCAGACCTTTGTTCAATACCCTGAAATAAATGAGCATCTAGACTGAAGGGGTGTCTGAACTACAGGTCCCGCCTGTAATGACAAAGGAGGCAACCATGAGCCTGACCATGGCCATCTTCATGTTGATCGCAGCCTGGCTGAGCGTCGCCGCTGCAATGTTGTGGGGCGTACTGCGCATCGCCCGTCGCCATCACCTGCACCACCAGGACCCGCATCCGCAGGCCAAGCCACTGGGGCCTGTCCATCGCCGTGCCCCGCGTCGCCCCGCCAGCGCCCACTGATCCGCGTCAAGAATAACGAGCATAAAAAAGGGGCTCCATCAGAAGCCCCGTAACTTACTGCACGCAACAGATTCCGTTGTCAGCCCTCGACCGCCTCGCGACGCTGGCGAGCACGACGGGACATGATGTTCAGCACTTCGATCGCGGTGGAGAACGCCATCGCCGCATACACATAGCCTTTCGGTACATGGGCGCCGAAGCCTTCGGCGATCAGGGTCATGCCGATCATGATCAGGAAGCCCAGGGCCAGCATCACCACCGTCGGGTTGTCGTTGATGAATTTGGCCAGCGGATCGGCGGCCACCAGCATCACGATCACGGCGCTGATCACGGCGATGATCATGATCGGCAGGTGCTCGGTCATGCCCACTGCGGTAATGATGCTGTCGATCGAGAAGACGATGTCCAGCAAGAGGATCTGGCCAATGGCCGCCGCGAAGCCCAGGGTAATGGTAGACGAGGCTGCGGATTCTTCCTTGGCCCGCGGATCCACGCTTTCATGGATTTCCTTGGTGGCTTTCCACAGCAGGAACAGGCCACCGGCGATCAGGATCATGTCCTTCCACGAGAAGCTCTTGCCGAGGATGTCGATCACCGGCTCGGTCAGCTGGACGATCCAGGCCACGGTGCTGAGCAGCGCCAGGCGCATCACCAGGGCCATGCTGATACCGATGCGACGAGCCTTGGAGCGGAATTCCACGGGCAGCTTGTTGGTCAGGATCGAGATGAAGATCAGGTTGTCGATGCCGAGGACGATCTCCATGGCCACCAGGGTGGCCAGGGCGACCCAGGCGGTCGGGCTTGCAGCGAGTTCCAGCAGGTATTCCATGAATCAGATCCTGAATTGTCGATTATTGAAAAAATAGATCAGATTTTCTGACCGTCAGCTTCCTTGGGTTGTTCTTTCTCCGCCTTCTGCGAGCCGGTGGCTTCGCTCAACGCCTGCTGGGCCGCTTCGTTGGTCTTGTCGATGGCCTGCTTGGCCGACTCGGCGGCCTGGTTGAGCACCTGCTGGGCGGATTTCTCGGCCTGCTCGCAGCCGGTCATGGCGAACAGGGCGAGTACCAGGACCAGGGGCGTACCGATGGATTTGATGTCGAGCATGTTGTCCTCACTGGAATGTCGTCGGTGCCGGGAAAAACCGCACCGCAATGACGAGGCATTCTAGTGAGCTGAAATCTTCAGAAAAATTCGTATTTTCAGCGGGTATACTTCGGTTTTTCCGAATCGAGACCCGCCATGCTCAACTACCGGCAGATGCACTACTTCTGGGTCGTGGCCAAGACCGGCAGCATCGTCCGTGCCTGCGAACAGCTGAACCTGACTCCGCAGACCATCAGCGGACAGATCAGCCTGCTGGAACAGACCTACGGCATCGAGCTGTTCCAGCGCGTCGGGCGCCAGCTGGAACTCACCGAGACCGGGCGCCAGGCGCTGTCCTATGCCGAGCAGATGTTCCAGATCGGCGGCGAGCTGGAAGCCATGCTGCGTGCCCAGCCCAACGAACAGCAGGTGCTGTTCCGCGTCGGCGTGGCCGACGTGGTGCCGAAATCCATCGTCTATCGCTTGATCGCACCGACCATGGAGCTGGCCGAGCCGCTGCGCATCAGCTGCCGCGAGGACAAGCTGGAGCGCCTGCTCGCCGACCTGGCGATCCAGCGCCTGGACCTGGTGATTTCCGACAGCCCGATGCCCGGCCACCTGGATATCAAGGGCTACAGCCAGAAACTCGGCGAATGCGGCATCAGCTTCCTCGCCACTCCGCAACTGGCGGCGCGCCAGCCCCTGCCCTTCCCCGCCTGCCTGCAACATGCGCCGCTGCTGATTCCCGGCCAGGAAACCATGGTGCGCAACCGCCTGCTGCGCTGGTTCGCCGAGCAGCAGTTGCAGCCGCGGATCGTCGGCGAGTTCGACGACAGCGCGCTGATGCAAGCCTTCGGCAAGTCCGGCAGCGGCATCTTCATCGCCCCCAGCGTGATCGCCGAGGAAATCTGCCGGCAGTACGACGTCGAGCTGGTCGGCCAGACCGATGCGGTCACCGAGTCGTTCTATGCCATCTCGGTGGAGCGCAAGGTCAAGCACCCCGGCATCGTCGCCATCACCGAGGGCGCGCGGCGCGAGCTGTTCAACTGGCCGCTGGCGTGAGGCGGCCCAGCCACAGGGCGACGAGCACGGAGAGGACGATCAGCAGCGCAGCGACATAACCGACGCTGGCAAGGCCGAGGTGTTCGATCACTCGCCCACCGATCACCGCGCCCAGGCCGATGCCGAGATTGCCGCCGGCGACGTTGAGCGAGGCGCCAAAAGCCGGCGCCGTCGGCGCGGCCTTGATCACCCGCACGTGGCTGACCAGGAACAAAGCCGCCTGGGTACAGCCCCACAAGGCCAGGGCCAGCACCAGGCCAGGCGGCGAATGGATCAGCGGCACCACCATCAGCAAGGCGACCGCCAGCAACCCGCAGAACCCCGCCGAAGCCAGCAGCGGATGGCGATCCACGGCCCGCCCGCCAAGGCTGTTGCCGATCAGGCCGACCGCGCCGAAGCCCATCAGGTACCAGCCGACGGTCTTGCCGTCGAAGCCGGCCAGGCGCTCCAAAAGGTCGGCGAGGTAGGTGTAGGCGGTGAACATGCCACTGAACACCAGCACCGAGAGCAGCACATGGCCTTGCAACAGCCGCCCGCGCAGCAGGCCGAACTGGCTGCGCAACGAGGTCGCCTGGCTCTGCCGCGGCGTGTGCGGCAGGTAGCGCCAGAGCAACAGCGCCTTGAGCAACGCCAGCCCGGCCAGCAGGGCGAAGGCCGCGCGCCAGCCGAAGGCATCACCCAGCAGGGTACCGAGGGGAATGCCGAAGACCATGGCGCAGACCACGCCGAAGCTGATCTTGCTGATGGCTCGCCCGGCATAGGCCGGGCCGACGATATCCACCGCCGTCTCGCTGGCCAGCGACCAGAACACCGGCAGGCCCAGGGCCGGTACCAGCCGCGCCACGGCCATCACCGCATAGTTCGGTGCCAGCGCCGCCAGGGCGTTTGACGCGGCGAACAGCAGCAAGACCCCGACGAACAGGCGCTTGCGCTCCAGCCGCGCGCACCAGGCGGTGAGGAACGGGCCGAAGCAGGCCACGGTGAAGGCGAAGAAGGTCACCAGCAGTCCGGCCTGGGGCACGCTGACCTCAAGGTCGCGGGCAATCCCCGGCAGCAGGCCGACGATCAGGAATTCGGTGGTAAGGACGGTGAAGCCGGCCGCGGCCAGCAACAGGATAGGCAGGAACATCCAGACTCCAACTCGGAACGGCCGCGCATGGTACCAGCGGCACCGACGAGTGCCATCGGTAATGACCACCGCCCTGTGCTAAAGTCCCGCCCTTTTTTCACGTTCCTCATACATCCGCGTACAAGAATCCGAGAAAACCCGCACATGATGCCCCTTTTGAAACTGCTCAACCGCACCAGCCTGGTGCTGCAAATCATGATCGGCCTGGTGGCCGGCATCGTCCTGGCCCTGGTCGCCCCCCAGGTCGCGGCGAGCCTGGCCTTCGTCGGCAAGCTGTTCGTCAGCGCATTGAAGGCGGTGGCACCGATCCTGGTGTTCATCCTGGTCATGGCCTCGATCGCCAACCACAAGCACGGCCAGGAAACCCATATCCGCCCGATCCTCGTGCTGTACCTGTTCGGCACCTTCGGCGCGGCGGTGGTCGCCGTGGTGGCCAGCATGCTCTTCCCCTCGCAACTGGTACTGAGCGCCGGCGACGCACAGATGAGCGCCCCCGGCGGCATCGGCGAAGTGCTGCAGGGCCTGCTGCTGAGCGTGGTGGACAACCCGGTCAAGGCCCTGATGGAAGGCAACTTCATCGGCATCCTGGCCTGGGCCATCGGCCTTGGCATCGCCGTGCGCCATGCCGGCGAGACCACCCGCACCGTGCTGGACGACCTGTCCAACGGCGTGACCCTGATCGTGCGCGTGGTGATCCGCTTTGCACCGCTGGGCATCTTCGGCCTGGTCTCCGCGACCCTGGCCCAGTCCGGCCTCGACGCCCTGCTCGGCTACCTGCACCTGCTGCTGGTGCTGATCGGCTGCATGCTGTTCGTCGCCCTGGTGATGAACCCGCTGATCGTCTGGTGGAAGATCCGCCGCAATCCGTTCCCGCTGACCCTGCTGTGCCTGCGCGAGAGCGGCATCACCGCGTTCTTCACCCGCAGTTCGGCGGCCAACATCCCGGTCAACCTGGCCCTGAGCGAAAAGCTCGGCCTGCATGAAGACACCTACTCGGTGTCGATCCCGCTGGGCGCCACCATCAACATGGCCGGCGCAGCGATCACCATCACCGTGCTGACCCTGGCCGCCGTGCACACCCTGGGCATCGCCGTCGACCTGCCCACCGCGGTGCTGCTCAGCGTGGTCGCCGCCGTCTGTGCCTGTGGCGCTTCCGGCGTGGCCGGCGGCTCGCTGCTGCTGATCCCGCTGGCCTGCAGCCTGTTCGGCATTCCCAGCGAAATCGCCATGCAGGTGGTGGCGGTAGGCTTCATCATCGGCGTGCTGCAGGACTCGGCGGAAACCGCGCTGAACTCCTCCACCGACGTGCTGTTCACCGCCGCGGCCTGCGAAGCCGAGGCACGCCGCGCCTGATCGCCCCGCGACCGGTGGCGCAAAGCCATTGGTCGCTTGTGTTTTACCCTGCCGCACACCTAGGCTAGTGGCCCTTTCCTTGTACCGAGACAGGGCCATGTCCGCCGATCACGAAACCTCCGCCGTCCGTTTCACCCCTGCCGAAATCCGCATTCTCGGCTCGCTGATCGAGAAACAGGCGAGCAACCCGGAAACCTATCCCCTGACCCTCAACGCGCTGATGCTGGCCTGCAACCAGAAGACCAGCCGCGAACCGGTGATGAACCTGACCCAGGGCCAGATCGGCCAGAGCCTGCGCAACCTCGAAGGCCAGGGCCTGGTGCGCCTGCAGATGGGCAGTCGTGCCGACCGCTGGGAACAGCGGGTGGACAAGGGGCTGGAGCTGGTGCCGGCGCAGTTGATCCTGATGGGGCTGATGTTCCTGCGCGGGCCGCAGACCCTGAATGAACTGCTGACCCGCAGCCAGCGCATGCATGAGTTCAGCGACACCGACGAGGTGTTGCACCAGCTGGAACGCCTGATCGCCCGCGACCTGGCCCTGCACCTGCCGCGCCAGGCCGGGCAGCGCGAGGACCGCTATACCCATGCGCTGGGCGATCCCGAAGAGATCGAAGCGATCCTCGCGGCGCGCCAGCAAGGGCCGGAGCGAGTGGCCAGCGGCGTGTCGGCGGAGCGGATCGAGGCGCTGGAAGCCAGGATCGCGGCGCTGGAAGAGCGTCTGGCCAGGCTGGAAAGCTGACGCAAGCGCTTGTAGGAGCGGGTTCGTCACACGACAAGCCAACGCTCATAGAACACCACATAACTCATTGATTTAGCGGGGACTTGTGGGAGCGGGTTTACCGGAACGCCGGACCGCCGCGATTGCGATTGGTGAATTCACTTGCGTAATCGCGGGTAAACCCGCTCCCACAGGGTTCGCGTCGTTCTTCAGGTCAGCCTCGCGCGAACGCCACTGCCCGCTCCACCTGCTCCCGGCTCGGGCGCACCCCGGTGTACAGCACGAACTGCTCCAGCGCCTGCAATGCAATCACCTCCAACCCGGTGATGACCTGTTTGCCACGCCCCTCGGCCGCCACGATCAAGGGCGTGCGCGCCGGCATCGCCACCACGTCGAACACTGTCTGCGCGTCCTCGATCGCCTCCTCGGCGAACGCCAGCTGCTGCGCCTCGGCGCCACCGGCCATGCCGATCGGCGTGACGTTCACCAACAGTGACGGCCGCAACTCGCCCAGCGAGGCCCGCCACTCATAGCCACAGTTCGAGGCCAACTGCCGTCCGGCGTCTTCGTTGCGGGCAACAACGGTGCCGAGGGCAAACCCGGCATCGCGAAACGCGCAGGCCACCGCCTTGGCCATCCCGCCACTGCCACGCAAGGCAAAAGTTTGCCGAGGATCCAGGTCATGCTGCTCGATCAGCTGGCGCACCGCGATGTAGTCGGTGTTGTAGGCCTTCAGGTGCCCATCGGTGTTGACGATGGTATTCAGCGAATCGATGGCCGCCACCGACGGATCCAGCTCGTCCACCAGCGCGATACTGGCCTCCTTGTACGGCATCGACACCCCGCAACCGCGAATGCCGAGGGCGCGGATCCCGCCGACCGCCGCCGGCAGGTCCTGGGTGGTCATGGCCTTGTAGTAGTAATCCAGCCCCAACTGCTCGTACAGGTGATTGTGGAAGCGCACGCCAAAGGTGCCGGGGCGCCCGGCCAGGGAGATGCACAGGACGGTGTCTTTGCTGGGGGTCATCACGGACTCCTGAAAACCACGGAAGTCGACAGTATGCCGACCGCCTATCGGCCCTTACAAAACCTTTACCAAGCCCCCCGGCGAAACCTTTTGAAATAGTGGTCATAGTGGTATCCCCGACCCGTTCTACGGGCGGTGTTATGCCCTGCGAGGAGTCAACATGAATCGTCATATCCCCGGTATCGCCCTGCTGATCGGTGCCATGGCCCTGTCCGGACAAGCCTCCGCCCACGGCGGTGGCTGGGGACCGGGTCCGGTGATCGGCGCGGCCGTAGTCGGCGCCGTGGTGGGTGCCGCGGTGTCCGGTGGTCGCGACCGTACGGTGGTCGTCGAACAGGCCCCGGCCTACTATCCGCCGCCCCCACCGGCGCCGGTGTACTACCAGCCGCCACCGCCCCCGGCGGTCTATTACCAGCCGTACCCCGTGGTCGAACGCTATGTGCCGGCACCGCCGCCGCACTATCGCCGCTACTACGGCCCGCCACCGGTCTACTACGGGCCTCCGCGCTGGTAGTTGGTTTCATCAATGACCACTATTGAGAACACTGATTTCTCGCTGCCCGCATCGACATCTAAGGTACGAGCCATGAGTTCAGCAACTGGAGTAATCAACATGGCCACGATCAACATCATGTCCGTTGTCGGCAGCGCAGTCCCACCCGCACTGAGGGAGCTGGGTCTCCTGGCCTGCTGGTACCTGGTCCGCGACGGCGAGAAGATCGGCGGCCCGATCACTTCGCTGCCGGATGCCGAGGCCCGCGCCCGCGACATCGCGCAGGAAACCTTCAAGGCCTGACTCGACCCGCTTTCCCTTGTGCGTTGCTCCGCACACCTCCCCTTGCCCCGCCTTCATGGCGGGGCTTTTTATTGCCCGGCGGTTTCCTCCAGCAGTTGCTCCAGCACCAGGCGCAGCGCCTGCGGCTGGCTTGCACCGCTTTGCCGGGCCAGGGCGAACGCTGTCAGCTGGCGATCGGCACTGGTGCCGAACAGCAGGATCGAGGCGGCCTGGGCGAAGGCCTGGCGCGCTTCGTCGGAGGCCGGCTGCAGGCGGTTGGCAGTTTCCTCCAGCCACTGCCGCGCGGTGTGCGAGCCACCGTCCTCGTCCAGGTATTGCCCGCGTCGCCCCAGGCGCAGGGCCCGCCAGTAGTTTTCCTGCTCGCGCCACAGCGACGCTGCGTCCGGCGCGGGACAGGGGCCGGGCTGCGCCACCGCCCACGTCACCATCTCGCGGAACAGTGCCGCGATGCACAACGCGTCCTCCAGCCGTGGGCAGGCATCGCTGATGCGCAGCTCCAGGGTCGGGAAACGCGCCGACGGGCGCAGCGCCCACCAGCAATCGCTGTCCGGGCGCAACGAGCCGCTGTCATGCAGGAAGGCCAGGTAGCGCTCGTAGGCCGCCCAGTCCGCCAGGGGTTCCGGCAGCCCCATGCGCGGCCACTCGCCGCAGAGCACCCGGCGATAGCTGCAATAGCCGCTGTCCTCGCTCTCCCAGAAAGGCGACGAGGTGCTGAGCAGCAGGAGCAAGGGCAGCCAGTGGCGAATGCGGTTGACCACCGCGATCCGGTCGATGTCGGGCGGCACGCCGACATGCACGTGCAACCCGCAGACCACGCTGCGACGCGCCACCTGGCGGTAGTCCTCGAACAACTGCCGGTAATGCGCCTGCTGGGTCGGGCGCTGGGTGCGCCAGTTGCCGAACGGGTGACTGCCGGCATTCAGCAGGCCCACGCCGTGGCGCGCCAGGCGCAACGCCAGCTGCTCGCGGCGCAGGGTGAGGAAATCCCGAGCCTGGGCGATGCTGCGGAACACCGGCGACGCCAGTTCGATCTGGCAGCGGAACATCTCCTCGGCAAAATGCTCGCCAAGCACCTCCCGGCACTCGGCCAGCACCGCTGGCGACGGCGCATCCAGCAGGCGACCGCTGTCCAGCGCCACCAGCAGGTATTCTTCCTCGATCCCGAAGCTGCACCCTTGCGCCATGGTTCAGGCCCGCCGGGTCACGGTCAGGGCCACCGCCGCGATGCGCTCGACCCGCTCGTAGCCGGGTTCGAGCAACTGCTCGCCGAACACATCGGGATCCACTTCTTCGTAGAACCAGGCCCAGCGTTCGCCGTGCAGCATCCCGCGCAGGCCGTCGAGAAACGGGTCCTGGCCATCGACCATGGCTACGCCGGTGTACAGCAGCAGGCTGCCGCCCGGGGTGAGCCGGTCGAGGGATTCACGCACCATGCGCAGCGACAGGCCTTCGCCGAGCTGGCCGCCACCGTGGCGGTAGGTACGCCGGCGTGCGTCGAGCATATAGGGCGGGTTGGCGACGATCAGATCGAAGGTGCCGGTGATGCCGTCCAGCACATCGCTGTATTCCACCGAGACATTGCCCAGCTCGGCCAGGGCCACGTTGACCGCGGCGTAACGCAGGGCGAGCGGATTGATATCGAGGGCGCTGACCTGGGCATGGGGCCGCGCCCGGGCCATCAGCAAGGCGCCGATGCCGGTGCCGCAGCCGATCTCAACCGCATGTTCGATAGGCGTGGCAACGTGGCGCAGATGGTCCTCGATGACCCGGGCGAAGCGATAGCTGTCCGGACCGAAAAACACCGCGTCCGCGGTGTCGGTGGGATAGCTCGAATGCACCAGCAGCAGGCCGTCGACGCTGGACCAGCGCACCTGGCTCTGCAGGCGTCCCTGGTGCGGACGGACGATTCCGGCCTCGCGCATGTGCTGCAGTTCGTCCGGCGACAGCAGCGCTTCATCGAACGGCAGGTTCCAGCCGAACACATCGCGCAAGGTCGGCGCCGTCCCCTTGCCCGCACGGGCCTGGTAACGCTGCTGGGTCAACGGCGTGACACAGGTGAAGCGGTAGCCATCGGCATGCAGGCGTCGCCCCAGGTGCAACAGGGCCTCGTCACTCTGGCGTTGCTGGTCGGTCAGTTGCATGGGCAATGGCCCCCCTTCAGGCCGGTCAGTTGCAGGTAACGACGGGTGGCTGCGAGGCCAGCCGGGGTGGCGTGGCGATCGCCGGCCATCTGCTCGATCAACCGGGTCATGGACATCTCTTCAACCAGTGGCGGCAGCGCCATGTCGGGGAAAGCCACCGGCAGCGGACGCTGCTTCGGTGGTGTCCAGTCGCCGGCGATCCAGTCATGCAAAAGCTGCTTCTCGTAAGGGCTGAAGACCCCGAACATCGCCGCTTGCGGGCCCTCCACCAGGTTCCAGAAACGGCTCTCGGCCGGATCGCGATCGCGCAGGATCCAGCGCTGACGCTGGAGTACCTCAAGGAACGCGGGGAAGCTGCCGGGCGCCGACAGCCATTCGTTCACCGTGCGCCCATCGAAGCGGCAGCGGTCGGAATGCAGGTGCCGGGCAAAGGCGCGCTTGCGCTCCAGGGCGGCCAGCAGTTCGCTTTCCAGGTCGAAGCCGGCGGCGATGTCCATCGAACCGGCGCCGAGGTCGTTCAGACGATAGCCGCGGGCCAGGCGCTTGTAGAACAGGCCGCCATCCTGCTCCGGCCAGAACTGGCGCACCGCCTCCAGGGCCTTGTTGGCGTGGCCGGTGCAGGCATTGTCGATGGTCACGTGAAGACGGAAGTAATGCGGGTCGATGCCCAGCTCTTCCAGTTCGTGACTGCTGATCAGCAAGTGCAGGGGCAATTGTTCGTAGCCGAGGTTGTAGCCCAGCACTTCCGGGAGGAAACGCTCGGTGTTGAAGCCCAGCGCCAGTTGCAGCGCGCCTTGCAGGTAGCGTTCGTCGGCCAGGGGCAGTACCTCGTGGCAACCCAGTTCGCCGAGCAGGCGGCGGAAGATCACCACGTGGTTACAAGCCGGATCACCGTCTCCGAGCTCTTCCAGGTAGATGCGGATCAGGCCGTGGTAGCGAGGATCGTCCCAATGGCGCAGCACGCCATGCAGCCAGGCACCGTCGACGAGCTTGGTCGGGGTGACCTGCTGGAGGAAGTACAGGGCATGGGCGCGGCTGCCGAACATGCGCCGTGGTGCACCGCTGCGGCGCGCTGCCAGGTAGTCGGCGTAATGCCGGGCCACGCTGGCGGTGCGCGCAGCTGTCCAGTTGGCGAGCTGGTCCGGGGTGGCCGGTAAATCATCCGTCAGCGAATCGGCCCGGCGCAGTTGCGCCGCCAGCCAGGATTCGCTGTCGCCGACTTCGCCTCGCAGCAGTTCGAAATAAACCGATTCGAAACTATCGGCCCGCATGACGGGGCTGGCCGTGACTTCGCCTGTATCCGGCATTCGACCCATGGCGCTATATCCCCTGCATGACCTGTTGGCTATCTATGCAAGGGAGGGGAAAGATGAACCACAAGTTCAGAAAGATTGCCCCGCGACAATGGAGAATGCGCGGGCGCCGTTAGGCTGGCGGGGTCCAAGGCGATTAAAGATTATTCATATTCGAACTAAGGCCCGGACGGCAATCGACAGGTTCCGAGCCATACTCCAGAATGTCACGCTTAGAAAAATAAAAATCCTTGCACTGCCAACGACATACCTTCTTTTAGTGAGCACCTACGTGAAAACCTCTCTTTCGATTCTCAGTCTGCTGTTGTTGCTCACTGGCACTGCCGGCGTCACGTCCACCGCCGTTGCCGCCCAACCTGCCGCCCAGGTCCAGCGTGATCCTGCCAAGCTGCACCTGGCCTCCGGCAGCGCCATGCTGGTCGATCTGCAGACCAACCAGGTGCTCTACTCCAGCCATCCCGACATGGTCCGCCCGATCGCCTCGGTGACCAAGCTGATGACCGCCATGGTGGTGCTCGACGCCAAGCAGTCGATGGACGAGATGCTGACCATGACCATCGCCCAGACCAAGGAAATGAAGGGCGTCTACTCCCGCGTGCGCCTGGGTAGCGAGCTGAGCCGCCGCGAAACCCTGCTGATCACCCTGATGTCCTCGGAAAACCGCGCCGCGGCGACCCTGGCCCACCACTATCCGGGCGGCTACGGCGCCTTCATCAAGGCGATGAACGCCAAGGCCAAGGCGCTGGGCATGAGCAGCACCCGCTATGTCGAGCCCACCGGCCTGTCGCCGAACAACGTGTCCACCGCCCGCGACCTGACCAAGCTGCTGCTGGCCGCGCGCAGCTACCCGCTGCTGAGCGAGCTGAGCACCACCCGCGAGAAGACCGTGGCCTTCCGCAAGCCCAACTACACCCTGGGCTTCCGCAACACCGACCATCTGGTGAACAAGCCGAACTGGGACATCAAGCTGACCAAGACCGGCTTCACCAACGACGCCGGGCACTGCCTGGTACTGCTGACGAAGATGGACAACCGCCCGGTGGCGATGGTGATCCTCGATGCCTTCGGCAAGTACACCCACTTCGCCGATGCCTCGCGCATGCGCCAGTGGCTGGAAACCGGCGCGACCAAGCCGGCGCCGGCAGTAGCGGCGCGCTACAAGGCCGAGCGCAGCCAGAACCGGCCACAGGACTGAGCCAAACGAAAAGGCCCGGCGTGATAGCCGGGCCTTTTTCTTTGCCTGAAGAAAACTCAGGCAGTGGTGCTCACCGAATTGCCGGCACTGCTGCTGCCGGCTTCGGTCAGCGCCTGCAGCAGCGCCGACGTCGCCTGCAGCAACTGGCCGGTGACAGTCGCCACGGCGGCCTGGGCTGCCGCGACGCGCACGGCCTTCTGTTCGTCTTCCTTGCTGGCCATGGCGGCCTGCAATTGTTTCTGCTGCTCGGCCAGCTGCTGCTGCAGCTTCTTGACCTGCTCGCGCAGTTGCTTGATTTCCTGGGATTCGCCGGAGTCCTCGGTGGACGACTTGGTCGCCGCCGGCGCGCCTTCGCTGCGCAGCTTCGACATGTCGCCACGCACCTGGCCGTCCGGTACCGCCGAAGGGTCCGAGGCGACGTTGGTCTTGTTGGTCACGTTGCTGACAGTGCCGGCAACCGACAGGTTGGATGCCAGGGCTTTGAGGTAATCGGCCATGAGAGAAAGCGTCCTGAAATAAGAGATCCGAACAGGCCATCGGCCGTTACCGGCAAATCTTTAATGATCCCGCCAACGGTAAATTTCCCGCCCCGCTCTTCGTCCTTCCCCTGACACCCGACCACTGCCCACCTGAATCGCGACCGAGATGGCAATGACCAAACCCCGCTCCCGCAAAGCCTTGTACATCGGCCTGCCGCTGGCCCTGGCGCTCGGCATCGGCGCCGCTGTCGGCGGCTGGCTGTACTGGAAGAACGACGCCGGCTACCCGCGCAAGATCGTCGAGCAGGCCAATGCCCTGCACGAGCACATGATTTCCTTCGACAGCCACATCACCGTGCCGCTGGACTTCGGCAGCGCCGGGCGCGAGGCGGACAAGGACGGCCCGGGCCAGTTCGACCTGGTCAAGGCCGGACGCGGGCGCCTGTCCGGCGCGGCGCTGACCATCTTCGGCTGGCCGGAACTGTGGAACGGCCCGAACGCCCCGCACCGCCCCACCGCCGGCTTCGTCGACGAGGCACGCCAGCAGCAGGAAGTGCGCTACAAGATCATCACCGGCATGGTTCGCGACTTCCCCAACCAGGTGGGGATTGCCTACACCCCGGACGATTTCCGCCGCCTGCACGGCGAAGGCAAGTTCGCCATCTTCATCAGCATGCTTAACGCCTACCCGCTGGGCGACGACCTGTCGCAACTGGACCTGTGGACCGCCCGCGGCATGCGCATGTTCGGTTTCAACTACGTCGGCAACAACCCCTGGTCCGACTCGTCGCGCCCCCTGCCGTTCTTCAACGACACCGCCGACGCCCTCGGCGGCCTCGCGCCGATCGGCAAGCAGGCAGTGGCCCGGCTCAACGACCTCGGGGTGATCATCGACGTGTCGCAGATGTCGACCCTGGCCCTGGAACAGGTCGCCGGGCTCAGCCGCGCCCCGCTGGTGGCCTCGCACTCGGCGCCGCGGGCGCTGGTGGATATCCCGCGCAACCTCAGCGACCGCGAACTGCAACTGATCAAGGACAGCGGCGGCGTAGTGCAGATCGTCGGCTTCCCGACCTACCTGCGGCCACTGAGCAAGCCGACCCTGGACAAGCTCGAAGCCCTGCGCGCGCGCTTCGACCTGCAGCCGCTGCAAGGCCTGGCCAACGCCCTGATGCCCGGCGACGCAGTGATCGCCATCTGGCCGGAAAAGCGCTTCGGCGACTACGCCAGCAACCTCTACGGCATCGTCGACCAGGAGCCCAAGGCCGGCCTCAAGGAGCTGGGCGACGCCATCGACTACGCGGTGAAGAAGATCGGCATCGACCATGTCGGCATCGCCTCCGACTTCAACGACGGCGGCGGCCTGGCCGGCTGGAAGGATGTCAGCGAGATCCGCAACATCACCGCCGAGCTGCTGACCCGCGGCTACAGCGAGGCGGACATCGCCAAGCTGTGGGGCGGCAACTTCCTGCGGGTCTGGGAGCAGGTGCAGAAGAGCGCCCGCCCCGTCGCCGCCCTTACATCCAGCACCGGATCGCCTGCGCCATGACCGACCGCCGTACCTTTCTCAAGCAGGCCGCCATCCTCGGTGCCGGCCTGCCGCTGGCCAGCAGCCTGGCCACGGCCAGCGCAGCGACCAGCGGCACGCCGTCGTTCAACGGGGCAGACAAATGGCGCCAGTTGCGCGAGCTGTTCCCCCTGGACCGTGATACCGCGCACTTCGCCAACTTCCTCATCACCGCCCACCCGCGCCCGGTGCAGGAGGCCATCGACCGCTACCGCCACGACCTCGACCGCAACCCTGCGGCGCTGATGGACTGGGAAAGCCAGTACGAATGGAACCGCGAGGACGAGGTCCGCGAGTGGGCCGCGCGCTACCTGGCGGTACGTCCGCGGCAGATCGCCCTGACCGGCAGCACCACCGAGGGCCTGGGCATGATCTATGGCGGCCTGCAGGTGGCCGCCGACCAGGAAATCCTCACCACCGTCCACGAGCACTACTCCACCCACAAGACCCTGGCCTTCCGCGCCCGCCACCAGGGCACCCAGGTGCGCAAGCTGCGCCTGTTCGACAAGCCGTGGGAGGTCTCCAGGGACCAGGTGCTGACCACCATCGACCAGGCCATCCGCCCCAGCACCCGCGTGCTCGGCATGACCTGGGTGCATTCCGGCAGCGGCGTCAAGCTGCCGGTGGGCGAGATCGGCGAGATCGTGCGCCGGCACAACCGCGACCGCGACGAAGGGCAGCGCATCCTCTACGTGGTCGATGGCGTGCACGGCTTCGGCGTCGACGACTGCAACTTCGCCGACTTCAACTGCGACTATTTCATTTCCGGCGTGCACAAGTGGATGTTCGGTCCGCGCGGCACCGGGATCATCTGCGCCGCCTCGGAACAGATGGGTCCGCTGACCCCGACCTTCGCCACCTTCTCCCAGGAAGAAGATTTCGCCACCATCATGACCCCCGGCGGCTACCACGCCTTCGAGCACCGCTGGGCCATGGGCAAGGCCTTCGAGCTGCACCTGCAACTGGGCAAGGCCGACGTCCAGGCACGCATCCACCAGCTCAACGACCGGCTCAAGGAACGCCTGCTGGAACACCGCCAGATCCAGCTGGTGACCCCGCGCAGCAGCGAGTTCTCCGCCGGCTTCACCTTCTTCCGCATCAAGGACCGCGACCCGGACGCCATCGCCGCCTACCTGGTGGACAACAAGGTGATGTCCGACGCGGTGAACCGCGATGTCGGCCCGGTCATCCGCCTGGCCCCGGGCCTGCTGAACAACGAGCAGGAAATCGATCGGGCCATGGCCCTGCTGACCAAGAAACTCTGAAAGAAGGCCCTGCGATGACGCTTACCCTCCCCCGCCTGACCCTCGCCGCGCTGCTGGCGGCCGCCAGCCTGTCCGCTGGCGCCGCCGAGCAGAAACCCGGCACGGTGCTGCGCGACTGCAAGAGCAGTTGCCCGGAAATGGTCGTGCTGCCCGCCGGCAGCTTCATGATGGGCACCCCGGACGATGAACTGGGACGCCAGCCGGACGAAGGCCCGCTGCATGAAGTGACCTTCGCCAGGCCGTTCGCCATCAGCCGTTTCCAGGTCACTGCCGGGGAATGGGATGCCTATGTCCGCGAGTCCGGGGCGAAGATCGCCGACGGCGATACCCGCCCCGGCCGCGAATGCAAGGCCGGCAAGCCGCGCTACAAGCAGGGCCCGCGGCAGCCGGCGGTGTGCATGGACTACCACGATGTCGAGGCCTACGTGGCCTGGCTGTCGAAGAAGACCGGCAAGCATTACCGCATGGTCAGCGAGGCCCAGCGCGAGTACGCCGCCCGTGCCGGCAGCAGCGGGCCCTTCCCGTTCCCGCTGGATCCGGATGCGGAATACGAAATCAGCCAGCACGCCAACGTCTACGGGCCGAAGGATGGCTACAGCTTCACCTCGCCGGTGGGCAGCTTCCCGGCCAACGCCTTTGGCGTGTACGACATGCACGGCAACGTCTACGAGTGGGTCGCGGACTGCCATCACGGCAGTTACGTCGGCGCGCCGAGCGACGGCAGCGCCTGGAAGGAAGCGGACTGCAAGGTGGTGCAGATCCGCGGCAACGACTGGGGCGAGGCGCCGATCTTCTCGCGCTCGGGGAACCGCAACAATCTCTACCCGAGCACCCGCGGGGACTGGATCGGGTTCCGGGTGATCCGCGAACTCTGAAGGCCAACGAAGGAGGAACACAGTCAGCACATCAGTCCATCCGGCGCTGCCGGACGAGCCGCGAAACCCGTCTTTGAATTATTTACTTACATATTCCCTGACGGGTTTCCGATTCTCATCCGTCCTTACTAGTGCAGCCCTCAGGTTGAGCGTTGGCTCGACCCCACTTTTTACAAAAAAGACTGATGCAATGGCCCAACAAGCGAAAAAGTCCAAATCCAGACTGTGGTTCCTGGTCCACAGCTGGCTCGCACTGCCGATCTGGTTCTTCGTGCTGATCGTCTGCGTCACCGGCACCCTGGCCGTGGTCAGCCAGGAGATCGTCTGGCTGGCCAACCCCGACGTGCGCGCCAGCCAGCCCGACGACAACGCCGAGCGCCTGAGTTTCCAGCAGGTCCTCGACACCCTGCACAAGGCCGAGCCGGACATGGCGGTGCGCTACATCAGCCAGCCCGATGGCTCGCACTTCGCTCTCAACGTCGCCGTGACCTACCCCGACGGCACCGCGCCGATCCTCTACGTCAACCCGTACACCGGGGCGATCCAGGGCAAGCAGCCGGACTTCAACTTCGAAGGCTTCACCCGCGCCCTGCACGGCTGGTGGCTGGTGCCCTTCACCAACGGCTACAGCTGGGGCTGGTACCTGGTGTCGCTGCTCGGCCTGCCAATGCTTGCTTCGCTGGTCACCGGCCTTGTGGTGTACAAGCGCTTCTGGAAAGGCTTCTTCAAGCCGACCCTGCGCTTCAACCACGGCGCGCGGATCTTCTGGGGCGACTTCCACCGCCTGAGCGGCATCTGGTCGATCTGGTTCATCGCGGTGATCTCCATCACCGGCACCTGGTTCCTGATCCAGGCGATCCTCGCCGACAACCACATCACCATTTCCACGGAGCCGGTGATCCCGGGCATCTCCCGCGAGGACGTGCCGCGCTCGGAAACCACCGCCCCGGTGCCGCGCATCGACGTCGACGAGGCCACGCGCATCGCCTCCGCGCAGGTATCCGGACTCGACGTCAGCTTCGTGATGATGCCCGGCAACGCCTACGGCCACCTCTACCTGGGCGGCCGCGGCTGGTACCCGCTGATGTTCCAGACGGTCAACGTCAACCCGTACACGCGCAACGTCGATGCCTCGTTCCTGATTTCCGACCGCTCGGCCCTGGAGTTCGTCACCGAATCCATGCGCCCGCTGCACACCGGTGACTTCGGCGGCCTGGCGATCAAGCTGATCTGGGCCTTCTTCGGCCTGGTGCTGTCGATGATGGTCCTCAGCGGCCTGCTGATCTGGACCAAGCGCACCGCCCAGGCCACCGCCGCTGCGCTCAAGCGCGCGGAAAAGCCGCAACGGCCGCGCAAGGCCCGCCAGGAAACCGCCACGGAGGTGCAGCTATGAGCCAG
This sequence comes from Pseudomonas ulcerans, assembly GCF_036324125.1. Taxonomy (NCBI): domain Bacteria; kingdom Pseudomonadati; phylum Pseudomonadota; class Gammaproteobacteria; order Pseudomonadales; family Pseudomonadaceae; genus Pseudomonas; species Pseudomonas ulcerans. Next base: position 66,362 of record NZ_JAZDQN010000015.1, on the reverse strand, counting down.
ACCGCGATCGTCACGCCTTCGCCCCTGAAACAGTGGTGGCTGAAGTGGCGCTTCCACCTGAACATTCTCCTGATCCTGCTGCCGCTGGGCTTCATGCCCAAGTACTTCGCCGACCAGAAGCTGTTCCGCGGCGAGAGCGGCCTGGGCGCGAACATGCTGGAGAACGTCCAGGTCGGCCCGTGGAGCGTCAGCCTCGCCGAACTGCGCGACGAAGCACCACGCCAGGATGGCCCGGCCGGCTACTTCAAGACCTTCAACCTGGCCCTGTGCCAGGCCTGCGTCGGCGAGGTCAAGGCCGTCTACCTGCGTATCGGCAAGCCGCGCAGCCTGCGCGCCGCCGGCACCATCTTCTTCGGCACGCCGTACCGCATGGCCACCAGCCTGCCGGTGCCGGAGCGCACCCGCGGCGACGCCGAGCTGTGGATTACCCTGGAAGGCTGGGACGGTGCCATGCACCAAGCGGCGGTCCCGCTGGCCAAGGCATCCCCGGCCACCCTCGCCTGGCTGAACAAACAAGGAGGCAAATGATGAAATCCAAGGCCGGCAGGCTCGCCCTGCCCCTGTTCCTGCTGTGCCTGGCCGGTCCGGCCCTGGCGCACAACCCGATGTGCCAGTGCGAGCCGGTGGACGGCGACCAGATCAAGTGCACCGGTGGCTTCTCCGACGGCAGCGGCGCGCCCGGGGTGACCCTCGACGTGATCGGCTACGACGAAAGCGTGCTGGTCCCGGGCAAGCTCGGCAGCGACTCGACCCTGACCTTCAAGCGCCCTGCCGGCGAGTTCTACGTGCTGTTCGACGCCGGCCCCGGCCACGTCGTGGAAATCGACCACGCCGACATCGGTGAGCCATGAGCCGGGTCCAGGTGGTACGCCCGGCCGGCGCCGGGCATGAAACCCTGTACGTGGCGCTGGTCGCCCTGCTGATCCTGGTACTGGCCGCCACGGTGGTGAGCCTGCGCGGCGAGCGCGAGGACGAGCCGTCCATCGCCGCCCACCAGCTGGATGCCCGCCGCGACCTCAACGCCGCCGAGCAAGGCATCTACACCGACCTGCGGGTGGCGTTCGACGAGATCCAGGCACGCCGCGCCGAAGCGCCCGGGCTGGCCAGCGTCGAGCTGCTGGCCGAGGAAGGCTTCGCGCCGTTCCTCGCCGACGCCAGCAGTGTCACCCGCGGCGGTCACCAGTGGCGCCAGGTGGATGGCGTCTACCTCGGCCTGAGCCCACGCCCGGACACCGCCGGCAGCTTCCTGCTGCTGGTGCCCGAGGCCCAGGACGGTGCCGCCGACGTCTGGCTCAACCGCGACGCCAGCGCCGCCCTCCCCGCCGAACGCTCCGCCAGCGCCCTGCAGGCCGCCGGCTGGAAACAGATCGCCGCCCACTACGACGCCGGTGTGACCCGCCAGCATCAGCACTGACCCGCAAGGAATGCCCATGCTCCGCTCCGTTCTCGTTCGTGTCCTCAGCCTGTTCGTCGCCCTTGCCCTGCCCGCCCTGGCACTCGCCGAAAACGGCAAGCCGCTGCGCATCGGCATCACCCTGCACCCCTACTACAGCTACGTCAGCAATATCGTCGGCGACCGCGCCGAGGTGGTGCCGCTGATCCCCGCCGGCTTCAACCCCCACGCCTACGAACCGCGCGCCGAGGACATCAAGCGCATCGGCTCGCTGGACGTGGTGGTGCTCAACGGCGTCGGCCACGACGACTTCGCCGACCGCATGATCGCCGCCAGCGAAAAGCCGAATATCGCCACCATCGAGTCCAACGCCAACGTACCGCTGCTCGCCGCCACCGGCATCGCCGCCCGCGGCGCCGGCAAGGTGGTCAACCCGCACACCTTCCTGTCGATCAGCGCCAGCATCGCGCAGATCAACAACATCGCCCGCGAACTGGGCAAGCTCGACCCGGACAACGCCAGGTACTACAGCCAGAACGCCCGCGACTACGCCAAGCGCCTGCGCAAGCTGCGCGCCGACGCCCTGGCCCAGCTGACCGAAGCGCCGAACCCGTCGTTCAAGGTGGCCACCATCCACGCTGCCTACGACTACCTGGTGCGCGAGTTCGGCCTGGAAGTCACCGCGGTGGTGGAACCGGCCCACGGCATCGAGCCAAGCCCGGCGCAGCTGAAAAAGACCATCGACCAGTTGCACGCCCTGGACGTGAAGGTGATCTTCTCGGAAATGGATTTCCCCTCCGCCTACGTCGAGACCATCCAGCGTGAAGCCGGCGTGAAGCTGTACCCGTTGACCCATATCTCCTACGGCGAATACACCAAGGAGAAATACGAAGTGGAAATGCAGCGCAACCTCGACACCGTAGTGCGCGCGATCAAGGAGAACCAGGCATGACCGTCGCCGAACCCGTGGTCGCCGCGCCCTGCGGCCCGTCCATCGACTTCGCCGGCATCGACCTGACCCTGGGCCGCACGCGCATCCTCGACCAGGTCAGCTTCCAGGTCGCCGCCGGCAGCGTGCATGCCATCGTCGGCCCCAATGGCGGCGGCAAGAGCTCGCTGATCAAGACCCTGCTCGGGCAGATGCCGCATCAGGGCCGCCTGGCCCTGGACTGGCCGGACCAGCGTCAGGTGATCGGCTACGTGCCCCAGGCCCTGGAGTTCGACCGCGGCCTGCCGATGACCGTCGACGATTTCATGGCCGCCATGTGCCAGCGCACCCCGGCGTTCCTCGGCCTGTCACGCCGGGTCAGCCCGGCCATCGACGCGGCGCTGGAGCGCGTGGGCATGCTCGACAAGCGCAAGCGGCGCATGGGCGCGCTGTCCGGTGGCGAGCGCCAGCGCGTGCTGCTGGCCCAGGGCCTGATCCCGGCGCCGCAACTGCTGGTGCTGGACGAACCCATGTCGGCGCTGGACGAGGCCGGTATCCAGGTGTTCGAGCGCCTGCTCGGCGAATGGCGCCAGGCCGGGACCACGGTGCTGTGGATCGAGCACGACCTGCAGGCCGTGGCACGCCTCGCCGACCGGGTCACCGGCCTGAGCCGACGGGTGCTGTTCGACGCACCGCCCAAGGAAGCGTTGACGCCCGAGCGCCTGCTCGGCCTGTTCTCCATCCACCCGCGCAGCGAGAGCCTGTGATGAACTACGAAGAATTCCGCCTGATGATCCAGGGCTGGGCCGCGTCCGGCTACCTGCCCGAGGCCCTGGCCTATGGCTTCGTGGTCAACGCCCTGCTCGCCGGCCTGATGATCGGCCCGGTGCTCGGCGGCCTGGGCACCCTGGTGGTGGTCAAACGCTTTGCCTTCTTCTCCGAGGCCGTGGGCCACGCCGCGCTCACCGGCGTGGCCATCGGCATCCTGCTTGGCGAACCCTATACCGGGCCCTACGGCAGTTTGTTCGGCTACTGCCTGCTGTTCGGCATCCTGCTCAACTACCTGCGCAACCGTACCGGGCTGTCGCCGGACACACTGATCGGCGTGTTCCTCTCGGTGTCCCTGGCCCTGGGCGCCAGCCTGCTGCTGATGCTGGCGGGCAAGATCAACGTGCATATCCTCGAAAACGTGCTGTTCGGCTCGGTACTGACCGTCAGCGGCCACGACCTGGTAGTGCTGGGCATCGTCGGTGCGCTGGTGCTGGGCCTGGCCCTGCCGCTGTACAACCGCATCATGCTGGCCAGCTTCAATCCGCAGCTGGCGGCGGTGCGCGGGGTGGCGGTGAAGAGCCTGGACTACCTGTTCGTGGTGCTGGTGACGCTGGTCACCGTCGCGGCGGTGAAGGTGATCGGCGCGATCCTGGTCGGTGCCCTGCTGGTGATCCCGGCGGCGGCGGCGCGGCTGGTCAGCCAGTCGCTGAAGGGCTTCTTCTTCAGCTCGGTACTGATCGCCACCTTCAGCACCCTGATCGGCATCCTCCTGCCCATCGTCTTCGACCTGCCGGTGCCTTCGGGCGCTGCGATCATCCTGGTCGCCGGCAGCTTCTTCGCCCTCGCCGCGCTGGCCCGCGGCCTGGTCCCACGCCTGCAAGGAAACCCGGCATGAACCCGACCCTCAAGCACCTCAGCCTGGCCCTGCTGCTGGCCGGCCTGCCCCTCGCCGCCCACGCCGCACCTGCCGCGAAAGCCGCCGCGCAACAGGGCAGCGGCATCACCGTCCTGGCGTCGTTGCCGGTGACCTATGGCCTCGGCAGCCTGCTGCTGGATGGCACCTCGGTGCAACTGCAGCGCGCGGCCCCGGACAATCTCCCGGCGAGCCGCCAGCCCTCGTATTTCAGCGGGCGCGGCGCTGCCAGCCTGCAGAAAGCGGCGGGCAAGGCCGACGCGGTGATCGGCCTGCGCTCGATCTGGAGCGACGATCCGCTGTACCCGGTGGCGCGCAGGAGCAACATCCGCATCGTCGAGATCGATGCCGCGCGGCCGGTGGACGGTGCGCTGCCGGGCATCGCCGCCCAGGGCGACAACGTGATCGCCGGCTACCCCTGGTTGAACCCGAGCAACATGGGGCGCATGGCCGATGTCATGGCCAACGACCTGGGGCGCCTGTCGCCGGCCGACCAGACGAAGATCCAGGCCAACCTGGCCGGGCTCAAGCGCCAGTTGCTCGACCTCAGTGCCAGCAGCGAGGCGAAGCTGGCCGAGGCCGACAACCTCAGCGTGGTGAACCTGTCGGATCGCCTGGGCTACCTGATTGGCGGGCTGAACCTGGACCTGATCGATCATCCGCAGGTGGTGGACGACAAATGGAGCGAAGAACAGCTCAAGCACCTGGGTGAAGAGCTGAAGGCGCAGGACGTGGCCCTGGTGCTGCACCACAAGCAGCCGCCCGAGGCTGTCGCGCAAGTCATCGCGGCAAGCGGAGCCAGGCTGGTGGTGGTGGATACCGACGGTGCCGATAGCCTGGCCGGGTTGAAGGCCGGGGTGGAGTCGGTGGTGGCGGCCTTGACCGGCAGCAAGGGCTGACAGGCTTTCTGGCTTTTATGACCTCATTGCTGCAGGGAAATCTACACATCTCGATCAAGTGAAGCGCGGCCCCTGTGGGAGCGGGTTCACCCGCGATGACGATGCTGGATTCACCGCCGTCATCGCGGGTAAACCCGCTCCCACAGAATCCGGGTTGCCTTGCTGACTCTGGTCACTCATGTAGCGGCCTAGCGCTTCATGCACCGCTGATAACGCTCATCCACCCGCTTGGCGAACCATGCAGTCGTCAACTGCCGGGTGATCTTCGGACTCTCCAGCCGAATCCCCGGCAACACCTCCCGCGCCACCCGCTTGCCGGCAGCCTTGTCCGCCAGGGCGAAGACCTGCTGGTACAGGCGGGTCTCCTCGAAATCCTCACCCTCGCCCTTCTCCAGTTGCTCGCGAATGGCCGGATTACGCATGCCGAAGCGCTCGCCCAGCAACCGCGCGGCCTTCTCGGTGCTCCCCGGCAGGATCGAGCCATGGGCGATCAAGTCGCCGTCCAGCGCCAGCTTCGCCCCGGTCACACGGTTCAGGGCCGCCTGGAACGCTGCATTGCGGCTGGCATACCAGCCCGCGTTGAAATCAGCAAAACGGTACAGCGGCCGCGAATAGCTGGCCGGATATCCCAACAAGTGGGCGATACCGAAGTACATCCCGCCGCGCCGGCTGAACACTTCCTGGCGAATGCTGCCGTCATGGGCATAGGGATAATCGCGGGCATGGGCCTCGGCGAAATCGATGCTGACCTGCATCGGCCCGCCGGTGCGCACCGGGTTGAAACCGCCGAGCAGGGTCTTGCCCAGCGGCAGCGAGCCGATCAGTTCGTCGTACAGCCCGCTCAGCTCGCGCTCGCTGCGCACCGCAGCCAGGCGCTGGTTCCAGGTCTTGCCGTTGGCGGAGCGGGTGTCGAGGGCAACGTCCACCAGTTTCCTGGGTACGAAGGCCTTGGCCGCGCGACGCTCGATTTCCTCGCGGGCGATGCGCCCGAGGTTGGGGACCTTGGGGTCGGCGCTGAAGGTGGATTCCTGCTCGGTCACCGCCAGCACCGCGCAGATGTTCGACTGGCTGGGGTCGAGCTTCTGCGTGGTGAATGCGGTCTGGATGTCCCGCGCCCAGCCCTGGCGATCGCTCGCCGTGGCCGGCAGCAAGGCCGCGACGCGCGCCTGCACCTGTTGCGGCGAAAGCGCTGGCTCCTGGCCCGTACGCGTGCCGACGCAGCCGGCGAGCAGCGCCAGCAGCCCGAAAGGCAACCAGCGCAGGGCCTTCAGGGTTGCTCCCCGACCAGGAAGGTCTTGCTGATGGTGCGGAATTTCTCGTGGCTGGAACTGCGCATCAGCTCGAACAGGACCATCTCGCGGGTGACGATCTGCGCGCCGCCACCCCGCATGCGCTCAAGACCCGCAGACTTGCTCTCGGCACTGCGACTGTCGCAGGCATCGGCGACGACGAACACCTGCTTGCCAGCCTCCAGCAGTTCGAGGACGGTCTGCAGCACGCAGACATGGGTTTCCATGCCGCAGACGATCACCTGGTCACGGGCCAGCAACGAGGCCGGCAGGCACTCGCCGGCCACGCAGGAGAAATGCAGCTTCTCCACCACCGTGGCCCCCGGCGCGGCTTCCAGCAGGCTGCCGACCGTGGGCCCGAGGCCCTTGGGGTACTGCTCGGAAATCACCGTCGGCAGGCCGAGCTCGGCGCTGGCGGCGAGCAACCAGCGGGTGCGCGCCAAGGTACCGGCGGGGTCGCTGACCGCGCCGATGAGTTTTTCCTGGACGTCGATGACCAGCAGCGTGGCCCGGGAAGCGTCGATCAGCATTGCGCAAGCTCCTTGCAGTCGGAAATGCTGCCGACTATGCGGGCCTGGCCGCCATGACGCAATGGCGGCGCCGCGCGGGCGGCCTCAGGAGGCTGCAGCGGCCATCTTCTGGCGCAGGCTGAGCGGACGCATGTCGGTCCACACCTCGTCGATATACGCCAGGCAGTCCTTCTTCAGGCCGCTCTTGCCTACCGCGCGCCAGCCTTCGGGGATGGCCTTGTAGTCGGGCCAGATCGAATATTGCTCCTCGTGGTTGACCACTACCTGGAACTGGATGTCGTCACGATCGAAAACGGAAGTCATTGCGGCTCTCCTTGTGAGAAAAGGGGGGATTTCCCGTGGCGCGGGAAAACTCATTGGTGAACGAACCCGCGCCAGGAAAAATTAGCCCTTTGCCCTCAGGAGAAATGCACCAGGTAGCTCACCGCCAGATGGTCCGACGGCCCGGGTGCCTCGACCACGCCCGGCTGGACCGGTTCGGTGGTGCCGTTGACCAGGGCGTAATCGAGCATGTGCTCCGGCGCCGTGGCCGGGTGGGTGTTGCCGTTGGCCGGATGGATGCGCGCCAGGCTTTCCGGCGAGACCCAGTTGCCGCCTCCGGTTCCCGGCGGGCGCGGATCGCGGTTGAAGTCACCCAGCACCACGTAGGGCGTGTCGGTGTGCCAGCTGATCTCGCGGATGAGTCGCGGCGCATTGGAACCTCCACCGGACAGGGCATGGACGTTGTACACCGTGACTTCCTGGCGATCCACCGCCCCCTCCCCGCGCCGGCGCAAGCGCAGGCCCAGGGCCGGCCGGGCCACCGGCAGCGTGCCGGACTCCCACAGCCCGTCGGCGACCACCCGTACATCGCGTATATCCAGTTGGGCGCTGGCACGCACCACGATCGCCAGGTTCACGCGCAGACGCTGCACGTCGAGAAAGTAGACCTGGTACGACTCCGGCCGGCTGCCGGTACCGGCGTGCCACAGGTACTGGTCGACCTCCTGGACCATGCCGAACTGGTCCGCCACCTGGGTGCGCACCACCAGTTCGGCGGAACTCGGTGGCGCGCCGGCCTCCTGGATCACCAGCACGTCGTGACGCCTGGCCAGTTGCAGCACATAGGTGCGCCATTTGTTTTCGGCGGTCGCCGCGGTGCCCTGCATGTTCCAGGTGGCCAGGCGCAACTCCAGGCCCACCGCGTCGCTGCGGGCCCGGCCGATCTCGATCAGCGCGTCGCCAGCCTGATGGCGGATGCGGCAGTGATAGTAGTCGCGCAACCCGCCCTGGAGCTGTACCAGCCCCTGCCAGGGCCCGTAGGCGGCACCGATGATCGACTGCAAGGCGCGCAGCGGATCGCCGACATCCAGCAGCAGCGGCCCGTCGTCCGCCAGCAGACCATTCATGGTCAGCACGTAGTGCATGCGATAGAGCACCAGCAGCAACTCGAAGCCGCGCTCGCGGCGTGGCTGGGCCAGCAGGGCAGCGGTGGCCGGGTCGTTGTACAGGCGCCGCAGCAGTGCGGTCATGCGCTGGGCGAAACGGCACTGCTGCGCCTGGTTGGCACTGCGCATGTATTGGCGGGAAATCACGTACGCCAGGTAGGAGGCCGTGGGCTGCGCGTTATAGGGCGACGAGGCGAGCAGCGCAAAGATGTCGAGAAGAATCACTTCGGTTTCGTTGAAGAACACATCGTCGCTCAACCTGTCGACCAGATGGCTGTCGATGTAGCGACGTATGGTGTTGTCGATTGCCATGGGGAGGTCCCGTCGAAGAGTGTGGGATGGCTGGGCGTCAGGGTTTGCCGCGGTAGAGGATGTTGAGCACACCATCCTGCACTGCGGCGCCGATGCTGTTGGTCGCACCGAGGTGGGTGCTGACGGTCACCGGGCCAAGGACATTGCCGTCGTAGGCGTACTGGTGGACGTTGTAGCTGGCACCGGCCTGCGGCGTGTCGCCGCTCGCTTCGTTGAAGAACAGCTTGAGCAGGCCGTTGTGCACCACCGCCGCCGGCGTATCCGGGTAGTCGTTGGGCAACAGCAACTGCGCGCGGGTCCATTGCTGGGAACCGTCGTACTTGAGCAGATGGAAGCCACCGGCGTCAGCCTTGTAGATCAGGTGGATCAGACGCTGGTAGGTGATGGCGGTCGCGTCCAGCCGGGTGGCAATGCTGTAGGTGCCATCGTGCTTCACCACCTCGGCGCGGCTCCACTCGTCGAGGTCGAGGGTGGAGCGGCACCAGAGGTTGGTGGGGCTGCCGATCACGTGATGGAAGAGCTGCAGACGCCCTTCCAGCACCGCCACCGCCGGCGTTCCAGCGACGCTCAGCGCCAGGGTGCGGGTCAGGACGAACAGGCCCGAGGCCTCGTCCAGAGTCAACAGTTCGGTAGTTCCCAAGGTCGTGGGGTAGACCACGTGCAGTTGCTCCTTGAAGACAAAGATGCAGGGCTGCGCCCGCGCGGGGATGTCGCTGACCGTGGCGGGCTCGCTCCACAGGCTGGCATTCGAGGCCCGGCTGATGAATTTGACCCCGTCCAGGTCGCGCACCCCGTCGATGTAGGCGCAGTACAGGCGGCCCTTGAAGTGCACGGCGCGACAGCCCTCCTCGGTCGCCGCGGCGGTCTCGTAGGTGTGATCGAAAATCCCGTGGGGGCTCGAGGTGGTCCATATCTTCTGCATGTAGCGCGCTCCGTCGGTCTGAAGAGGCGCACAGTTCATCAACTTCGCCAGGCGGCGTCTGTCACCGCCAGGGCCGCCAGGCCATGGGACAAGGCGCGGCGCGACACGGCAAAGCGCCGCCTGGCGCTACCGGTTTTCCAAGGGAGTCGTGTCGCGGCGTGCGCTGTCTACACTGAGCCAACCCCTCTGCGAGCCCATGCCCATGAAACGCCTGGCCCTGCTGTTCTGCACTGCCCTCCTCAGCCTGTCGGCGCTGGCCGCCCCGCGCGCGCCCATCCACTTCGGCGAAATCACCTGGGAAAGCGGCAGCTTCACCACCGAGGTGCTGCGCCTGATCGTCGAGCACGGCTACGGCTATCCCACCGACACCCTACCCGGCAGCACGGTGAGCATGGAGGTGGCGCTGGCGCGCAACGATATCCAGGTGATCGGCGAAGAATGGGCCGGCCGCAGCCCGGCCTGGGTCAAGGCCGAGCAGGCCGGCCAGGTCTTCGCCCTTGGCGACACGGTGAAGAACGCCGACGAAGGCTGGTACGTGCCGGAGTTCGTGATCAAGGGCGACGCCGAGCGCGGTATCGCGCCCATGGCCCCGGAACTGCGCAGCGTCGACGACCTCAAGCGCTACGCCAAGGTGTTCGCCGACCCCGAGAGCCCGGGCAAGGGCCGTTTTCTCAACAGCCCCAGCGGCTGGACCTCGGAAACCGTGAACAGCCAGAAGCTCAAGGCCTACGGGCTCGATGCCCTGTACAGCAACTTCCGCAGTGGTTCCGGCGCGGCACTCGATGCGGAAATCACCTCGTCGATCCGCCGCGGCAAGCCGGTGCTGTTCTACTACTGGTCACCGACCCCGTTGATGGGCCGTTTCAAACTGGTGCGCCTGAAAGAGCCGCCTTTCGACCAGCAGGCCTGGGCGACCCTGACCGACGCCAGCAATCCCGCGCCGAAAGGCAGCCGCTCGCTGCCGGCGAAATTGTCCATCGGTGTCTCCAGGGCGTTCCATGAGCAATATCCGGAACTGGTGGCGTTCTTCAGCAAGGTCGACCTGCCCATCGACACCCTCAATGCGCTGCTCGCGCGCATGAGCGAAGAGCGCCAGGACCCGGCCCTTGCAGCGCGGGCCTTCCTCAAGGACAACCCGACGATCTGGCATGCATGGCTGCCGGACGAGGCACGCGACAAGGTTGCCGCCTACCTCGCCGCCCATTGATTGATCCGGCAGCCGTCGCTTCACGGCTGTTCCAGTCGCAAGCCCTCCTGGTGGGTCAGCTCCCGGACCAGGTTGGCTTCGTCAGTGTGCCGCTGGTCGATCAGCGCCTGGATCCGCCCGCTGCTTTGCACCGGCGTGTCGTCGGGGTACTGGTCGACCAGCCCGAGCACGCTGGCCTCGAAGCGCTCGCGGATGGCGGTGAAGCGTTCCACATAGGCCTCGCGCAGGTAGTCGAGCCAGAAGTCGCGCTGCGCGGCATAGCCCAGCAGTCCCTGGCCAGACTCGCCCTCGCGCACCCGTGCCGTGGCGCTGTCCAGTTCGCCGGCATGCAGGTTGGCGGAGCCGGCGTAGAGCATCTGCTGCGGTGCCAGCGGCAGGTCCAGCTCGTTGGCCAGATGCAACCGATAGGCCAGGCGCACTTCCGCCTCGTCACGCCCGCGCGCTTCCAGCCGGGCGATATTGTCCAGTTCCTGCAGGCGGTACAGGCGGCGCATCAGCCGATACAGGGTCGGGCCACGCCGCCCGGCCTCGACGGCACGCAACGCCTGGTGGGTGAACACCAGCACTTCCATCTGGTTGAACTCAAGGCGGATGCCGTCCGGGCAGGTATCGAACTCGCGCAACTGGCGCAGCGGCTCTTCGGCCATGCCATTGAGCACCAGGCGCAGTTCCTGGTCCTCGGCGCTGGCGCCCAGCACCTGCCAGACCCGCTCCACCAGGTCGGGCCGGGTCAGGCCGTTGCGGTACTCGGCGGTATGGCGCAGGCGCCCGATCAGCAGCAGCAGGTCATCGGCATCGTCCGTGGCTTCGAGCTGCTGCCAGAGCTGGCGGCGGCTGTCGCTGACCGGGCCGGCGCGATCAAGCCAGATATCCACGCGGATCAGGTCCGCTTCCGAGGCCCCGCCGGAGCTGGCCCCGCCGGAACTGGACCAGTGGCTGCCGCCCAGGCGACGAATATGCTCCGGCAGGTCCAGGCGGAAGCTGTAGGGGCGCGTCAGCCCCTCGGACAGGTGGGCGGACACCACGGTTTCCTCGGGCAATGGATTGCCCTCCAGGGAAATCTCGCAGGTACCACTGAGGTTGTCCGCGTTCTCCAGGAGGTAGGTCGGCAACGCGGCCAGACGGTTGTGATTGAGGTTCAGGTGCTGGATATGCTCGGGCAGCAACACGTCCAGCCAGGCCGGCCAGCGGGCGATCTCCATGCGTTCCAGGGACAGGTGGCTGAACAGCCGGGCGCCGAAGGCCGCGACATCGGTGATCTCGCCCAGGCGGTTGCCGCTGAGCTCCAGGGACGTCAGCGCCGGCAGGCGCGCCAGCAGGTCGATGCTGGCCTGGCCGACCAGCAACCGGGCATCGGTCACCGACAACTGGCGCAGGCGGTTCAGGTTCGCCAGCCCCGGGGGTAAACGATCGAGGGCAAAGCCGCCGACGCCCAGGTGTTCCAGCTCATGGAAACGGCCGATCAAGCGCTCCAGCTGTTGCGCACTGCCCTGTGGCCGCATCAGTTCCAGGCGGTTGACGCGCTCGAAGAAAAACGCCGGCAAGGCTGCCGGGAAGTCCTCCAGGTGCAGGTCTTCGAGCATCAGCGTCCGCGTGGCCGAGCCGCCGTCCTGGGCCGCCCAGCTCTCCATCAGGAGATCACCCAGGACACGCCGGGCCAACAGCCGCTCGCCACTGCTGCCGACGCTCCCCAACCAGCTTTCAATGGCCCCGGACAAGGCGTCGCGCTCACGCATCATGCCCTGCACGATCGCCTCCACCCCCGGCGGGATCTCCACGTCGAAACGAAAACGCCGACCACGCCAGGTGCCGGCTCGAATACCGATCAGCGCCTGCTGCGAGAGCAGGTTGCCGCGCAGCGACACCCAGGTGCAATGCCCGGCGGTCGCCGGGTTGCGCTGCAGGTGCGGTGGCAGGCCGGTGATGTGGTTATCGCGCAAGGACAGCGCATCGATGCCGTCCAGCGCATCGCTGTCCAGCCACTCTGGCCAGTAATCCAGGCCCAGGCGGTCAAGGCCGAGATAGTCCAGTTGCAGGCTGTCGGTCAGGCGTATCGGCAAGTGACTGGTCCGGTTGCCACTCAAGTCCAGATGACGCAGTTCACTGAGGCGACCCAGTTCATCCAGCACCTCCTGGCCCACCGGCAAGTGCAGGTTGAGCAGGCGCAGTTCGGACAGGCGCGGATAGGCGCCGACCACCACCCGCGGCAGATCATGGACCGAATGGTTCTCCAGCGCGTCGATCTCCAGCGCGGTGACCCGGGGAAAGCGGCGCAGCAATTGCGCCAGGGGATCGACCAGGTGCAGCACGCCATCGGCATCCGCCGTCCTGATCACCGGCGGCAGCGAAACAGCGGACAGCTCCAGCCCTTGCACGCGTAGACGGAACAGGTCCGGCAGGCGCTCGGGAAAGTCCTCCAGCGACATCGCGAACAAGCGCAACGGCACGCCGGTACGACCGATTTCCGGGAGCAGGTTGTCGCGCCAGTGCTGCCACAGGGCAAGCTCGATCAATTGACGATCGCTCGGCGCCGGCCCCTCCCCGGCGGGTCGTGGCGAAATATCGCCCAGCGGCAGCATGCGCTGCAATTGCTCGCGCTCTTCGAGCAGCATATCCAGGCGCAGATCGATGGCATCGGCACTCAACGCGATGCCGCGCAACTGCTGCAGCAGGTCGCGGGAGAACACATCCGGCAGTTCCAGCAAGCGGATCTTGTCCAGCAGGGTGTTCTCGCCCGGCAGGGCCGCCAGGCGCCCGCGCCCGCTCAGCGGGTAGCCGGCACGGCCGTTGGCCAGGCGCATGGGCGAGCGCGCGCCCGGGCGGATCGGCTGCATGTGCAGCACCTTGCGCAGCTCCGGCCGTTGCAGCGGGCGCGCCAGAACCAGCTGGCGCAGGGCCTGGCTGTCTTCGGACGGGAGCAGGCCGAGGGCGCTACGCTGCACCGACGTCAGGGTCCCCAGCACGGCGGCGAACAGATCGACGGCCTCGCTCTCCGGCTCTTCCGCCATGCGGTAGCCATCAGCGCCCTTGACCAGCACGCGCCGATGCACCGCCACGGCCGGGCCGATGCTGTCGAGCAGCGGCCCCTCGGCACGCAGGCCACGGATCTCGATGCGGTACTGCTCGGCCCAGCCCGGCAAGTCCGCCAGGCTGTGCAGGACCAGGCGGGTGCTGTCGTTGTTCGACAGCGGCGCCAGGTACAAGCCCTCGTAGGCCCGTGCCAGGCGCACGGCCTGCAGGTAGTGGCGGGCTTCCTCGGCGAGCCTTGGCGGCACCCGCTGCTGTGCGACGAACAGCGCCCGCTCCTCGGCCGTGGCCTGCTCCAGCAGCTCATGCCCCAGTCGTCGCGGCAGGCCGGGGAAATCGCGCAGGAGCAAGGCCAGCGCCCCACCCGGGGGGTCGACCGGCCCTTGGTAAAGCATGTCGAACAGGCGCACAAAGTGTTCGCCCGCCACGGGTTCTTCAGCGGCCAGCAGCTCGCGGTGGATCTGGTACCGCGCCAGACAGTCCAGCAACAGCGCCGGCGGGCGCTGACCATCGACCAGCGCCCGGCGCAATTGCGACTCATGGCAGCCACTGATCACCAGCATGCGTTGCGCCTCGACCTCGTCCAGGCCCCGGGCCAGCGTTCCCAGGCGGCGGAACAGTTCCAGCCCCGACCACTCCCGCGGCCGATCCAGTTCATGTAGCCAGACCCCAGAGTGCTGATAGCGCAGGCCTGGCCGATAGGCATCGGCACGGCGCGGGTGGCGCAGGTAGAAGCCACCTTCGGCGCTGTGGCCCACCGCGTAGAGACGCCCGTCCAGCGGCAGCCACTGCTTGCCCTGATAGTGGTACAAGCCTTGCGCATCGGGGGTCAGTTCCGCCGGCAGGATGAGGTCGTGGGCAAATGGCCCAAGATCCTGGGTCCACAGACGCAGTCGGCCATCGTCAAGGCGGGCCGGATGCAGCATCTCGGGCATCTCGCGCACCGCCGTTCCCGGCGGCAGGCCCACCGCACCACCCAGGGCCGCGACCATGGCGAGGTTTTCCACCACATCGAACATATAGGCCCAGGCCTGCTCGCCCTCGCCCCGGGTCCACTCGCCGATGCCCTCGTAGACCTCATGGGCCAGTTGGGCGGTGGTCAGCACCATCATCGCCGCGCCGACCACCGGCACCGCGAAGCCCACGCCGTTGAGCACCAGCAGGGCATCCTGGGCGAAATACTCCAGCTTCTCCTCCAGGCTCTTGTGATCCTCTTCGGCGGTCGGGACCGCGACGTACAGGCCATCGTCCTTGAGCCTGGCGACCTTTCGTTCCAGCAGGGCCGCCAGCAACGGCCCCTCCAGCACCTCCTCGCGAAACGGCAGGCTGGCCTGGCGATCGAGCACCTCCTCGTACCATCCCCCCGGATTCCACACCTTGGGATGGAACGCCTGGCGCAGTTTCCCCTGGACCTCGGCCCGATGCCGCAACGGCAGGAACTGCTGCAAAAAGCTCGCGTAGTCCGCTTGCAGCAGACGGTCGCGCAGGTGCCCGCACATATCGTTGAAGGTCGCGAACTCCTTGAGCGGCTCGTCGGTATCGCCCGGGATGTAGAGCACCCTGCTGTCCGGCGCGCTATCCACCGCGCGGTCCAACGCGAACACGACGATGCCGCTCAGCTCGACATTCCACAGGGACAGGCCGGCGCATTCGATGGCGACCCCATCGAGGCTCGCCTGGCCCTTGTCCAGCAGGTCCAGCACCGCCTGGTACAGCGGCTGGCCGATGTGCTCCTGCATGCGAGCCAGGTGCAGGTGCAGGGACAATCCGGTCTGCTCATGGCGCTCGAAGACCCGTCGCCGCTGCTGGATTGCCGCCCGTTGCTGCGCATCGGCAGCCGCCTCGGGATCGAAGTGCTGCCCGATCAGCTCCTGGTAGCGTCGCCCGAGATCGAGCTGGCGACACAGCGCGGCGAAACGATGCGGCGCGATCGGCAATTTCTCGCCGTCCCACAGCGGTTGCCCCGCCCTGGCCTTGAAGATCTGCGCCTTGGTCAGCGGCAGGTCCATGGCGTCCGGCTCGCTTTCCCAGGCTTCGAAGTTCTGCAGGGCCATGCCGAGCAAGGGCCGGCACGCCAGGCGGAAAGCCTTGAAGCTCTCTACCGCCCAGTCCCGCGAGGCACTGAGAAAGGAGTCGTCCTTGCGCATCCTGCGCGGATGAAATAGCCAGGTCTGCCGCACATCCACCTCGACACCCAGCTCGGTCAGCAACAGGCTCTTGAGCAAGGGCTCGGCAAAGCGCTGCGGGTCGGGCAAGGCGCCCAGCCAGGCCTCGACCTGGGTCGCCAGGGCCAGGTGCTCGCGGTAATCGTCGTGCAGCCGCCCGAGTACCCCGGGCATCTGCGTGCTCGCCCGCTCCACCCAGGGCAACGCCGCCAGGCCCTGCTGATGGCTGACCCGACGTGCCTCGGGGGGCGCTTCGAGCAACCATTGCGGTGTGTGTTGCGCTATCGCCAGATAGCCTTGCTGATCTCGGCCCGACGCTGGGTCGGTCGATGCCTCGGATGCTTGCGGTACTGACATGGGAACCACCTGCTGTTGCTGATTGGGCGCTCCAGCCTAGTCAGCACGGGGGTGGCCCCGGAGGCACATAGATAACACCCGGATCGCCGTCGCGATCCGGGTGTGCGCCGCTACAGGCCGGCCCTGGCCTGCTCCAGGGTCAGGCGTTCGAGCAACCGGCGCTCATCGGCCTTGAACTTGTCTTCAAGGGCCCTGATGCGGGTCGCCGATTGCTCCCCCGACTCGTCGGGCCAGATATCCACCGTCGCCAGTACCGCCGCCTCGTAGTCATCCTTGAGCTGGCGGAATTGCTCGGCAAAGGCCTCGCGCAGATAGGCAGTCCAGAAGTCGCAATCGGCGCCGAAGCTCAACAGCCCCTGCCCGCTTTCCTCCTGTTGCAAGCGTTGCAAGGCTTGGTCCAGCTCGCCCGGGGCGATTTCCGCTTCGCTGCGAAACAGCATGCCCCGCGGCGGCACCGGCAACTCCAGTTGCCCAGCCCAGCGCAGGCGGTAGGCCAGGCGCACTTCCTCTTCGTCGCGGGTACCGGCCCGTTCACGGGCGATACGGTCCAGGGCCTGGGCGCGGAACAGGCCACGCATCAGGCGAAACAGTGTCGGACCACGGTTTTCCGTGCCCGCCTCGCGCACGGCCTGGCGGGTATGCACCTGAAGCTCCATCTGGTTGAACTCCAGGCGCAGCCCGTCCAGGCAGGTCTCCTGATGATGCAATTGCAACAAGGGCTCCTCGGCCATGCCGTTGAGGATCAGGCGCAGCTCGTCGTCCTGGTCCGCAGCAGCCAGCACGGTCCAGATCCGCGTCACCAGTTCGGCACGGGTGTTTTCCGAGCGGTAGTCGGCGCTGCGCCGCAACCGCGAAACCAGCTCCAACAGGGAACCGGCATCGCCGCGCTGGGCGATGCGCTGCCACAGCAGGCGGTTCTGCGCATCGATCTCGACATCGCCGGTCTGCCAACTGCTGAGCGGATCTTCGGGCGACGGGCCATCCTCCGCCAGTTGCGGCGAGATCTCCGAATCGGAGGTATGCACCCGAGCCTCCATCGCGGCGATGTCCTCGGGCAAGGTCATGGTGAAGGAGTACGGGCGGTTGGAATGCTGGGAAGTGAAGGCGCGGATCATGGTTTCCCGGCTCAGCGGGTTGTTGCGCAGCGAGATATCCAGGGCACCGTTGTCCACATAGCGGTTTTCCAGAAGCCTCTCCGGCAACTCCACAAGCTGGTTGTCATCCAGCCCCAGCAGTTCGATGCCCTCGGGGATCAGGGTGTCGAGCCAGGCCGGCCAGGTGGATATCTGCATTTGCGCCAGGCCGAGGTAATCCAGGAAACGGCCGTTGAACATGGACACGTCGGTGATCTGCCCAAGGCGATTGCCATCGAGTTGCAACGAAGACAGCAAGGGGATGCGACCCAGGGTGTCCATCGCCGCCTGGTCGATGGTCAGGCCCATGCGCACCAGCGCCACCTCTCGCAAGTGGGCAAGCCGGGTCAGGCCTTCGGGAACCTGCGACAAGACCTGGCGCCCGGCCACCAGGGATAGCTCCGCAAGCAAGGGAAAGCGGCCGAGGAATTCGTCCAGGTCCACCGAGGTGGTGTCGAAGCGGGTCAACTCCAGGCGCCGGACCCGGCTCGGGAAGAACGCCGGCAAGCGATCAGGAAAGTCTGCAAGCACGGCGTCCTCCAGGTACAGCAGTGCGGTGCCGGAGAGGTACAGGTCTTCGCGCCAGAAATCCAGCAACACCCTGGCGAGCCGCCGTCGGTAGGCCAGGCGTTCGGGCGGCAGGGGCCCGTCTGGGCCAGGGCGATAGGCCCACTCCTGCAAGGCGGCATGCAATTGGGTGCGCTCCTGGACAAGGTTGCCCAGGTCGGCTTCAAGCTCGATCGGAAGGTTCAGATCGAAGGCGAAGCGCCGGCGGATCTGCTCGGCAACCCGCAAGTCGAGCAGCGCCTGGCAGTTGAACTGGTTACCCCGCAGCACCACCCGCGTCGGCACCTCGACCGGCTCGGCGTCGTCGAGGATTTCCGGCGGCAGTTCCGCCAGGCGGTTGCCCATCAGCGACAACTCGCCGATCCGCGCCAGCGCCACGGTGTCCAGCCATCGCGGCCAGGCCCCCAGGTCCAGGTAGTCGAGCCCCAGGTAGTCCAGGGTCAGGCCATCCAGCACCGGGATGGGCCATTCGAGCAGGCGACAGCCGCGCAATTCCAGCCAGCGCAAATGCGTCAAGCCGGCCAGCGAACGCATGTCCTGATAGCTGATCATCAACCCGTCAAGCTCGCGCAAGCCCAGGCCACGCAGTTGCGGCCAGGCACGGGCGAGCATTTGCGGTATTCCCACCTGCCATTCGCCGCCTTGGAGGTGCAACGCGGTGATCTGCGCAAACTGCTCGGCGAAAGCCTGCAATTGCGGCTCGCGAATGAGTCGCTCGGAGGGCGCGCCGGCGCTCAGGTTCACCTCGCTCAGTACCACCGAGGCTACCCGCTGACGAAAGAACGCCGGTAACTCCGTTGGCAGATCCGCCAGATGGACCCGCCACAGGTACAGGGGCATTTCCGGGCGCCCGAGCTCCGGCAGCAGGTTGCCCCGCCAGTGTTGCCACAATGCGGCGCCGATACGCTCGCGGCTTTGCTGGTGGGACTCGCCCAGGGTCTGCCTGGCCGACTCCAGGGTCCAGCGATCCAGGCACTGCCCCAACTGCAGCCTTTCTTCGAGCAACTCGTCCAGGCGCCCGGCGATGGCCGTGCGATCCAGGCCGGCACGGTACAACGCCTGAAGGGCATCCTCGGGATACAGATCGTCCAGTTCCAGCAGGCGCAGCTTGTCCAGCAACTCGTCTTCGGTGAAAAACGGCTGGCCCCGCCCGCTGAGGGCATAGCCGATACGCCCGTCCGCCAGGCGCATGGGCGAGTGGAACCCCGGTTTCAGCGCTGGCATGCCCAGCCATTCGCGCAGGCGCTGGCGTGGTGCGACGGGCTGCTCCTGGAGCTTGCGCCGCAGCATCGGTGCATCGTCGATTGCGAGACGGGCACGGAGCGTGACCGGTAGCGCCTCGAACAGTGCCTGGCAGAACTCGCTGGGCAATTGCTGGCGCCAGACCAACGCGATCTCCGACCCTCTGCCCGTGCCGATGCCGGTAAGGCGCGGTCCATCGCTCGCGCCCTGATACAAGCCGATACGCAGGTCCTTGGGCCAATCTGGCAGTGCCTCCAGCCCATGCAGCAAAACGCGGGCGCTGTCAGGATTGGCCTCTACGTCCATATACAGCCCTTCGCAGGCCCGGGCGATGCGCACCTGCTGCTGGTAGAGCCGGGCCTCTTCCGCCAGGCGCAGGGGCACTCGGCCTGCTGCCAGTGTGTCGAGCTCGGACGACGTGGCCGCGGCGACGATTTCCTCGATGATCCCGTTGGGCAGACCGCCGAATTGCCCCCGCAACTGCTGTCCCGCCGCAGACAGGGGCGCCTGCATGCGCTCATAGCTCAGTGCGAAAAGCTCGCCCGTCGACGGGCCGGAGAGATCCTCCAGGTCGTCCAGCGAAGCCTTGCGCATGACTTCCTCCAGGCCCAGGCGGCCCAGGGTGTCGCTCAGCAGCGCCGGTGGCCGGCGCTGCTCCAGCAGGCTCTGGCGCAACTGCGCTTCGCTGACCCCGCTGATGCGCAGCGCCCGCAGGGCCATGGCTTCCGTGACCTCGGCCTCCACCGGGCCGAGGCGGCGGAACAGCTCCATGCCGCGCCAGTGCTGCGGGGTATCCAGCTCGTGCAGCCAGCCGCCATTGCCGTTATGGCGAACCGAAGGCTGGTAGGCACCGGGGCGAGAAGGGTGTTCGAGAACATGGGCCGGTGCCTCGCCAAGCAGACTGCGCACCGAGTAGTAGCGCCCGTCGAGACGCAGCCAGTCACGCCCCTCGTAACGGTAAAGTCCGTTGTCGCCCCGGTGCAATCCATCCGGCAGCTCGATGTCCCAGGCGAACGGCGTCAGGTCCGGCTTCCACAGGCGCACGCTGCCATCGCCCAGGGTCACCGGGCGCATGCTGCGCACCGCCAGCGGCAGGTTGCCGGTGAAGTGCTTCTCCGCGCCCGCCACGACCCCCAGTGCCGCCATCAGCGCCAGGTTTTCCACGACGTCCATGAAGTAGCCCCAGGCCTGCTCGCGCTCGCCCTTGGCCAGGCTGTCGAAGCCCTCGTAGACCTCGTAGCCGAGCAGCGCCGCATTGACCCCCAGCATCACCTGCCCCAGCACAGGCACGGCGAACGCCGCGACATTGAGCACGTTGAGCCCGACGTCAAGGAAATAGCGCACCTTGTCCTCGGTGGACTTGTGGTCCTGCTCGGCAGTGGGCACCGCCTGGAACAGGCCGTCGTCCTTGAGCTGGGCGATCCGCCGGCGCAGCAGGCTATCGAACAGCGGCGCGTCCAGGCCTTGCATGGCCAGGCCCAGGTCGGCCTTGCCGTCGAACTGCTCTTCATACCAACCGCCCGGATTCCACACCCGCGGGTAGAGCAGGCGCTGGATCCGCGCCATCAGGCCAGCACGCTCCCGGGCGGGCACGAAACGCAGGAAGAACGAGCGCCACGCTGGCTCTTTCAGGCGCAGGCGCAGCCAATCCTCGAAAGCTTCGAGGGAATCGAACGCCTGCAACGGCTGCTGCGGTTCTTCCGGCAGGTACACCACTACCCGCCGGCCACGCGGGAACACCACGATGCCCGGCAGTTCAACGCCCAACAGGCTCAGGCTGCTACAGCCGGAGGCCGTGCGGTTGTCGGCCACGTGCAGCAGGTCGTCGTACAGCGCCCGCTCGATCCGGCCCTGGAGCAAGGCCAGGTGCAGGGTAAGGCGAAAGCTCGACTGCTCGAATGCCTTGAACGGCGCCTGGCGGGCGCTCGCCGCAGCCTCGGCGCTCTCGCCCGCCACCGGCTCGGGTTGGAAAGTCGATTGCAACTGGCGTTGGTAGCGGCCGCCGAGGTCCAGGGTGCGGCACAGCATGGCGAAGCGCTCGGGCAGCAGGTCCACCGTCTGCCCGGGCTCCAGAATCCGCCCGCTGTCGCTGCTGAAGATCAGCGAAGGGCGCCGGCCATCGCGCAGGCCGCCCTCTTCGGCCTCGAAGGCTTCGAAGTTCTGCAAGGCGGACAGCAGCAGCGACTGGGTGGCGATCTTCACTACCTGGAAGGCGTTGGCCACCGGGTCGCCAACATCGATGCGCGCGACATCGACGCTCGCCCGCGCGGCGTTGAACAGGAAGGTGTGGCGGACATCGAGGTCGAGGCCGAAGGTGTTTTTCAGCGCCTGGCGCAGCAGCGGCTCGGCGAAGGCTTCGATGCCCGGCAACTGCTCAAGCAACGCCGATACCGCCTTGGCGTGGGTTTGGTGGAGCTGGAAATCGTCGCGCAGCGCCTGGACCACCTCGGGATAGCGGGCGCTGCTGGCCGCCAGCCAGGGCAATACCGGTGGCAACGTCCCGCGCAGGGCATGGCGCTGCTCCGGTGTGCCTTGCACAAGGTCGCGGGGCACGCGCTGGCTGACGGTCTGGTAGTGGATATCGATGGGTTCGGGTGTGTTGGCCGCCATGGGCAAGCCCTCTCGTCCTTGAATGGGGCGTTCAGGCTAATGAGCCGCAAGGATGAAAAAAACGGGTCAGGGCTACCCGGTGCATGCCCCGACCCGCATCGGCAAAAAGACCGCCTCAAGGCCTGGCCAGCGCCTGCTCGAAGGTCAGGCTTTCAAGCAGAGCCTGCTCATCGCGCTTGAACTTTTCCTCCAGCGCGGTGATTTGCGCGGCCATCTGCTCGGGCGTTTGCCCGGGGGACGTCGCGGTCACCGCCAGCACCTCGGCCTCGTAGCCATCCTTGAGCGCCTTGAAGCGCTCGGCGAAGGCTTCGCGCAGATAAGCGACCCAGAAATCGCACTGCGCGCCGAACTGCGCCAGCTGCGGCCCGGCCTCTTCCTTCAGCACCTGGTTCAGCGCCCGGCTCAATTCGCCCGGCGTCACATCGGCCACGCTGCGGAACAGCATCGAGCGCGGCGGCAACGGCAATTCCAGTTGCGCAGCCCAGCGCAGGCGGTAGGCCAGGCGCACCTCCGCTTCGTCACGGGCCATGGCCTGCTCGCGGGCGATGCGGTCCAGGGTGCTGGCGCGGAAAATCCCGCGCATCAGGCGAAACAGCGCCGGGCCGCGATTCTCCGCGCCGATCTGGCGCAGGGCCTGGCGCGTATGCACCTGCAACTCCATCTGGTTGAACTCCAGGCGGATGCCGTCGGGACAGGTCTCCTGATGGTGCAATTGCTGCAGCGGCTCCTCGGCCATGCCATTGAGGGCCAGGCGCAGCTCGACGTCCTGGTCTGCTGCCAGCAGCACGTTCCACACCCGTTCCGCCAGTTCCCCACGGGTCCCCCGGTTACGGTAATCGGCGCTGTGGCGCAGGCGGGCAATCAGTTCCAGCAACGAGCCGGCATCGCCACCCGCCACCAGCCGATTGTGCACCTGCAGGTTGCGCGCATCCTGCCCGGCGTCGCCGGTCGACCAGGGGTTGTCGGCCTCATCCTCCGACAGGGCATCCTCTTCCGCCGAAAGCCCCTCGGAGTCCGAGGAGTGGGACTCCGGCGCCATCATGAGGATGTCGTCGGGCAGGTCCATGGAGAAGGAATAGGGACGGTTGTAATGCTGCGAAGCATGCGCGCGGATCATGGTGTCGCGGGTCAGCGGGTTGTTCAGGAGGGAGATCTCCACCGCACCGTCCGGCATGCGGTGGTTTGCCAGCAGGAACTCCGGCAGCGTGGTCAGCAGGTTGTCGTCCAGGTTGAGCTGTTCGGTACCGATCGGCACCATCGCGTTGAGCCACTCGGGCCAGGTGGAAATCTGCATCTCGGCCAGGCCGAGGAAGCTCAGGTGGCGCTGGTTGAAGCCCGACATGTCGGTGATCTGCCCCAGGCGATTGCCATCGAGTTGCAGCGAAGCCAGGCTGGGAATCCGCGCCAGCACCGAGATCGCCGCCTGGTCGATGGTCAGTCCCATGCGCACCAGGGCTACCTCGCGCAGGTAAGGCATCTCGGTGAGGAACTCGGGCACGTTGGTGCGCAGCGGACGACCGGCCACCAGCGACAGCTCGACCAACTGGGGGAACTGGCGGGCGAAGCGCGCGAGCGCCGCCCGGTTGCCGGTGAAGCGGGTCAGGTCCAGGCGGGTGACACGTTCGTAGAAGAACCTCGGCAAGCGATTGGGAAAATTGCTCAGCACCAGGTCCTCCAGGCTCAGCAGCGCAACACCGCCGCCACGCAGTTCCTCGCGCCAGAACAGCAGCAGCGTCCGGGCGATGCGGTTGCGGTAGGCCACCTGGTCGACGCCCGGCACCAACGGGCCCTGCACCGGATCCCGGGCCCAGGCGCGACAGGCATCCTGCAACTGGCGGATCTCGACGACCCGGCTGTCCAGCTCCGCGTCCAGGGTCGTCGAGAGGCCCAGGTCGAAGGTGAAACGCCGCTGCAGGCGCTCGGACAGTCGCGCATCCAGCAGCGCCTGGTACTGCAGGCGATTGCCCAGCAGGACGATCCTGGTCGGTGCTTCCGTCGCCTCGGTATTGTTCAGGATGTCGGACGGCACCTCGCTTAGCCGGTTGCCCAGCAAGGACACTTCGCCAAGGCGCGCCAGTGCCTCGTTGTGCAGCCAGACGGGCCAGTTTTCCAGGCCAAGCCTGTCGAGCCCCAGGTAGTCCAGGGTCATGCCGTCCAGGGCCGACTCTCCCATCTCCATCGTGTTCATCGCCCGCAGGTCGAGCCAGCGCAACTGATCCAGGGTGGCCAGCGTGCGCATGTCCTGATGGCTGATGACGCTGCGTATTTCACGCAGGCCCAGCGCCCGCAGCCGGGGCCAGGCACGGGCGATCATCTGCGCCAGGCCGGTGCTCCACTCGCCGCGGTGGATCTCCAGCCTGGCCAGGTTGGGAAAACGCCCGGCCAGCTCCTGCACCTGGTTCTCACCGATGATCACCTGATGCGGAACGCCTTCCCGGTAGGCCACATCGTCCAGCAACAGCGACTGCACCCGGTCGCGGAAGAACGCCGGCAACTGATCCGGCAGGTCGGCCAGTTGCACCTGGGACAGGATCAGCCGCGAAGGCGGTTGCCCCAGTTCGGGCAGGATGCTGCGCCGCCAGTGTTCCCACAGCGCCAGGCCTATGCGCTCGCGGCTGTACTGGCGGCGCGCACTGAGGTTTTCATTGGCCGACTCCAGAGCCCAGCGGTCCAGGCTCGTGCGCAGTGCCTGCATCTCGTCGAGCAGGCCGTTCAGGCGCAGGTTGATCGCCGCACGGTCCAGCCCGCGGCGA
This sequence comes from Pseudomonas ulcerans, assembly GCF_036324125.1. Classification (NCBI taxonomy): domain Bacteria; kingdom Pseudomonadati; phylum Pseudomonadota; class Gammaproteobacteria; order Pseudomonadales; family Pseudomonadaceae; genus Pseudomonas; species Pseudomonas ulcerans. Next base: position 41,917 of record NZ_JAZDQN010000015.1, on the reverse strand, counting down.
TAGAGGGCTTGCAGCACGTCCTCGACATACACGTCGTCCAGTTCGAGGATACGCAACTTGTCCAGCAGTTCGTCCTCGGTGAAGAAGCCCTGGCCGTTGCCGCTGAGGGGCAGGCCGATGCGTCCGTCGGCCAGGCGCATGGGCGAGCGGAACGCCGGCTTGATCGACGGCATGCCCAGCCACTCGCGCAGGCGCTGGCGCGGGGCCAGGCGTTGCGCCTGCAGCTTGCGCCACAGGGTCGCGGCGTCGGTGAGGCCAAGGCGCTCGCGGTAGACACCTGGAATGTTGTCGAACAGCACCCGGCAGAATTCCCCCGGCAGTTGCCGGTCCCAGATCACTCCGAGTTCCGGCTCCGTTCCTTCGCCGATGCCCATCAGTCGCGGGCCTTCGATCCAGCCGTCGTAGAGGCCTAAGCGCAGGTGCTTCGGCCAGTCCGGCAGGGCTTCCAGGGCATGCAGCATCAGCCGTGCGCTATCGAGGCTGATCTCCCGGTCCAGCACCAGGCCCTCGCAGGCCCGGGCGATCCGCACCTGCTGCTGGTAGAGCCGCGCCTCGTCCGCCAGGCGCAGGGGCACCCGGGCGGCGCGGGTCAACTCGTCGAGCTCCTCGGGCGTGGCGGAAGCGACGATTTCCTCGGCGATGACATGGGGCAAGGGGTGCCGGCGATGCAACACCTCTGCCGGTCGTGACAGGGGTGCCTGCGCGGCCTGGTAGTCGGCGGCGAAGGTCTCGGCGCTTGAGGTCTGCGCCAGGGCCAGGCGGCGCAGGCTGTCGGTCAGCAGTGCCGGCGGGCGCTGGCTGGCCACCAGGGTCTGGCGCAACTCGGCTTCGCTGACCCCGCTGATGCGCAGCGCCTGTCGGGCCATGTCCTCGGAGACGCTGGCCTCCAGCGGTCCCTGCCGATCGAACAGCTGCATGCCCCGCCATTGTTCCGGGGTATCGAGCTCATGCAGCCAGCCGCCGTTGCCGTTATGCCGCAGCGCGGGCTCGTAGGCCCCGGCGCGGGTCGGGTGTTCCAGGCGGTAGCCCTCTTCGCCGAGCAGGGTGCGCACCGAGTAATAGCGTCCATCCAGCGACAGCCAGCGGCGCCCCTGGAAGCTGTACAAACCTTGCGCATCGGCCTGCAACCCGGCCGGCAGGCGCACCTCGTAGGCGAAGGGCGACAGGTCTGGCTTCCAAAGTCTTACGCTGCCATCGCCCAGGGTCACCGGGCGCATGCTGCGCACCGCCAGTGGCAGGTTGCCGGGTAAACGGTGCGCCGCAGCGCCCACCACTCCTAGCGCGGCAATGATCGCCAGGTTCTCCGCGACATCCATGAAGTAACCCCAGGCCTGCTCGCGCTCACCCTTGGCCAGGCTGTCGAAGCCCTCGTAGACCTCGTAGCCGAGCAGCGCCGCATTGACCCCCAGCATCACCTGCCCCAGCACCGGCACGACGAAGGCCGCGGCATTGAGCAGGTTGAAACCCAGGCCAAGGTAATAGTCGATCTTGTCCTGGGTCGACTTGTGGTCCTGCACCGCCGTGGGCACCACGTGGAACAGGCCGTCATCCCGAAACGCCGCCATCTTGCGCTGCAACAGCACATTGAACAGCGGCGTGGCGAACACCTGCTTGCCCAGGCCCAGGGAGGCATTCGGGTCGAACTGCTCGTCGTACCAGCCACCCGGGTTCCACACCTTCGGATACAGGGTGCGCTGGAGACGCTGCATCAGGCTGGCCTGCGCCCGGGCCGGGATGAAGCGCAGGAAGTAGTTGCGCCAGGCCGGATCCTTCAGGCGCTCGCGCAGCGAGGCATGGAAGGCTTGCAGATGATCGAACACCTGCAAGGGCTGCTCCGGCTCGTCCGGCATGTAGACCACCAGGCGACCGGGCCGGAAGAACAGCACGATGCCCGTCAGTTCCACATCCCACAGGCTCAGCAGGCTGCGTTCGAGATCGCCGCTGGCCTTGCCGTTCTTTGCCACGTCCAGCAGTTCTTCGTAGCAGGCCTGGTCGATCCGCGATTGCAGGCGAGCCAGGTGCAGGGACAGCCGGAAGCTGGACTGCTCGAACAGCTTGAAGCGCCCCTGGCGATTGATCGCGGCGGCCTCGACGCTTTCTCCTGCCAGCGGCTCGGGCTGGAACAGCTGGTCGATCAGGCGCTGGTAGCGGCCGCCGAGGTCGAGGGTGCGGCACAGCGCGGCGAAGCGCTCGGGCGCCAGGTCGACATCGGTCGCCGCTTCGGTGACCTGGCCGTTGTCGCTGGTGAAGATTCGCGAGGGCCGAAGGCCGTCGCGCAGGCCGCCATCCTCGGCCTCGAACGCCTCGAAGTTCTGCAGGGCCGACAACAGCAACGACTGGGTCCCGGCCTTGACCGCCTGGAACGCCCGCACCACCGGGTCGGCAGTAGCGATATGGGACTCGGCGACCCGGGCGCGCACGGCGTTGAACAGGAAGGTCCGGCGCAGGTCGAGATCGAGGCCGAAGCTGTCCTTCAACGCCTGGCGCAGCAACGGCTCGGCGAATGCCTCCGCGCTCGGCACCCGGGCCAGGAAGCTGTCCACCACACGGGCATGCACCTGGTGCTGGCGGTATTCGTCCTGGAGGGCCGTGAGCACCGCTGGCAGTTGGGTACTGGCAGCTTCGAGCCAGGGCATCGGCGCCGGCAGTGCGCCGCGCAGGGCCTGGCGTTGCTCTGCCGGAGTTTCCAGCAAGCGCCGGGGTACACGCTGGCTGACGGTCTGGTAATGGATATCGGTGGGTTCGGGTGTGTCGGCAGTCATGGGCAAGCCCTCTCGTCCTTGAATGGGGGCGTTCAGGCTAATGAGAGGATGAATGCTTGTGAAAAGGGTTGGGCTTCCCGGTCGAGCCCCGGCAGGCCTCATCAACGGCATCACCCTTGATGAGGCCCCCGGGCCGGAAGCGGACAAATTCAGCCCTCGACCATCGAACGCTCCAGGGTCAGGTGTTCGAGCAGAGTCTGTTCATCCTTCCTGAACTGCTCTTCCAGCCCCCGGATCCGCGCCGCCGACTGCTCCGGCGTGTCGTCGGGGTAGGTGTCGATCGTGCCGATCACCGCCGCTTCGTAGCCATCCTTGATCGCCTTGAAGCGCTCGGCGTAGGCCTCGCGCAGATAGGCGCTCCAGAAATCGCAGTTGGCGGCGAAGGTCAGCAACTCCTGCCCGGCTTCTTCCAGTTGCAGCCGGGTGAAGGCCCGGTCCAGCTCTCCGGGCGCAATATTGGCGACCCTGCGAAACAGCATGCTGCGCGGCGGCAACGGCAGGTCCAGTTGCTGCGCCCAGCGCAGGCGATAGGCCAGGCGCACCTCGGCCTCGTCGCGCCCGCTGGCGTTCTCCCGGGCGATGCCGTCCAGCCGTTGCGCGCGGAACAGCCCGCGCATCAGGCGGAACAGCGCCGGTCCGCGGTTCTCCTCGGGGATCTCGCGCAGCGCCTGGCGCGTGTTGACCAGCAGTTCCATCTGGTTGAACTCCAGGCGGATACCGTCCGGACAGGTATCGTGGTTCTGCACCTGCTCCACCGGTTCCTCGGCCATGCCATTGAGGATCTGGCACAGCTCGGCATCCTGCGCGGCGGCTTCGAGTACCACCCAGACCCGGTTCACCAGCTCCAGACGGGTGCTGCTGGCGCGGTAGTCGGCGCTATGGCGCAAGCGCGCGACCATGGCCATCAGCGCCTGGGCTTCGGGGCGCGCGGAAAGCCCGGCCCAAAGGACCTCATGCTGCGCATCCTGCTCGGCATCGCCGGTTTCCCAGGTGGCCGCCGGATCCTCATCCGATACCCAATCGTCTTCCGTGCCGACGGAGTCCGCGATGTCGGAATCGGAACTGTGCCCCTCGTGCGCCATCGCGGCGATGTCCGCCGGCACGTCCATGGTGAAGGTGTAGGGCCGACCGAAGTGTTGCGAGGTATGGGCGCGGATCATGGTCTCGCGGGTCAGCGGGTTGCCATGCAGCGAAATCTCCACTGCGCCGGTGGGAGTACGGTGGTTACTCAGGACGAACTCCGGCAACTCGCTGATCTGGTTGTCGTCCAGGCCCAGCAGTTCGATACCGTTGGGCAGCATCTGTTCGAGCCAGGCCGGCCAGGTCGTGATGCCCATGCGGGAAAGACCGAGAAAACCGAGGAAATGCTGGTTGAACATGGACATGTCGTTGATCTGGCCAAGGACATTGCCATCGAGTTGCAGCGACGACAGCAGTGGCAGCCGTGCGAAAGCCTCCATGGCCGCCTGGTCGATGGTCATGCCCATGCGTACCAGCGACAGGTCGCGCAGTTGCGCCAGTTCACCGAGAAACGCGGGCACTTGCGTCAGGCCGGGCAGCCCGCCGGTCAGCGACACCTCGACCAGTCGCGGGAACTGGGTGACGAAGCGTTCGAGGGTCGGCAGTTCGGCATCGAAGCGAGTCAGCTCCAGACGATGGATGCGGGTGCGGAACCACTCCGGAAGACCGTAGGGGAAGTCGGCAAGCACGACATCCTCCAGGTGCAGCCGCGAAGCCCCGGTGATGCGCAGGGTGGTGCGCCAGTAATCCAGCAATGCCGCGGCGATGCGTTGCCGGTAGGCGCTGTGCTCGGGTGCCAGGGGCGCGGCGCCCTCCTCCGGCTGGATCCACTGCTGCAAGGCGCCGTGCAGGCGGACACGCTCCTGCACGCGCTGTTCCAGGTCGTCGTCGAGGGCCGGGGAAAGCTCCAGGTCGAACGCGTAGCGCCCGCGAAAGCGCTCCGACAGCCGCAGGTCGAGCAGCGCCTGGTAGGTGAACTGGTTGCCCTGCAGCGCCATGCGCATCGGCCTGCCCCCTTCCGGCAGCGGATCGTCGAGGATATGCAGCGGCACGTCGCTCAGGTTGTTGCCCACCAGCGACAGCTCGCCGATCCGGTCCAGCGCCAGGTTGTCCAGCCAGTGCGGCCAGACCGACAGGCCGAGCCAATCGAGACCCAGGTAATCCAGGTGGAGTCCGTTGAGCGCGGTGACCGGCATGGTATGCAGCCGGCTGCCACGCAATTCCAGCCAGCGCAAGCTGGGCAACCCGGACAGCGCACTGAGGTCATGATGGCCGATCGGCCAGGCCTGTTCGCGCAGTCCGAGGGAAGTCAGCCGCGGCCAGGCGTTGGAGATCGTCTGCGCCAGTCCCGTACCCCATTCGCCGCCGCGGATATCCAGGCTGGTGAGGAAGGGAAACTCTTCGGCCAGGGCCAGCACCGCCGGTTCGCTGATGCGCCGCTGATAATCCGTACCTTCGATCAGCATGACCTCGTCCAGCAGCAGCGTGCGCACCTGCTGGCGCAGGAACGCCGGCAGGCGCACCGGCATGTCCGCCAGTTGCACCTGGGAGAACACCAGGGCCTGGGGCTCCCGCCCGAGTTCGGGCAGCAGATTGCGCCGCCAGTAGTGCCACAGCGCCGCGCCTATCCGCTCTCGGCTGCGCTGGCGGGCTTCGCTGAGGTTTTCCCGGGAGGACTCCAGGGTCCAGCGGTCCAGCCGCATGCGCAGTTGCAGCAGCTCGTCGAGCGCCTGGTCCAGGCGCAGGTTGATGGCCATGCGATCCAGGCCGCTGCGATAGAGGCCTTGAAGAACGTCCTCGACCTGCAGGTCGTCCAGTTCCAGCATGCGCAGCTTGTCCAGCAACTCGTCTTCGGTGAAGAACGGGTTGCCGCGCCCGCTGAGGGGATAGCCGAGACGCCCGTCGGCCAGGCGCATGGGCGAACGAAACGCCGGCTTGAGCGGCTGCATGCCCAGCCATTCGCGCAGTTGGCGGCGCGCCGGCAGTGGTTGTTCGCGCAACTTGCCCAACAGCTCGGCGCCATCGGTGACCTCAAGCTGTGAACGGGTCGTCGACGGCAGCGCATCCAGCAGCGCCTGGCAGAACGCCTGCGGCGCCTGTCCCTTCCAGGCCACCGCGACGCCGTGCTCGCTACCCGCCAGCAAGCGGCCAGCGGGAGCGCCCTCGAACAGGCCGACAAGCTCTCCTGCCGGCCAGCCGGGCAGGCCTTGCATCCCGTGCAGCAGCAGACGTGCGCTGTCGAGGTTGGCCTCGCTGTCCAGGTACAGGCCTTCACAGGCCCGGGCGATCCGCACTTGCTGCAGATAGACCCGCGCCTCTTCGGCCAGACGCAGCGGCACACGGCCGGCGCGGGTCATTTCGGCCAGTTCATCACCGTTGGCCGAGGCGAGGATCTCCTCGATGACCAGGTTCGGCAAGCCACCGAACTGGCGCTTGAGCAGTTGGCCCTGGTCGGCCAGGCGCGGCTGCCGGGCCTCATAGGCGACGGCAAACGCCTCGGCCTCCAGCGCACCGGACTGGCCCAGGCTGTCGGCCAGGACCAGGCGGCGCAGGGTGTCGGTCAACAGCGCGGGCGGCCGCCGGCTGTTCACCAGGGTATGGCGCAGTTCCGCCTCGCTGACACCGCTGATGCGCAGCGCACGCAATGCCATGGCTTCGGAGATGCCGGCCTCGCGATGGCCCTGGCGGGCGAACAGTTCCATGCCGCGCCATTGTTCGGGCGTATCGGCCTCGTGCAGCCAGCCGCCATTGCCGTTGTGGCGCAGCGTCGGCTCGTAGGCCCAGGGACGCTCGGGATGCTCCAGGACATGACTACTCTCTCCGCCCATCAGCGTGCGTACCGAGTAATAGCGCCCTTCAAGCTTCAGCCAGTGACGTCCGCCATGGCTGTACAGGCCGTTCTCGCCCGGCTGCAGCCCGGCCGGCAGATCGATGTCGTAGGCGAATGGCGTCAGGTCCGGTTTCCACAGACGGACGCTGCCATCGGCAAGGGTCACCGGACGCATGCTGCGCAGCGACACCGGCAGCTTGCCGGTGAAGCGATGGGCGGCCGCCCCGGCCGCGCCCATCGCCGCCATGATCGCCAGGTTTTCCGCAACGTCCAGGAAGTAGCCCCAGGCTTGCTCGCGCTCATCCCGGGCCAGGCTGTCGAAGCCTTCGTACACCTCGTAGCCGAGCATCGCCGCGTTGACCACCAGCATGACCTGGCCCAGGCCCGGAACCACGAAGGCCGCCACGTTCAGCACATTGAGCGTGACGGAGGCGAAGTACTCCAGCTTGTCCAGGGCCGACTTGTGATCCTCGTCGGCCGTCGGCACCGCGTGGAACAGACCGTCGTCCTTGAGCACCTGGATCCTGCGCTGCAACAGGGTGTCGAACAGCGGCGTGGAGAACTCTCGCTTGCCCAGCCGCAGTACGGCATTGGGATCGAGGCGCTCCTCGTACCAGCCGCCCTCGTTCCAGACCTTCGGATACAGGGTGCGCTGGATCCGCTGCAGCACGCGCTCGCGCTGGCGAGCCGGAACGAAGCGCAGGAAGTACCGCTGCCATGCCGGCTGCTGCAGCCGATCACGCAGCGACAGATGGAAATCGCGGATGGAATGGAACTCCTGGAACGGCTGGCGCGGCTCGTCCGGCATGTACACCACCAAGCGTTCCAGCGTCGACGTAGCGGGATGGCTGCGCAGGAACAGGACGATGCCGTTCAGCTCCACATCCCACAGGCGCAGCACCGCCCGCTCCAGGGTAGCGCCGGTCTTGCCGTTGTCGGCCAGGGCCAGCAGATCGTCGTACATGTCCTGACCGATCCACGACTGCAGCCAGGCCAGGTGCAGGTTGAGACGAAAAACCGACTGGTCGAACAGCTTGAACCAGGCCTGGCGAGCACTGGCCGCCGCCTCGGCGCTTTGCTCAGGCAGCGGCTTGGGCTTGAAGGTGGCATCGATCAGGCGCTGGTAGCGGCCACCGAGGTCCAGCTCACGGCACAGGGCGGCGAAACGCTCGGGCACCAGGTTCAGGTTGAGGCCGGGCTGCGCGGCGGATCCGCTCTCGCTGAGGAATATCTGGGACGGCCGGCGGTCGTCCTGCATGCCGTCCGGCGCGGCCTCGTAGGCTTCGAAATTCTGCAGGGCCGCCTGCAACAGCGATTGGGTCGCCGCTTTCACCACCTGGAAGGCGCGCACCACCGGGTCGCCATTGTTGATATGCGCTTCACCGGCCCTGGCGCGCACGGCGTTGAACAGGAAGGTGTGGTGCACATCCAGATCCATGCCGAAGGTACTTTTCAGCGCATCGCGCAACAGCGGCTCGGCGAACGCCTCGGCGCTGGGCAATTGCCCGAGGAAACCGTCCACCACCGCACCCAGTTGCTGGTGGCGCTGGTGCTCGTCGCGCAGGCTGCGCAGCGCCTCGGGCAGGTTGACGCTGGCATTGGCCAGCCAGGGTATGGGGGCCGGCTGCACGGCACGCAAGGCCTTGCGCTCGTGCGCGGGTGCGTCCACCAGCCATTGCGGCACCCGCTGGCTGACGGTCTGGTAATGGATATCCACCGGGGTGGCGGTCTCGTCGGATGTTGCAGCGTCCTGTAGCTCGGTCATGCCGAATGCCTCTCGTCCTTGAATCGGGCATTCAGGCTAAAGGCGCGATGAGCTATTAAAAATGGCAAATTACTCATCGAAAAAGCGCGACTTCGATCAGAACTTCAAACCTTAAAAAGCCCTATGTACCACCACCTGGTACAAACGGACGACGAGAGGAACCGGCGAATCTGCCGACAGGCTTTTCCGATCCGTACGGGATGTATTATCGTGGCCCTCTTGCGCGCACTGCGCGGCCTGTAGCGAACAGGCGAATGCCAAACCGATCGAGGGTGTCATGAGTAACGAAATCAACTGGGACAAGCTGGGCTTCGACTACATCAAGACCGACAAGCGCTACCTTTCGGTATGGCGCAACGGCGAGTGGGACGCGGGCACCCTGACCGAAGACAACGTCCTGCACATCAGCGAAGGCTCCACTGCCCTGCACTACGGCCAGCAGTGCTTCGAAGGCCTCAAGGCCTATCGCTGCAAGGACGGCTCGATCAACCTGTTCCGCCCCGACCAGAACGCCGCGCGCATGGCCCGCAGCTGCGCCCGCCTGCTGATGCCGCAAGTGCCGACCGAAGCCTTCATCGAGGCCTGCAAGCAAGTGGTCAAGGCCAACGAGCGCTTCGTTCCGCCGTACGGCAAGGGTGCCCTGTACCTGCGTCCGTTTGTCATCGGCACCGGTGACAACATCGGCGTGCGCACCGCGCCGGAGTTCATCTTCTCGGTCTTCGCCATCCCGGTCGGCTCGTACTTCAAGGGCGGCATGACCCCGCACAACTTCATCATCTCCGGCTTCGACCGCGCAGCGCCACAAGGCACCGGCGCCGCCAAGGTCGGCGGCAACTACGCGGCCAGCCTGATGCCGGGCTACGACGCCAAGAAAGCCGGCTTCGCCGACGCCATCTACCTCGACCCGCTGACCCACAGCAAGATCGAGGAAGTGGGTTCGGCCAACTTCTTCGGAATCACCGCCGACAACGAATTCATCACCCCGAAATCCGCTTCCGTGCTGCCGGGCATCACCCGCCTGTCGCTGATGGAACTGGCCGCCTCGCGCCTAGGCCTGAAAGTGATCGAGGGCGACGTGCTGATCGACGAGATCGGCAAGTTCAAGGAAGCCGGCGCCTGCGGTACCGCCGCGGTGATCACCCCGATCGGCGGCATCCAGTACAACGGCAAGCTGCACGTGTTCCACAGCGAAACCGAAGTCGGCCCGGTCACCCAGAAGCTTTACGCCGAACTGACCGGCATCCAGAGCGGTGACGTCGAAGCGCCGGCGGGCTGGATCGTCAAGGTCGCCTGATCTGCCTTTCGTCGCGGGGCGCTCCTGCCCCGCGACAACTTCCCTTCATGAATTTCCTTTAACCCGGGCCTTGCCTATTCTTTGGCACAATCGAATTTCCAACCGCCGCCCAGGTAAAAGCATGCCCCGCGTACTGACAATCGAAGACGATGCCGTCACCGGCCAGGAAATCGTCGCCGAACTTTCCAGCCATGGCCTCGACGTCGACTGGGTCGACAACGGCCGCGAAGGCCTGGCCCGCGCCATCGCCGGGGGCTACGACCTGATTACCGTCGACCGCATGCTGCCGGAAGTCGACGGCCTGACCATCGTCACCACCCTGCGCAACCTGAAGATCGCCACGCCGATCCTGATGATCAGCGCCCTCTCCGACGTCGACGAACGGGTGCGCGGCCTGCGCGCCGGGGGCGACGATTACCTGACCAAGCCCTTCGCCTCCGACGAGATGGCCGCCCGGGTCGAGGTGCTGCTGCGTCGCCACAGCGTGCCGCTGACCCAGACCCGCCTGCAGGTAGCCGACCTGGAGCTGGACCTGATCAGCCACGAGGCACGCCGCGGCGAGCAGACCCTCAACCTGCTGCCCACCGAGTACAAGCTGCTGGAATTCCTCATGCGTCATGCCGGCCAGGTGATCACGCGGATGATGATCTTCGAGGAGGTCTGGGGTTATCACTTCGACCCGGGCACCAACCTGATCGATGTGCACATCGGTCGCCTGCGCAAGAAGATCGACGCGCCCGGCCAGACGCCGCTGATTCGCACCGTGCGAGGCTCCGGCTATGCCATTGCCGAACCCGCATAAGGGCTGGAGCTCGTCCACCAGCCGCCTGCTGGCGCTGTACAGTTTTCTGTTCGTGGCCTGGAGCAGCATCCTCATGGGGGTGCTGTACCTTGAGGTGTCCAGCTACCTGAACAAGCTCACCCGCCATTCCCTGATGCAACGCCAGCACCTGTTCGTGCACATGAGTGGCAAGCAACTGGACGATGCACTGATCGCCAGCCAGGCCTTCGAGGAACGCAGCTTCGACGCCTACGGGCTGTTCGACCAGCAGTTCAATCCACTGGGCGGGCAGATCCGCCAGATGCCTCCGGGCCTGGGCCTCGATGGCCGCATCCATGAACTGAAACGCTGCCTCGATGCCGACGACCCGCGCATGCCGGCGGACAGCTGCGACGGCGTGGCGCTGAAGGTGCCGGACGGACGCTGGCTGGTACTGGTGCGCGACAACGGCTCGCTGTTCGTGGTCACGCGGATCATCCTCCATGCCCTGCTCTGGGGCCTGTCGCTGACCATCATTCCCGGGATCGCCGGCTGGTACTGGCTGCGCCGACGGCCGTTGAAGCGCATCCGCGCGATCCAGGCCACCGCCGAGCAGATCGTCGCCGGCGACCTGACCCGGCGCCTGCCGCTGTCGCAACGGCGCGACGAACTGGACATGCTCGCTGCCATCGTCAACGCCATGCTCGACCGTATCGAGCGCCTGATGCATGAGGTCAAGGGCGTGTGCGACAACATCGCCCACGACCTGCGCACTCCCCTCACCCGCCTGCGGGCGCAGCTCTATCGCATTCGCCAGCAAGCCGGCGACGACGCTCCACAGGCCGAGGCGATGGAACAGGCGATCGCCGAGACCGACACCCTGATGGCGCGCTTTCGTGGGTTGCTGCGCATCAGCGAGCTGGAAGACCGCCAGCGCCGGGCCGGATTCGTCGAGCTGCAGCCGCAGGAGATCCTGGTGGAGCTGCATGACTTCTACCTGCCGCTGGCCGAGGATGGCGAGATCGCCTTGAGTCTGGAGGTGGAAGGTCCGCTGCCGCAGGTGTTCGGCGACCATGAGCTGCTGTTCGAGGCGCTGGCCAACCTGGTGGGCAATGCGATCAAGTTCACACCGGCGGGCGGCCGGGTGCGCATCGCCGCCGTGGCCGATGGAGATGGCGTGCAGATTGCGGTGGAGGACAGTGGTCCGGGGATTCCGGCGGAGGAACGCGAAACAGTGTTGAAGCGTTTCTATCGCAGCGAGGAAGGACACAAGCACGCAGGGTTCGGGTTGGGGCTGTCGATCGTCGCGGCGATCGTCGACCTGCATGGCTTTGCGCTGGAGGTGGGGGACAGCGAGCTGGGTGGGGCCCGGCTGGTGGTGCATTGTCGGGGGCAGGTCTGAAAGGCTGAGGGCCCTATCGCGGGTAAACCCGCTCCTACAGGTACCGCGGCACCTGTAGGAGCGGGTTTACCCGCGATGAGGCCGTCAAAGCCTCCGCAAGACTTCAGTCAGCCAGACGCCAGGTGGTCTCGCCCTTCTTGTCTTCCAGCACCACGCCCATGGCCGCCAGCTGGTCGCGAATCCGGTCGGACTCGGCCCAGTTCTTGTCGGTCCGCGCCTGCAGGCGCGCCTGGATCAGGGCTTCGACCTCGGCCGCATCGACCTTGCCTTCAGCACCCGCACGCAGGAAGTCGTCGGCCTCCAGTTGCAGCACGCCCAGCAGATCGCCCAGCTCACGCAGGCGCCCGGCCAGGCCGGCCGCCGCTTGCACATCGCTCTCGCGCAGGCGGTTGATCTCGCGCACCAGGTCGAACAGCACGGCACAGGCTTCCGGCGTGCCGAAGTCGTCGTTCATCGCCGCGGCAAAGCGCTCGACGAATTCCTCGCCACCCTGCGGCGCCACCCGTGGCAGGCCGCGCAGCGCGTGGTAGAAGCGCTCCAGGGCACCCTTGGAGTCGCGCAGGCTGTCCTCGGAGTAGTTGATGGCGCTGCGGTAGTGGCTCGACACCAGCAGGTAGCGCACCACCTCCGGGTGGTACTTGTCGAGCACGTCGCGGATAGTGAAGAAGTTGTTCAGCGACTTCGACATCTTCTCGCCGTTGATGCGGATCATCCCGCAGTGCATCCACGAATTGGCGTACTGCTTGCCGGTCGCGGCCTCGCTCTGGGCGATCTCGTTCTCGTGGTGCGGGAACTCCAGGTCGCTGCCGCCACCATGGATGTCGAAGCTCTCGCCCAGGCAGCAGGTGGACATCACCGAGCACTCGATGTGCCAGCCCGGACGGCCCGGGCCCCAAGGCGATTCCCAGCTCGGCTCGCCCGGCTTGACGCCTTTCCACAGGACGAAGTCCAGCGGGTCCTGCTTGGCCTCGTCCACCTCGATGCGGGCACCGATGCGCAGGTCTTCGATCTTCTTGCGCGACAGCTTGCCGTAGCCGACGAACTTGCCGACGCGGTAGTACACGTCGCCATTGCCCGGGGCGTAGGCGTAGCCCTTGTCGATCAGGGTCTGGATCATCGCGTGCATGCCGGGGATATGGTCGGTGGCACGCGGCTCCAGGTCCGGTTTGAGGATGTTCAGGCGGCGCTCGTCCTCGTGCATCGCGTCGATCATGCGCGCGGTCAGGGCGTCGAACGCCTCGCCGTTCTCGTTGGCGCGGTTGATGATCTTGTCGTCGATGTCGGTGATGTTGCGCACATAGGTCAGGTCGTAGCCGCTATAGCGCAGCCAGCGGGTGACCAGGTCGAAGGCGACCATGCTGCGGCCATGGCCCAGGTGGCAGTAGTCGTACACGGTCATGCCGCAGACGTACATGCGCACCTTGTTGCCTTCCAGCGGCTTGAATACTTCCTTGGTCTTGCTCAGGGTGTTGTAGATGGTAAGCACGAAATTTCCTCAGCTGCCCCAGGAGTCACGCAGGGACACGGTGCGGTTGAATACCGGTTGGCCTGGACGGGAGTCTTTCAGGTCGGCGCAGAAGTAGCCTTCGCGCTCGAACTGGAAGCGGTCCTCTGGCTGGGCGGCGCCCAGCGATGGCTCGGCACGACAACCACGCAGCACCTGCAGCGAATCAGGGTTGATGTTGTCGAGGAAGGTGCCGCCATCGGCGGTCTTTTCCGGATTCGCCGCCTTGAACAGACGGTCGTACAGACGCACTTCGCACTCGACGCTGCCTTCGGCCGGGACCCAGTGGATCACGCCCTTGACCTTGCGGCCCTCGGGGTTCTTGCCCAGGGTGTCCGGGTCGTAGGAGCAGCGCAGCTCGACGATGTTGCCGTCGGCGTCCTTGACCGCCTCGTCGGCGCGGATCACGTAGCTGCCACGCAGGCGCACTTCACCGGCAGGCTCCAGGCGCTTGTAGCCCTTCGGCGGCTCTTCCATGAAGTCGTCGCGATCGATGTACAGCTCGCGGGCGAACGGCAGGACGCGCACGCCCATGTCTTCCTTCGGATGGCGCGGCAGTTCGAGCTGCTCGACCTGGCCTTCCGGGTAGTTGGTGATCACCACCTTGAGCGGACGCAGCACGCACATGGCGCGCGGGGCGGTGCGGTCGAGGTCGTCGCGGATGCTGAATTCGAGCATGGACATGTCGACCACGCCGTCGGAACGGTTGGTGCCGATCATCTCGCAGAAGTTGCGGATCGACGCCGGGGTGTAGCCGCGGCGACGGAAGCCGGACAGGGTCGACATGCGCGGGTCGTCCCAGCCTTCGACGTGCTGCTCGTCCACCAGTTGCTTGAGCTTGCGCTTGCTGGTGATGGTGTAGTTCAGGTTGAGGCGGCTGAACTCATACTGGCGCGGCTTGGCCGGCACCGGCAGGTGGTCGAGGAACCACTCGTACAGCGGACGGTGGCCTTCGAACTCCAGGGTGCAGATGGAGTGGGTGATGCCTTCGATGGCGTCCGACTGGCCGTGGGTGAAGTCGTAGTTCGGGTAGATGCACCACTTGTCACCGGTCTGGTGGTGGTGGGCATGACGGATGCGGTAGAGGATCGGGTCGCGCAGGTTCATGTTCGGCGAGGCCATGTCGATCTTCGCCCGCAGCACGCGCTCGCCGTCCTTGAACTCGCCGGCCTTCATGCGCGCGAACAGGTCGAGGTTTTCCTCGACGCTGCGCTCGCGGAACGGGCTGTTGCGGCCTGGCTCGGTCAGGTTGCCGCGGTATTCCTTGGCCTGCTCCGGGGTCAGGTCGCAGACGTAGGCGTTGCCCGACTTGATCAGGTCGACGGCCCAGTCATGCAACTGGTCGAAGTATTCCGAGGCGTAGCGCACCGGGCCGGTCCACTGGAAACCGAGCCACTTGACGTCTTCCTGGATGGCGTCGATGTACTCCTGGTCCTCCTTGGCCGGGTTGGTGTCATCGAAGCGCAGGTGGCAGGCACCGCCGAATTCCTGGGCCAGGCCGAAGTTCACGCAGATCGACTTGGCGTGGCCGATGTGCAGGTAACCGTTGGGCTCTGGGGGGAAACGGGTGACGATGCTGCTGTGCTTGCCGGCGTCCAGGTCGGCCTGCACGATCGGGCGCAGGAAGTTGACGGGGACGGCAGGCGCGCCTTTGGCGGCATTGGGAGCGGTGTCGGCGGTGGGCTTGCTCATTAGGATCCTTGGCATTCCGGTGTGCGGCGCGGGTAGGCCGCGTGAAACAAAGCGCTTATCATAGCCGAAGCCGTCGCGCCGCCGACAGCACCGCGCCGACAAACCGGCCCCAATATCGGCGGTCTTCGGCAAAAAAATCCCCGCGATCAACGTATCGCCGACGCCAAAGCCGGCGTCAGGGTCTATAACGCGCTAGCGCACCCTCCTTTCCCACATGCCTTGAGAGAGCGAATTCCAGCATGGCCAAAGTCAAACTGAGCACCAACCACGGCGACATCGTCCTGCAACTGGACAGCGAAAAAGCCCCGAAAACCGTGGAAAACTTCGTCCAGTACGTGAAAGAAGGCCACTACGACGGCACCATCTTCCACCGCGTGATCAAGGGCTTCATGATCCAGGGCGGCGGTTTCGACGCCAACATGAGCCAGAAGAAGACCCGCGCCAGCATCCAGAACGAAGCCGACAACGGCCTGCCGAACAAGAAGTACTCGATCGCCATGGCCCGCACCATGGAGCCGCATTCGGCATCGGCGCAGTTCTTCATCAACGGCACCGACAACGGCTTCCTCAACCACAGCGGCAAGAACGTGCAGGGCTGGGGCTACGCGGTGTTCGGCGAAGTGACCGAAGGCCAGGAAGTGGTCGATGCGATCGAGAAGGTCGCCACCGGTTCCAAGGCTGGCCACCAGGACGTGCCGAAGGACGACGTGGTCATCGAGAAAGCCGAGATCATTGAGTGATACTGCTGATCTCCGATCTGCACCTGCAAGAAGAACGCCCGGACATCACCCGGGCGTTTCTTGATCTGCTGGTCACCCGCGCCCGGGACGCACAGGCCCTGTACATCCTCGGCGACTTCTTCGAAGCCTGGATCGGCGACGACGGCATGACGCCGTTCCAGGCCTCCATCTGCGCGGCGCTGCGCCAGCTTAGCGACAGCGGCACGCGGATCTTCCTGATGCACGGCAACCGCGACTTCCTGATCGGCAAGGCCTTCTGCAAGGCCGCCGGCTGTACCCTGCTCAAGGACCCCAGCGTGGTCGAGATGGGCGGCGAGCCGGTGCTGCTGATGCACGGCGACAGCCTGTGCACCCGCGACGAGGCCTACATGAAGCTGCGTCGCACCCTGCGCAACCCGCTGAGCCTGTGGATCCTCCGCCACCTGCCGCTGTCCACCCGGCGCAAGCTGGCACGCAAGCTGCGCAGCGAGAGCAAGGCGCAGACGCGCATGAAGGCCAACGACATCATCGATGTCACCGCCGAGGAAGTGCCACGGATCATGCTCAAGCATGGTGTGCGCACCCTGGTCCATGGCCATACCCACCGGCCGGCGATCCACAAGCTGACCCTCGACGACGGCAGCGCCGCCCGGCGCATCGTCCTCGGCGACTGGGACCGCCAGGGCTGGGCGCTGCAGGTGGATGAACAGGGCTTCCAGCTGGCCCCGTTCGATTTCGTGCCCGCGCCCAGGCTCCCCGCCGCCTGAAGGTTTCCGATGGCAACTCGCCGAAGCACTGGCGATAGCCCTCGGAGAACCGCCCCAGGTGCCTGAAGCCACACCACAATCCATCACCAGCCCGGTGACGCTGGCCTGCTCGGCCAGCAAATCGGCGGAGAGCTCCAGGCATCGCATCGAGGCAGTCGAATCCCGGGGACATGCCCAGGGACATTGTTCATCCACCGATCATGTCAAATAGCTATTCACCTACGCAAAGAAAGGTCTTAAACGGACAGACAGCAGGATTGCCGGTGCTATTTTATTGCCTCTCTGTGAACTGCTTCACACTATGGACACCGCGAACATGGATGCCGGAAACCATTGGAATAGACGGGGCGATATCCGAAAAGCCAGATGAGTAGGAACTTTATAGGGAGATAAACCGCATGACCGCTCAAGAAAAAGTCGTCGTTGGTGGCTGGACTGCTCTTCACCCGCTGGATGCCAAGGAAAAGGAAATCTTCGCGGAGGTCACCAAGCACCTCATCGGCGCGACCTACAAGGCACTGGAGGTGCGTTCTCAAGTCGTCAACGGTACCAACTACCAGTACGTCGCCGACCAGACCATCCCTGGCCACCCGCAAGTCCGCCGCGTAGCCGTCGATGTATACGCGCCGCTCAAAGGCAATCCGGTTCTCACCGGCATCAAGCCACTGCTGCTCGACTAAGTGGCTCCACTCCCGGGCGCATGGATCGCGCGCCCGGGAGTTCCCTCCTTGCCTCAATGCCCGCCTGAAGCAGGCCCCGCCTTCGCCGCGAACGGCGGCTTGGCCAGCCATACCAGCAGGATCAATCCTGCGAACACCCAGCCCATCAGGGTGAAGTAGTCCACCGTCGACATCATGTACGCCTGGCTGCTGAGCATCTGCTCCAGTTGCCGGTACGACGCGCCCCCTGCCCCACCCAGTTGCTGCAGCGCCTCGCGGGTCGCCGGCTCATAGGTGCTGATGCTTTCGCTCAGGTAGGCATGGTGCTGGTCGGCACGGCGGATCCAGATCCAGGTGGTCAGCGACGCCGCGAAGCTGCCGCCAAGGGTCCGCAGGAAAGTCGCGAGGCCAGAGCCGTCGGCGATCTGGTGCGGCGGCAGGTCCGAGAGCAGGATGCTCAGGGTCGGCATGAAGAACAGCGCCACGCCGATGCCCATGAACAGCTGCACCATGGCCACGTGCTGGAAGTCCACCTCATGGGTGAACTCGGCACGCATGAAGCAGCTCAGGCCGATCGCCAGGAACGCCAGGCCGGCCAGCAGGCGCAGGTCGAAGCGATGCGCGTACTTGCCGACGAAGGGCGACATCAGCACCGGCAGCAGGCCGATCGGCGCCACGGCCAGTCCGGCCCAGGTCGCGGTGTAGCCCATCTGCGTCTGCAACCACTGCGGCAGGATCAGGTTGATGCCGAAAAACCCGGCATAGCCGCCCACCAGCACGATGGTGCCGATGCGGAAGTTGCGATGGACGAACAGGCGCAGGTTGACCACCGGGTGCTTGTCGGTCAATTCCCAGATGATGAACACGGCGATGAACACCACCGAGACCAGGCTGCCGACGACGATGAAGCTGGACTCGAACCAGTCCAGGTCGTTGCCCTTGTCGAGGACGATCTGCAAGGCGCCGACGCCGATGATCAGGCTCAGCAGGCCGATATAGTCCATCGGCTGGCGGGCGGTCTGCACCGGCCGCGTGCGCATCTGCTGACGCACCACGGCGGCGGCGAACAGGCCGATGGGTATGTTGATGAAGAAGATCCATGGCCAGCTGTAGCTGTCGGTGATCCAGCCGCCGAGGATAGGCCCGGCGATGGGCGCCACCACCGTGACCATGGCCAGCAGCGCCAGGGCCATTCCTCGTTTCGCCGGTGGATAGACGGCGATCAGCAGGGTCTGGGTCATCGGGTACAGGGGCCCGGCGACCACGCCCTGGAGCACGCGGAAACCCACCAGTTCCGGCATCGACTGCGAGATACCGCAAAGGAACGACGCCAGGACGAACAGCAGCGTCGCCCAGATGAACAGCTTGACCTCGCCGAAGCGCCGGCTCAACCAGCCGGTCAGCGGCAGGGCGATGGCGTTGCTCACCGCGAACGAGGTGATCACCCAGGTGCCCTGCTCCGAGCTGACCCCGAGGTTGCCGGAAATGGTCGGCAACGCCACGTTGGCGATGGTGGTGTCGAGCACCTGCATGAAGGTCGCCAGGGACAGGCCGATGGTGGTCAGCAGCAGGCTCGGCGGGGTGAACGAGGCCTGGTTGCTCATCGCTGTGCAGTCTTGTCGCTGGCGCTGTTGTCGTGGATCAACCGGGCGATCAGGGTGTCGGCCTCGGCCAGTTGACGGTCATACACCTGGGTGGCGAAGGACGCCTGTTGCGGCGGTTGCTGGGCCAGGACCGGGCCGCTCTGGTCGTGCAGGTCGACGTCGACCATGGTCGACAGGCCGATGCGCAGCGGGTGCTGGGCCAGTTGCTCGGGGTTGATGTGCACCCGCACCGGCACGCGCTGGACGATCTTGATCCAGTTGCCGGTGGCGTTTTGCGCCGGCAGCAGGGCGAAGGCCGAACCGGTACCGGCGCCCAGGCTGTCGATGGTGCCGCTGAACTTCACGTCGCTGCCGTACAGGTCGGTGGTGATATCCACCGGCTGGCCGATGCGCATGTTGCGCAACTGGGTTTCCTTGAAGTTGGCGTCGATCCACAGCTGGTCCAGCGGAATCACCGCCATGGTCGCGGTGCCCGGCTGCAGGCGCTGGCCCAGTTGCACGGTGCGCTTGGCGACATAGCCGGTAACCGGTGCCACCAGGGTGGTGCGGGCATTGTTCAGGTAGGCCTGGCGCAACTCGGCGGCGGCGGCGCGCACGTCGGGGTGGGACGAGATCACGGTGTCGTCCACCAGCGCGGTGGTGGTGTTGAGCTGTTGCCTGGCATTGGCCAGGGCGCTCTGCGCCGAGGACAGGTCGTCACGGGCGTGGGACAGCTCTTCCTGGGAAATCGCCCCGCCGGCGGCGAGGGTCTTGCGGCGGTTGAAGTTTTCCTGGGCCTTCTGCAGCTCGGCCTTGCGCGCCTCGACCTGGGCCTTCTGCCCGTCGACGTTGCTGTAGAGGCCGCGTACCTGGCGCACCGCCCGGGCCAGCTTGGCCTCGGAGGACTGCAGGGCGACCTCGGCATCGCTCGGGTCGAAGCGGATCAGTTCCTGGCCGGCGTGGACCAGGTCGCCGTCGTCGGCGCCGATGCTGATCACGGTGCCGGTGATCAGCGGGGTGATTTCCACCACGTTGCCGTTGACGTAGGCGTCGTCGGTGCTTTCGCTCCAGCGCCCGTAGAGTTCGTGCCAGGCCCAGGTGCCGGCGCCGAGGGCGAGCACGATGAGCAGCAGGCCGAGCAGCCAGGTCTTGCGTTTGCGCTGGTTGTTGACGTCCTGCTCGTTGGCGGCAGTGTCCGTTGTAGTGGCCATGACGAATACCTTATGGATGACGGGAGGCCGGCGAGGTCGCCGTGGCCTGCTGTTGCTGGGTTGCCGCATCGGCCTGGAAGCCGCCGCCGAGGGCCTGCATCAGCAGGATCGAGCGGTCGATGCGTTCGGCGTTGAGTTCGGCCAGCTGGCGCTGGGCCTGCAGCAGTTGCTGCTCGATGCTCAGCACGTCGAGGAAGTTGCCGATGCCGGAGCCGTAGCGCTGCATCACCGTGTCGTAGGACTGCTGGGCGACATCGGCGGCGCGCTGCTTGGCGGCGACCTGCTCGCCGAGGGCGCGAAGCTGGTCGATGCTGTCGCTGACTTCGCCGAGGGCGTTGACCAGGCTCTTGTTGTACTGGGCCACGGCGAGGTCGTAGTCGGCGTCGCGGGCATCCAGGTCGGCACGCAGGCGGCCGCCATCGAAGATCGGCAGCGACACGGTCGGGGCGATGCTGAGGAAGCGACTCGGCGCGCCGAAGATCGCATCGCCCAGCAGCGCCTCGGTACCGGCGGCGGCGCTGAGGTTGAGGTTGGGGTAGAAGCGCGTCTTGCTGGCGTCGATCGACTTGCTCGCCGCCTCGACCCGCCAGCGCGCGGCCACCAGGTCGGGACGGCGGCCCAGCAGCTCGGCCGGCAGTACCGAAGGCAGCGCCACCGCACCAGGCTTGAGCACGCTGGGACGGGCGATCTGCCGGGCGCGGTCAGGGCCTTTACCAAGCAGCACGGCCAGGGCGATCTGCGCGCTGTGCAGTTGCTTGGCAGCAGCGATGGCCTGCTCCTCCGAGCTGGCGGCAAGGCTTTCGGTCTGTTGCAACTGGTAGTCGCTGTCGATGCCGGCGGCCAGGCGGCGCTTGCCCAGGTCGAGCATCTGTCGGGTGCGCTTGAGGTCTTCCTGGGTCAGGTCGTTGACGATATAGGCCTGGCCCAGCTGGCTGTAGGCCCGGGCCACGTCGGCGGCCAGGGTCAGGCTGGCCGCCTGGCGATCCACCTCGGCGGCGCGGGCCTGGCCCAGCGCGGCTTCCCAGGCGGCGCGCTGGCCGCCCCAGAGGTCGAAGGTGTAGTTGAAGTCGAGGCCGAGCTTGCGCACGGTCGAGTAAGTCCCGCCCTGCCCGCTCGGGTCCTGGTCGCGGGCCAGGCGCGCGCGGCTGACGCCAGCGCTGGCGTCCAGGGTCGGCATGCGTGCGGCATCCGCGGCGGACGCGGCGGCGCTGGCCTGGTGGGCACGGGCGCTGGCGATCTGCATGTCCGGACTGTCGCGCAGGGCTTCGCCGATCAGGCCATCCAGTTGGGCATCGCCGAGGCTGCGCCACCAGTCGGGTTGCGGCCAGGCGGCCGGCGACAGGGTGACGCCTTGCAGGGTCTGCTCGGCCTTGAGGTCGCTGGCGGCCAGGCGCTGGCCGCTGGTCGACAGACCATCGTAGCTGGCGCAGCCCGCGAGGCTCAGGGCGACGAACAGCAGGCTCAGGGTGGCCTTGTTCATTTCGCACCTACCCGCAGGGCGGTGACGCTGTCGCCGGCATTGATCAGGACCTTGGTCAGCAGGCTGGTAAGTGTTTCCAGCTCGCTCGGGTCGAGCACGCCGACCAGCTCATTCATCGCCTGGGCGCCGATTTCCGGCAGGCGATTGGCGAGTTTCTGGCCTTCCTGGGTCAGCGCAATGCGCACCTGGCGGCGGTCCTCGGGGCAGCGGCGACGCTCGATCAGGTCTTTCTGTTCGAGGCGGTCGAGCATGCGCGTCATCGAACCGCTGTCCAGGCTCAGGTAGCGGGACAGCTCGGCGGGGGTATCGACATCGAACTGGGCGACGATGATCAGCACCTTGAACTGCGCGGCGGTGACGCCGAAGGGTTCGAGGTGGTGGTCGAGAATGCGGTCCTTGACCAGCGCGGCGCGGCCCAGGAGCAAGCCGATGGTGCAGGTCTGGAAGTTTTCCGGGGTGAAATGTTGCATCGGGGGAGAACCCTGCTTAGGCAGTGATGTAAGTAAATATGTCTGCTTAGGCAATGATTGTCCAGGCATTTGTTAGGTTGCTTGGTATTTTGCCGATAAAAGGCCGAGCGAAGTGGTCGGGTTTTAGGAAGGTATTGCCCGGGCGGAAGCGCCCGCCCGGGATAGCCTCAAGCGTGAGGCAGTGAACGTCTCAGGGCGTCGGTATCAAGTGCAGGCATTGCAATCAGAGCAACAGCTGGGCAAGCCTCGCACGCAAATTACCGTGCAGCGCTTCATCGTAGGGAGGCGCCGACTTCCAGTCGTAAAACCAGACCGGCATCTTGCGCTTGCCCTCCGGCTCACTGGCATAGCGGGGAAACACATGGCAGTGCAACTCGGGCTCGGAGTTTCCAAGGATTTCATAGTTCACGCGAAGCGCACCCGTGGCCTGAAGCAGCGCATCTCCCAGTCGGGCCATATCGAGCAGATAGGTCGCTCTCGCTTCGATGGTCAAATCGTTCAGGCTGGGAACGACAGGGTCTGGAAGCAACAGGCAGTACCCTTCGAGAAACTGCACATCACCCATGACCGCCCAGCCCGAGGGCATCCGGCAGATCACCTTGTCATTCGCGCCACGGCGCGCAAGTTCAACACGTTCTGTAATCAGGGACATTGGCTCAATCCACGATGAACAGTTTGGCACCGGTGCTGGTCGATGACCGGTGAGCTTCCGCCATGTCGCCAACCTGATAGCTCATGCCGGGCACCAGGGTGAAGACACGACCGTCCTCCAGCTCGGTATCGAGCTGGCCTTCAAGGCACAGCAGGATATGCCCTTTCTGGCACCAGTGGTCAGCCAGGTATCCAGGGGAATACTCAACGAGCCGCACACGGATATCGGCGAACTGGCGAGTGCGCCACCACCTCTCCTGCGTGGGCGGTGGCCTCGATTGTCGACCAGTCGGTGGTCCCGAACGGAATGTCTGCCAGCTTCATCGATGCCTTCCTTTGTCCAAAGACCGGACCCTATCGGGACGGCCGCGTTATCGGTAGGCACAGATCGCTGTGGAATCAGCCATACACGCTCATTTCCCGCCAGCCTGTGTACCATCCGCCAAGGCTGATGCTGTCCGTTTCCCGCCCCTCAGAACGTGCCTTTCAACGTCACCATGTAGTTGCGCGGCTCACCGTAGTAGTTCCCGCCCGTACGGTCCCCGACCGTCGCGTAGTACACCTTGTCGAACAGGTTGTTGCCGTTGAGCGCCACTGCCCAGTGCTGGTCGATCTGGTATTGCACCCGTGCGCCCCAGATCGCGTACCCCGGCTGTTCGGTCTTGACCGTGCCGGAAAGCCTGGAGATATCGCTCTGCGCGTTGACACCAGCCCCCAGGCTCCAGCGGCTCGCGTCGCCGCTCAAGCCGTAGTCGGCCCAGGCGCGCAGCGAGTGACGCGGCACCAGGGTGTTGTAGGTGTCGCCATTGCCCACCGCCACGTTGGCGTTGCGCACCGGGCTCAGTGTTTCCGTTGCGGTATAGGTGTAGCCCGCCGTCAGTTGCAAGCGCTCGATCGGCGCACCAGTCAGTTCCATTTCCACGCCCTGGGCGCGGATCTTGCCGGAATCGACCGAGCACGAGGCGCAGATCGACTTGTCGTTCACCGCCACCGCCGCGTGTTCCTGGTAGGCGCGGAACAGGTTCAGCGAGCCATTGAGCGCGCCGTTGAACCACTCGCCCTTGATCCCAAGCTCGTAGTTCGTGCCGGTCTTGGGTTCGAGGACCTTGCCGTCGGCATCGGTGTAGGACTGCGGCTGGAAGATGTCGGCGTAGCTGGCATAGGCCGTGAGGTTGGGCGTCAAGTCGAACAGCACGGCAGCGAACGGCGTCACCTGGCCGGTCTCACGGCGTTCGTCGATCGGCGCCACGCCATAAGCATGGCTATCGTTGCTGTAGTGCCAGTCGCTGACCCGCCCGCCCAGCACCAGGGTCAAGGGCTCGGCCAGCTTCAGGCGCAGGTTGGCATAGGCGCCCTGTTGCTTGACCGTGGTCCGCGACGGATACGGCCAGCCACCGCGGTAGCTGTTGGCGATGATATAGCTGTCGCTCGGCTCGATGAAACGGGTCGGATTGAATACGTCGGAGCGCTGCTGCATGAAGGCCAGCGCCCAGAGGTCATGGCTGTGGGAGTAGCTGGTATTGGCGCCGACGGTCAGTTCGTGCTCCAGGCCCCAGGCGCGGAATTTGCCGTCCAGGTAGCCATCGAAGCCGTAGTCGACCGCATCGTAGTCGAACAGGCCGGCAATCGACTGGATCGACGAGGATGTCGCACCGGGGGTGACGTAGCCGACACCAATACCCTGCACGTACTTCATGTCCTGCTGGTTGTGGCTGTAGGCACCCGCCAGGCGCGCAGTCCAGTCGTCGTTCAGGCGGTGCTTCACATCGGCGAAGACCGAGGTGCGCTCGCTGTCCCAGTGGTTCCAGCTGGCGCCGAGGCAGGTCGAGCGCTTGAGCTTGATGTCCGAGCCGTCGCTGTAGCTCGGCAGGCCGCCAAAGCAGGGTGTGGCGTGGAGTTTTTCGTAAGCCAGGGCGATGCCGGCGGTGGTGTCGTCCGAGAAGTCATAGTCCAGCGCACCGTAGGCCAGCTGGTCTTCGCGCTTGCCATAGTCGTAGAAGTAACGACGCTTCTGCTCGGCGACCACGGCCCGGCCGCGCAGGGTGCCCGCCGCATTGAGCGGACCGCCGACATCGACCTGGCTGCGGTAGTTGTCCCAGGTCCCGCCCGACAGCGTCACGCTGGCGGTGGGGCTGGCCTGGCCGCGCTTGCGCACGAAATTGACGGCGCCCGCCGGCGTACCGGCGCCTTGCAGCATGCCGGCGGCGCCGCGCAGCAACTCCACCTGCTCGTAGAACGCCATGTCGCCGCTGAAGCTGTTGGCCTGCACATAGCTGCCACCCACGTCCAGCGGGACGCCGTCGTACTGGAAAGGCGCGTCCATCTTGAAGCCACGGGAATAGAAATACTTGCCGCCCATGGGCGAGCCCGAGACGGTGATGCCGGGCGTCTGCTCCATTACCTGGTCAATGGTGTTGAGGTTCTGGTCGTCCATGCGCTTGCGGGTCATGACCGTCACCGACTGCGGGGTTTCCTTGATGGAGTGTTCGCCCTTGCCGATGCCGATGCTACGTGCCGTGTAGGAGGTGCCGGGCTCGACCGTCGGATACAGGGCACCGGTGACGTTGGTGGCGCCCAGTTCGAGGGTGTTGCCCTCCAAGGCGCGCAGGCGGTACTGATGCGCACCCGTCATCTCGGCGGTGAGACCGGTCTGGGAGAGCAGCATGGCGAACCCTGCATCGACGTCGAAACTGCCCTGCAGGCCCTGGCTGCTGCGCCCTTCGGCGAGCTCGCTCAAACCTACCAGGTACACCCCCGACTCTGCGGCGAAGCGTGACAACACCTGGCTCAAGGGCCCGGCAGGAATCGCGTAATGCTGGCTGGCGGCGTAGACGCTCGAAGGCGCGATGGCAACCGAGGCAGCCGCAAGGCTGGCCAGGCAGACGGAAAAGCTCAGCCGTGCAGAAAACGGCGCGCGGAGTGGACGGTGCATCATGTGTTCCTTGTCCCGATGGGCGAAATGGATGTGCTGTCATCCCTTAACCCGGCGAGGCGATGAAAAGCGGAACCACGCATGCAGGAAATTTCAGTTATCAGTCGGACCGACCGTCGTCCACCACGGCAGTCGTCGCTCGACACGGATCGGCAGCGATGAGCCAAGCATCGCCAGGGCGCTGTCGAAATCCAGCAGCGGCAGGTTGCCGAACACCTTGAGCCGGGCCACTTGCGGGCTGACCGAAATGTAGCCGTGGTGGTAGCGCGACAGTTCGTCCAGCACCTCGCCCAGTTCGATATCCGCCGCCACCAGCATGCCTTCGGTCCAGGCCTGGCGGGCCAGGTCGGCACGGCCCGGAGCCTCCAGTCGATGCGTGCCGAAGGACTGTTGCTGACCTGCCGCGATCACCCGGGTCTCGCCCGTGCCTGGCAATGTCACCTCTACCGCACCCGCGAATACCGAGAGCAAGGTGCTGTCGTCGCCCACCCGCACGCTGAAGCGCGTGCCCAGGGCACGCATCCGGCCGTGGGCGGTACGCACGATGAAGGGTCGCTGGGCGTCGTGAGCGGTGTCGACCAGGATTTCGCCTACGAGCAAGTGCACCTTGCGGCTCCTCCTGCTGAAGGCGACATCGAAGGCCGTACGGGTGTTTAGCCAGACGTGGGTACCGTCGGCCAGTTGCACGGACTTCAACTCACCGGTACCGCTGCGATAGTCGGCGACCCATTCCGCCCCCCAGAGTGGCAAAGGGGTCAGGCGCCAACTGGCCCACAGCACACCCGCGCCGGCCAGCGCGGCGAAGCAGCGCAGCGCCGCCCGCCGGCGCACCCGCTGGTGTGCACCGAGCAGGCTGTCTGCGGTGCTGCGGCGCTCGGCCAGTTGCTGCAATGGCTCGAAGCGCTGGCTGATGCCACGCACGGCTTCCCAGGCCACGCGATGCATGGGGTCGGCAGCCAGCCAGTGTTGCCAGTCCTGTTGTCGGGCCGTGTCGGCGACGCCGCAGCGCAACTCCGCGTACCACTCGGCCGCTTGCTCCAGGACCTCGAAAGGCGGTTGCCGGGTCATGTCAGGCGTCTGCCTCGCCGCACAACGCCGTGACGTCTGCGGCCACTTCCAGTTGCAGGCAACCGAGCATGGCCTTGGCCACGTATTTGCGCACCATGCGATCGGACACGCCGAGTTCGCTGGCTACCTCCTTGTCGGTCATCTGGCACACCACCGCCAGGACGAATGCCTGGGCGGCCTTGTGCGGCAAGCCGATCAGCATCTGCCCGACCTCCTGCAACGCCTGCAGCACGGCCGCGCAATGCTCGGCGGAAGCGGCGAAGCCTTGCGGCTGGGCCGCCACGGCATCCAGCCAGGCCTGCTCGATTTCGCGGCGCTGCCAGAGGTTGATGCACAGGCCATTGGCGATCTTGCGCAGGTAGCCACGGGCTGCCAGTCCATTGACGAAGGTGGGCTGCGTCGGTTTGAGCAACAACCTCAGGAACGCATCGTGGGCCAGGTCGGCGGCGTCGGCACTGCAACCCAGGCGCCGGCCCAACCACTGGCGCAGCCAAGAGTGGTGCTCGTTATAGAGATGATCGAATGAAGCGCACGGCGAGGTCGACATGGCGGAAGGGAACACCTGCGAATACATGACAAAAGACAATCATTATCATCGGCGTGCGATTATTGGTTGATCGGTTGAAGAATGCAACGTGCAGAACCGGGGCCTCCATCCACAAGCGACGCCATCGGGCACCCGCATTTGCCTGAGCCGCAGACACGTGAGTAGAATTGCAAATTATTATCAATCACGTACTTTCCGGGACGACGATGCGCAGCGACGAGACACTCGGTACCGCCGACCTGGGGCTGCTCTATCGCACCCACCACTCGTGGCTGCACGGCTGGCTGAGCCGGCGCGTCGGCTGTCACGAGCACGCTGCGGACCTGGCTCAGGACACCTTCGTGCGCCTGCTCAGGTCCCGCCAGTCCAGCCCCTTGCGTGAACCCCGTGCCTACCTGAGCAGCATCGCCCGCGGGCTGATGATCGATCAGTATCGGCGTCGCGAACTCGAACGCGCCTACCTGGAAAGCATCCAGCTGCTGCCTGAACAGGAAATACCCTCGGAAGAAAGCCGTCGCTTGATCCTCGATGCGCTTGAGCGTATCGACCGCATGCTCGACCGGCTGAAACCGAGGACCCGCCAGGCCTTCCTGCTGGCCCAGATCGACGGCCTGAGCTGCCCGCAGATCGCCGAAAGACTGGGCGTTTCCCGGGCCACCGTGGAGCGCGACCTGGCCACTGCCCTGCAACATTGCTATCGCCTGCGCTATGCCGAGTCCTGAGTCGAAAGCCCTGGATCCGGCTGTTGTCGACCAGGCGATCCACTGGCTGGTGAGCCTGCGCTTCAACCACGCGGACGAACAGACCCGACGCCGATTCGAGCACTGGCTGCAGCAGCGCCCGGAGCATGCGTTGGCGTGGCGGCGGGTGGAAGGCCTCGGGGACGACTTCACCGGGCTCCCGCCGCAACTGGCCCGCAGCACTCTCAATGGCGCCCAGCGTGGCCTGCGTCGACGGGAAAGCCTCAAGCGCCTGGGCATGCTGGCCGCTGTGGGTACGGCGGCCTGGCTCAGCCGCGACTACACGCCCTTGCCGGCCCTGCTGGCCCAGCAGCACAGCGACACCGGCGAGCAACGACGCTTCCGGCTTGATGACGACAGCCTGGTCCAGCTCAACAGTGGCAGCGCGGTCGACAGCGATTTCGATGCCCGGCGACGCCTGGTCATCCTGCAGCGCGGCGAGATCATCGTGAATGTCGGCGTGGATGAACGTCCCTTCTGGGTGCGGACCCGCGACGGCCTCCTGCGCGCGCAGAGCAGCCGCCTGCTGGTGCGCGAGCGTGAAGACGGCACCCTGCTCGCCGTGCAGGGCGGCACGGTCGAGGTGTTTCCGGGACTCAGCCAACCCGTTGCCGGTGTCGAAAGCAGCCTCCAGGCCAGCAGCCAGTTGCTGTTCACCCCACGGGGCGCCCAGGCGTTCCGCGACAACGGCCTGGATGTCTGGAGCTGGGGCGACGGGGTAATCAGCGCCCACGAGATGCGTCTCGCCGACTTTGTCGAGGAACTGTCGCGCTACCGCCCCGGGGTGCTGCGCTGCGCCAGGGAAGTGGCCGATCGCCGGGTCTCCGGCACCTTCCAGCTGGCCGACAACGACCAGGTGCTGGCGCTGGTCGCGCAGTCGCTGCGCCTGCGGGTCGATTACCGGACCCGTTACTGGGTGACGCTGACGGCCGCCAGTTGAGCCTGTTTTCTCGAACGAAAAAATAATGAGGTGATTTCGCATTCTCGCTCGACCTGTAAGGAAGGCCGAAATACAGGCCAGTTTGCCGACCCCCTTCCACGGAGCGAGAACATGAGTTCGTCCCAGGTCCCACAGCGCCATCCCTTGAGCCGTGCCATGCACGCTGCCCTCCTGGGCTTGATCGTCAGCAGCCACGCGGTGCCGGCGCTGGCGCAAAATTCCGGCGCGGAGCCGCGCAACCAGGTCCAGCAATGGAACATCGCCGCCGGCCCGCTGGCCCCGGCGCTCGACCGCTTTGCCCGCGAGGCTGGAATCAGCCTGTCCTTCGATGCAGCGACCGTCGCCAACCGCACCACCCCGGGCGTAAACGGCAGCCTCGATACATCGACAGCGCTGTCATCGCTGCTGCAGGGCAGCGACCTGCAGGTCGAGCAGCAAGGCCCGAATGCCTACCTGCTGATCCCCCAATCGAAAGCCGCCGGCCCACTCGAACTCGACTCCACCGCGATCGACGACTACCGCCTGGCGCCGGTGATCGTCAATGCCAAGGTCAAGGTCAACGCAGACGACGACAGCAACTCGGTGGTCGCCAAGGAACTGTGGGTGGGCGGCAAGGTGGCCACCAGCATCCTCAACACCCCCGCCTCGGTGTCGGTGGTGACCAACAAGGAGATGGAACAGCGCAGCGTCAGCACCACGGAAGAAGCGCTGCTCTACACCCCGGGCGTGGTCAGCGACTTCTACGGTTCGGACGACCGCAACGACTACTTCCAGATCCGCGGCTTCCAGGCCACCACCTACCGCGACGGCCTGACCCTGAGCTCGATGCGCGGCGTGCGTGAAGACCCGTTCGCCTATGAGCGCATCGAGATCCTGCGCGGTGCCAACTCCACGCTGTTCGGCCCGGCCGATCCCGGTGGCTCGGTGAACTTCGTCACCAAGCAGCCGCGCTTCGAGCAGTCTGGCCAGGGCTATGTCACCTACGGCTCGTTCAACCATGTCGAGACCGGCATCGACGTCACCGATGCCCTGAACGGCAGCAAGACCGTGGCAGGCCGTCTCACCGCGAAGATGCAGAACAGCGACCGCGAGTACGACCACTCCCAGGACGACAACCGCTTCATCATGGGCGGCCTGACCTGGGCGCCGACGGACTACACCTCGGGCACGGTGATCCTCGACCACCTGAAGACCAAGAGCTCGCCCAACAGCGGCGGCTATCCGCTGGACAAGGAATACGACCGCAGCAAGTTCTTCGGCGAGCCCGGCTACAACTTCCACGATGTGGAGCGCACCAGCCTCAGCGGCAACGTGACCCATGACTTCGACAATGGCTTCGTGCTGCGCAGCAACCTGCGCTACAGCAAGCTGACCGACGACTATGGCTATGCCTACCTGAGCGACAGTGCCTCGCGGGTCGGCAGCGTGATTCCCCGCTTCGTGGTAGGTAAAGACAGCGATGCAGACCAGTTCAACGGCAACCTGATGCTGCAATACGATGCCCGCTTCGAGAACATCGACAGCAGCAGCCTGGTGGGGGTGGAATATCTCGACTCGTCGACCAAGGAAAGCTCCGTCTACAGCCCGACATCGTCCATCGACATCGCCAATCCGGTGTTCACTGGCGTTTCGCGCAACTTGGCCCCCTACTCTGTGGAAGAACGAGAGGCTACGACCAAAGCGGTATTCCTCCAGCAGAACCTGTCCTTCTACGAACGCTTCATCGTCACCGCAGGTGTGCGCAATGACTCCATGGACCTGTCCAGCAAGGAGACCGCCGGCGCTACACCGGTGAAGCAGACCGACAACTTCTCCGAAACCTCCTACCGTGGTGCGCTGACCTACATCGTCAACGACGAGGTATCCACCTACGTGAGCATGGTGGAGTCGGTCTCGCCGCCGCAGGTGGGCGTGACACCGCAGACCGGCCGGCAGTACGAAGTGGGCGTGAAGTACTCGCCGATGACCATGGATGCGATTTTCTCGGCAGCCGTATACGACCTGACCCAGGAGAACGTCACCATCGCCGTGGTGCTGCCGAACGGCGACATCGATCGGCAGACGGTGGGCGAGTCGCGCGCCCGTGGTCTCGATCTGGAAGCCAAGGCGCAACTGACCCAGGAGCTCAGCCTGGTGGGTGCCTATTCCTACATGAAGTCCGATGTCGTGCGCGGTTCGCTGAGAGATGGCACTTCGCTCAAGGGCAACGAGTTCACCGCGGCACCGCGACACACCGCTTCGCTGTGGAGCTACTACGACGTGCCCGGCACGGACGTGAGCGTCGGCCTGGGCGCGCGCTATGTCGGCGCCTACTACATGAATCCCGTCAATACCAACAAGACCGATGGCACCACCCTGTTCGACGCGGCCTTCAACTACAAGATCGCCAAGGGCACCGACCTGGCGCTGAACGTCAGCAACCTGTTCGATGAGCAGCATGTGGTGGGGTCGGGGACGGCGAACTACTACAACCCTGGGCGGGAGATCACGGCGAAAGTGAGTTACAGCTGGTAAGCCAGCGGTCTTCGAGGAAGCGCCGCAGACACTGTGGGAGCTGGCTTGCCAGCGATGGCGATGGTGAATTCACCGACGTAATCGCTGGCAAGCCAGCTCCCACAGGGTACGCGTTGCCCTCTCGACCTCTGTTATCTCAACTTCGCTGAGGTCCATGCAGCGACGTTTCCCCGCCCTTTTGATGCCCTTCCAGCCCCTTCACCAAAACGCACTTGCCAGAAATATATGGAAATACGTATATTCGACTTTCCATATGTACTGGTACCGCCATGATCACCCCGCCCGAAGTCTTCAAGAGCCTGTCCGATGAAACCCGCGCTCGCGCCACCCTGCTGATCGCCAGCCTGGGAGAACTCTGCGTCTGCGAGCTGATGTGCGCCCTGGACGACAGTCAGCCGAAGATCAGCCGCCATCTGGCCCAACTGCGCAGCAATGGCCTGCTGAAAGATCGCCGCCAGGGCCAATGGGTGTATTACCGCCTCGACCCGGAACTGCCCGCCTGGGTCCACGAGATGTTGCAAGTCACCTTGCAGGCCAACGCGCAATGGCTGGCCGACAACACCCTCCGCCTGAAGAACATGGATGGCCGCCCCGTTCGTGATTCCACCTGCTGCTGATCCTCATCAGGCACTGCGCCTGAGCCTCTGACTCTCCACCACGAAGTAAAGGAGCCCTCCATGCGAGTCCTGTTCATGTGCACGGCCAACAGCTGTCGCAGCATCCTCTCCGAAGCGCTGTTCAACCACCTGGCGCCGCCCGGTTTCGAGGCGGTCAGCTCGGGCAGTTTTCCCAAGGGACAGGTCCTGCCCCGCAGCCTGAGTACGCTGCAGCAGGCCGGCATTTCCATCGAGGGCCTGAGCAGCAAAGGCAACGAAGCGTTCGAAGACAATCCACCGGACATCGTCATCAGCGTGTGCGACAAGGCCGCCGGCGAAACCTGCCCGGTGTATTTCGGCCCGGCGCTGAAGTCGCACTGGGGGCTGGAGGACCCGTCCGAAATCGTAAGTGACGAGGCCTCGGTCAACGCCGCGTTCCTCGCCACCCTGGCTCGCATCGAGTCTCGCTGCCGAGCCTTCTTCGCTCTGCCCTTCGACAGCCTCGACCGTGCGCAGCTCAAGCATGAGCTGGACCGTATCGGAACGTTCTGAAAAGGAGGACAACATGTCCGAACAACTGCCCAACCTCGATCTCGCGCTGTTCGATTCGCAGCCAGCAACGATCCGGGCCAGCGAGCACAAACCGCGCATCCTGCTGCTGTATGGATCGACTCGCGAGCGCTCCTTCAGCCGCCTGCTGGTGGAAGAAGCCGCACGCCTGCTGGAGCATTTCGGTGCCGAGACGCGCACCTTCGACCCGTCGGGCCTGCCACTGCCGGACGATGTGCCGGTAGAGCACCCCAAGGTGCAGGAACTGCGTGACCTGGTGCAGTGGTCGGAAGGCCAGGTCTGGTGTTCGCCGGAGCGCCATGGGGCGATGTCCGCGGTGTTCAAGGCGCAGATCGACTGGATCCCCCTGGCCCTTGGCGCGGTGCGTCCCACCCAGGGCAAGACGCTGGCGGTCATGCAGGTGTGCGGTGGCTCGCAGTCGTTCAACGTGGTCAACCAGCTGCGCGTCCTTGGCCGCTGGATGCGGATGTTCACCATCCCCAACCAGTCTTCGGTGCCCAAGGCCTACCTGGAATTCGACGACGCCGGACGCATGAAGCCATCGCCGTACTACGACCGCGTGGTCGATGTGATGGAAGAACTGGTGAAGTTCACCGTCCTGCTGCGCGACCACCAGGCATGCCTGGTGGATCGTTACTCGGAGCGCAAGGAAAGCGCCGAGCAGCTATCGGCACGGGTGAACCATCGCTCGATCTGGGCCATCCGGGATCAGGTCTGAGTATCGGCGGCCAGCTTCGCATGTGTCTCCAGTTCCTCGGCAATGAACGCCGCGATCATGGCCCGGTAGACCTGTTCCACCACCGCGGGTGAAGCGCCGGATTGCCCGGCCATTTCCCGAACCTTGCCGATGACCTGTTCGACACGCGCGGGCGCGCGCACGTCGTCGGTGGTTTTCTTGAAGCCCGCCGCTTGGGCCACGAACTGGCCGCGCCTGGCGAGCAATGCAACGAGGGAGCGGTCGATTTCATCGATGTGCTGGCGGACTTCGTCCAGCGAGGTGCAACGTACTTCCATTTGCCTGGTCTCCTTGTCTGGCTGCGCACTTGGGGCGGCGCCGTGGCCTCGCGTATTCTGCGTGGCCAGCCACCCGACTGACAACGCATGCAGCGCGGCCCAGGTAGGAGCTGTGTCAGCTCGCGAGATGTGTACCGCCCCTCAGTTCTCGTACCGCAACGTAACGGCAAAGTTACGCGGCTCCCCGTAGTAGTTCCCCAGGTTCGAGTTATAGATCGCGGCGTAGTATTTCTTGTCGAACACGTTGTCGAGGTTGAGTTGGGCGCTCAGATTCCGGTTGATCTGGTAGCTCGCATTCAGCCCCACCAGGTTGTAGGCGCCCTGCTCCACCGAGCCCTTGTAGACCTTGCTCTGATGGTAGAGATCGCCACCCACGCGCCAGTCGCTCAAGTCGCCAGGCAGGCGATAGCTGCTGGCCAGTTTGAACAAGCGCCGGGGAGCGGTTTCAGAGGCATAGTCAGTACCTTTACGCGCCCCGCCCACATACTCGGGATGGCTATAGGTGTATCCCACCACCGCATTCCAGCCCTTGAGAATCTCACCCGAAGCTTCGACCTCGAACCCGCGGTTACGCACCTTGCCGCCTTCCTCGTAGCAGGTCGAGGTCCGGCCCGGCCCGCAAATCCGCGCCGCACCGGTCACCGCCTGCGGCATATGGCTCTGATCGACCTGGAACACCGCCACCGAGGTATTGAGCAACCCGTCGTAGAACTCGTTTTTCAAGCCCACTTCATAGTTGCTGCCGGTGATCGGGTCGAGCAGCTTGTTGGTGATGTCGTAGTTGTTCTGAACCTGGTAGATCTCGGTGTAACTGGCATAGACAGAGGTGCTGTCGGTCAGGTCGTAGACCACGCCAGCATAGGGAATGACCTTGCCGTTCTCCTTGAAGCGGTCTTCATAGTCAGCGGACTCGTAGTCCACCCAGCTGAAGCGACTGCCCAGGATCACATGCAGCTCGTCGGAGGGATTCAACCGGGTGGCGGCATAGAACCCTTTGTCCTTGCGCACGTTGCGGTACTGGATGCGCTCGTAGCCGTAGCTGGGCGAGACCACCTGCGAAGGGGAGAAATCGAGAATGTCGACCACGCTCGGGTTGTTGTTGTAACGCGATTCGTTGATGAACCGGTCCTTGCGTGCGTTGGCGCCGAACACCAGTTCGTGGCGCTGGCCCAGCAGGTAGAACGCGCCGTTCAGTGCCGCGTCGATGCTGATCTGCTCGTCGTCGTACTTGGTGTCGTTGGTGAACAGGCGGAACTGGTCATTGCCGATGTTGTTGCCGTAGAGCCCGAGGAAGTCCGCGTTCGACCAGGACAGGTTGGTATTGACCGTCAGTTTCCAGTCATCGTTGAACCCGTGCCTGATGTCGGCGAAGACCGTGCGATTGATCTTGTTCAGATGCGCCCAGCTCGGCGCAAAGGAGCTGGAGCGCGAGAGTGGATAGAAGCTGCCATCGAGTTGGGTCGGCAGGCCGCCCCAGTCATAGCCACCGTGATAGTCCTTTTGCAGCACGGTTCCGAGGCTGAGGGTGGTGGACTCGCTCAAGTCGGCTTCACCAATGGCGTAGAACAGCTGGTTCTCCTTGTCGGCACGGTCCACGAAGCTGTTGCCGCCGTTGTACAGCAGCACCGCCCTGCCACGCAGGGTGCCCTGTTCGTTCAGCGGCCCGCCCACGTCGATCTGGCTGTGGTAGTTGTCCCAGGAGCCTGCGCCGATTTCGGCCTTGAGCTGGTAGGTGTCCGTCGGGCGCTTGCGCACCAGGTTGATGGCTGCCGAGGGATTGCCCGCGCCCTGCCTCAGGCCGTTGGCCCCACGCACGAACTCCACGCGGTCATAGATGGCCATGTTGTTCACCGAGGTCACGTCCATCGAGTAGCTTTCGGAAATGCTGGTGGGCACGCCGTCGTATTGCAGGTCGTTGACCTGGAAGCCGCGGGAGAAATAGCGCGAGCGCTCGGTGCCGAAATCCTTGGCGGTGTTGATACCGGTGGCCGCCCTGGCGACGTCTTCCAGGGACTGCATGTTCTGGTCGTCCATCTGCTGGCGCGTGACGACGCTGACCGACTGCGGTGTTTCCCGCAGGGAGAGGTTCATCCGCGTGGCGGTGCTGGTGCTGCCGGTGGTGTAGGACTTCGAGCCCTCGGTGGTCTCGCCCAGCCCGGCGCCAGTCACGTTGGTCGGCCCCAGTTCCAGGCTGCCGTCGGTGCTGGCAGCAACCAGCACATAGCCACCGTTGGCCTGGCGCTGGGCCTGCAACCCGCTGTTGGCAAGCAGGCGCTGCAGGCCTTCTTCCACGGAATAGCTGCCAGACAGGCCGGGCGTGGTGAGTTGGCGGGTCTGTTCGGTATCGAACGACAAGGTAACCCCGGCCTGCACGCCGAAGCGGGTCAGCGCGGCGCCCAATGGACCAGCGGGAATCTGATAAGACGTGTTGGCTTGCGCCACGGCCGGGCTGGACAGCAAGGCCAGGCCGGACGCGCTGGCCAGGGTCAGGCCGAACAGGGCCGCACGGACCAGGCGGGCAAGTGGCGCGGGGGTGTCGAGGTGAAGCGGGAGCATTGAGTGATCCTTCCGTTGCTATGGCAGAAGTCGCTGTGATCGCGGCTTGTGTCATTGACGGACGAGAATGAAAATCAGCAAGGCGCCGCAGGATGTTTTTGCAAAAACCTCAAGCGGGCTCGACGCTGACCCAGTAACGCGTGAGATAGCGCACCCTGACCGGCAGGCTCTTGCCGAGGTTTTCCAGCACCGTGTCGGTGTCGTCGATGCGGAAGGTGCCGGAGATCTTCAGGTGTTTCACGGCGCTGGCACACCGCAGCACGCCGGGACGGTAGCGCCCCAGTTCGCTGATGAAGTCCCCCAGTCGCCAGCCATCCGCACTCAGCATGCCTTGCACCCAGGCGGCCGAATTGTCGGGCAAGGGGTGAATGCTATCCGTCGTGCTGTCGTCGAAACTCAGCTGTTGTCCGGCCTCCAGCCGTACGGGTTGCCCGAGAAGGTATTGCGGACGCACCTCCACCGCAGCCTCCAGTACGCCGACCTGGGTTCGCTGCTCCAGCTGGCGCACGCTGAAACGGGTGCCCAGGGCGCGCACGGTGCCGTTGGCGGTCTGCACGATGAAGGGACGCTGGGCCGGGTCCTTGGAAGTCTCGATCAGCACTTCGCCCTGGTACAAGCGGATCAGGCGCATGCCCGAGTCGAAGCAGATATCCACCGCACTGCCAGCGTTCACGTGCAATTGCGAACCGTCGTCCAGCCGCAGCGACTTGCGTTCGCGCACGCCGGTGCGCTGCTGGGCAAGCAGCGCCTGGTACGGCAACTGCTCGGTCGCCAGCCATGTGGTACCACCAGCAGCCAGCAACAGGCCAAGCAACTTGAGCACCTGGCGCCGCTGCGCCTGTGCTGCGCCGAGGCTGGAAAGTGCTGCCTCCTGGGGAATGCGCGCCCATTGCGCTTGCAATTTCTCCACCCGCGCCCAGGCCGACGCGTGCTCGGGGCTTGCCTCCAGCCAGCTTTGCCAGGCCCGGTTGCGGGCTTCGTCGCTGGCGCCGTCGTTGAGCTGCACATACCAGCTGGCAGCGGCCTCCAGCACCTTGAGGTCGGGGTTGCTCACGGGCTTTCGACCAGCAGCAGGCAGCGGGTCATGGCCCGGGTCAGGTGGTTTTTCACCGTGGTGACCGAGACCTCGAAGCGCTCGGCGACGGCACCGTAGGCCAGTCCCTCCAGTTGCACGGCAAGAAAGATGTCGCGGGTACGCGGGCCAAGCTCATCGAGCAAGCTGTCGACCTGCATCAGCATTTCGATGATCGACAGCCGCACCTCAGGCGACACCTCCACCGGCTCGGGCCGCTGCGCCAGCGCGAACAGGTACGCCTGCTCGATGGCACGGCGACGGGACTTGTCGATCAGCAGGGAGCGGGCGATGGCGCTCAGGTAACCGCGCGGCTCGCGAATCGGCAGTTCGGTGCGGGCGGTCATCACCCGCACAAAGGTGTCCTGGGCCAGGTCGGCGGCATCGGCCGTGTTGCCAAGACGCCCCCGCAGCCAGCTTCTTAGCCAGCCGTTGTTTTCGCTATAGAGCTGATGAAGCGCCGCGGAGTCGAGCGTCGACATAGGAATGCAACCGATACACAAATGGGAATTTATCGCATTGTCGAGATACAAAGGGGTTTATGCAAGGGCCGCTCTCGCCGTCATCATGAGCTGAGCCTGGCGCGCCGGGCCACCTGACCGTTCTGCCAGTTGTGGTCCCGCACGGATATTGCTGCAATGGCTTCTCCACGCCGCGCGTCGTCCGCAGCTCCCGCTTCCATCAATCCCCCTGATGATTACTATCGAACCGCCCGCCTGTCGGATTCGCAAAAGCGACTTTTATAATTTCTGCCTTTACCCCTCCCCCGCCTACCCAGGCGCCCATCCTTGGAATCCGACAACATGCCAAGCGCCAGCCAGGCCGCCAGCGGCCTACCCGAAGAAAACCCACGCAGCCTCACCCAGCAGTGGCTCGCCATCCTTTCCGTCGCCATCGGTGCCTTCGCCTTGGTCACCAGTGAATTCCTCCCGGTCGGGGTGCTCAACGACGTCGCCGCCGACCTGGGCATCAGCGCCGGCCATGCCGGGCTGATGGTCACCCTGCCCGGGATCATGGCCGCCCTCGCCGCGCCGTTGCTGTCGGTGGGCATCGGCGCCATGGACCGTCGCTACCTGCTGGTCGGCCTGACCCTGATCATGATCATCGCCAACGCCGTCGTGGCCTTCGCCGGCGATTTCAGCCTGCTGCTGTTCGGCCGCGTCCTGCTGGGTATCAGCATCGGCGGTTTCTGGGCCACCGCCATCGCCCTCAGCGGCCGCCTGGCACCGAAAGGCGTCGGTGTCGCCCAGGCCACCTCGATCATCATGGTCGGCGTGACCCTCGCCACCGTGCTCGGCGTGCCCGTCGGCACCTGGCTGAGCGGCCTGATGGGCTGGCGCATGACCTTCCTCGCCACCGCGCTGGTGGGCGTGCCGGTGCTGCTGGCGCAGGTGTTCCTGCTGCCCCGCCTGAACCCGGAAAAGGCCATTCGCATCAGCGACCTGCCGGCGCTGTTCATCAACCCGCAAGCCCGAATCGGCCTGATCGCGGTCCTGCTGATCGGCCTGGCGCACTTCGCGGCCTATACCTACGTTGCGCCATTCTTCAAGGAACGCGCAGGCTTCGACGGCCCGACCATCGGTTCGTTGCTGCTGCTCTACGGTATCGCCGGAGTCGCGGGGAACATCTTTGCCGGCTTCGCCGCCAACCGCAGCGTGCGCCACACCTTGCTGCTGGTGGCGCTGCTGATCGGCACCAGCACCTTCCTCTTCCCGCACTTCGCCACCCACCTCACC
This sequence comes from Pseudomonas ulcerans, assembly GCF_036324125.1. Classification (NCBI taxonomy): domain Bacteria; kingdom Pseudomonadati; phylum Pseudomonadota; class Gammaproteobacteria; order Pseudomonadales; family Pseudomonadaceae; genus Pseudomonas; species Pseudomonas ulcerans. Next base: position 3,063 of record NZ_JAZDQN010000015.1, on the reverse strand, counting down.
GGCGCGGCGATGCTGATCGGCCTCTGGGGCTTCGCCTTCGGCGCCTTCCCGGCCTGCGCCAGCATCTGGATGTTCGTGGTGGCGCCGAAGGACGTGGAACGCGGCATGCCGCTGTTCGTCGCGATGTTCCAGGTGATCATCGCCCTGGGCTCGTTCTTCGGCGGGCGGATCGTCGACCAGATGGGCAGCGCCGTGCTCATGAGCCTGGCCACGGCCCTGGTGGGCTGTGGTTTCGTCACGGTGCTGGTGCTGGGGCGCAAGGTCAACAACCGCCTGGCTGCCCAGACCTGCTAGGTTTTACGAAAAGTGCCTGCGCGACGATCAGGCTGCGTTGAAAACAGGCTCGGAATGCTCATTTACAACCAGTAAACTCCGCTTCCTCGCCTGTTTTCGCCTTGCCTGATCGCCGCTCGGCGACTTTTCGTAAAAACCTCAGGAAGGCGCGAAGGAACCTTCGCGCCGCAGTGAGTCAGGCCGGCACGCCGCTGTGGAAACGGAATTCCACGTCCGGCGAAAGGATCAGCTCGGCCTCGACCTCGCGCACCTTGTCCACGGTGCGCTGGATATCCTCGGCATCGCCGTACTGCAGGGCCAGCTTCAGGTAGCCCTGGTAGTGCCGCGCCTCGCTCTTGAGCAGGCCGTGGTAGAACTTGCCCAGTTCCTCGTCCAGATGCGGCACCAACGCGGCAAAACGCTCGCAGCTGCGGGCCTCGATAAAGGCACCGATCACCAGCGTGTCCACCAGCTTGGCCGGCTCATGGGCCCGGGCCACGCGGCGCAGGCCGGAGGCATAGCGACCGGCGGACACCGGGCGCAGCGGGATCTTGCGGCGCTTCATCAGACGCAGCACCTGCTCGTGATGGACCAGTTCCTCGCGGGCCAGGCGCGACATCATGTTGATCAGGTCGATATGCGCGTTGTACTTGGCGATCAGGCTGAGGGCGGTGCTGGCGGCCTTGAACTCGCTATTGTCTGCGGTGTACCTACCAACCGTGGGACCAAGTGAAATTAAAATGCTTGAATGTTTAGAAACTGGATTTTTCGTGGTGTAATTTAGACATAAAAGGCACCACCCGAACTCAACCAAACAACTTTACAACGAAGGACAATTGATGCCCTACGCAGTTGGCTATGCGCGCTTTTCTAGTATCAAACAAGGCAAAGGTACAAGTCTAGCCCGTCAAAAAGAACTGATTGCAGAATGGATAAACAACAACAAAGAATACCAAATATACCCGAAAACCTTCCAAGACCTGGGCCGATCAGCTTCAAAGGGTGATCACCTGAAACATGGCTTCGGGAAGTTGTTGCAAGCTATTGAGCAGAAAGAAATAGGAGAAGGAGACGTCATCCTCGTTGAAGCAATCGATAGGATCGGCAGGCTACCCGAACTGCAAATGTTCTCCCTAATCAACGAAATCATCAAGTCAAAGGTCAAGATCGTAACATTAGAAGATGGAGTAACGTACGGACCTGACATCAAGACAGATCAAATATGGACTCTTCTCGGGAAAGTCCAGCAGGCTTTCCATTACAGCCAATCTTTATCTAAGCGCATCAGTGCAAGTTATCGAAGACGCGAAGAAATCGCCAAAACTGGAATCATTCCCAGACGCAGAACCCCCATATGGTTAACATCTGATGGCAAACTCAAAGACGGTATAGCTTCCGCAATGAAGGATGCATTTGAAGACGCCTTGGCAGGGCTTGGCGAAAGAAGAATTCTTAGAAACTTGAAAGACAAACATTCGGCATTTGAACGTATAAACCCCAGCACCATCAGGCGATGGCTCACAAACAAGACAGCAATTGGATACTGGAAAGAACACAAAATCTACCCAGCCGTTGTTTCTGAAGAGCTGTTCTATCAGGTACAACAACGGTTCGAGGATGAATACAAACCGGCCACAGCCCCACGCACCTATTTCCTTTCAGGGCTCATTAAGTGCGGTGAGTGCGGCGCAAACATGCAAATTAAAGTAAACAAACACAGTCCATTCTCGATGCACTGTAGCACCAGATGCAAATTTGGTGACGCTCGATGCCCAAACGGGAAATCGTTTCCAGTGCCAGTTCTTATGCACATCTGCCAAGACACCGCGACATCAGCAGTGGAAACAGCCATGCAAAGAACCCAACTTACCACTCAAAGAAAAGAAATCATAGTAATTGATGGAAAGCTTCGGGAAGCAACAAAAATCATTGAAAACCTGACGCACCTACAAGCGCTTCACGGTGTTGTACCTGAACTCAATCAACAACTCACGATCGCTATCGAAAACCGCAGGACACTTGACAATAAAAAGCTGCTATTAAACATCGAGCTCGAAGAAAATCATTGCAGGTACGAAGAGGCATGGGACTACCAATACGAACTAATCGAAGACAACCCAATGCGTCTAAACGCATTACTCCAGAGTGCAAACTACAATCTAACCTGTTTTAACGACGGACGAATCAAAGCCAACACTACTGGAAATGAATTCAGCTCTTCAAGATACGCTGGGTACGACCGAAAAAAGCAAGCATACAAAGTGCTAGTTGGTGACACGATGAAATACATTTTCAATCAGCAGGGAACCATAGCACTCGGACGAGCGGCGACGCTCCGAAAGATGCTTGAAGGACAGAGGCCAGCTCAGCTAGAACAACAGGAAGGCCTGGACAGCACAGAATGTGAAATCATCGATTTCTTTAAAACCATTCCAATGTAGAGATAAAAGAAACCACGACCGCTCTGGAGCATGACTTACAAAGTACCAGATCAAACCCAAACGCCTACAGGCTGCGGCTTACACGCCTTCCCAACCCTATGATCTTTAATTCTCTTTCTGAAGAGGGACAACCTAATCAAGAAACGAATACAGAGACAAGAATAAGTAAAAAGAAATGACATTCAGAAGACGAAAGACCATCATCCAAGATCGATTCAAAGATTCCAAAATCAAGTGCGACCCAGCACATCCAACATACGAAAACATTCTAGGGAAACTCTGAAGAGGGCTTCCAGCTTTGGCAGAATGCCTGATCTCAACCGCAGAGACGCCTGATGAAGCAGATGAC